>JBIOYL010000294.1:0-7740 GCA_044870185.1 Actinomycetes bacterium | reverse complement strand
GGGACGGTGTTGGTGACGGGTGGGACCGGTGGTCTGGGTGCGTTGGTGGCCAGGCGTCTGGTGGCGCGGCATGGGGTGCGTGATCTGTTGCTGGTGTCTCGGCGTGGTCTGGCGGCGCCGGGGGCGGGTGCGCTGGTGGGCGAGCTTGAGGGGCTGGGGGCCGTGGCCCGGGTGGCGGCCTGTGATGTGTCGGATCGGGATGCGCTGGCGGCGCTTTTGGGGTCGGTTCCGGTGTTGGGCGGGGTGGTGCATGCGGCGGGGGTGTTGGACGACGCGCTGGTGGAGGATCTGACGCCGGATCGGCTGGGGGCGGTGCTGGGGCCGAAGGCCGATGCCGCCTGGCATCTGCACGAGTTGACGCGGGATCGGCCGGTGTCGTTGTTCGTGTTGTTCTCTTCTCTTGCCGGGGTGCTGGGTAATGCGGGGCAGGGTAATTACGCCGCCGCCAATGCCTTCCTGGACGGGTTGGCGGTGCATCGGCGGGAGTGTGGTCTGCCTGCGGTGTCGGTGGTGTGGGGGTTGTGGGACGCCGCGTCGGGGATGACAAGTGGGCTGGGTGCGGCCGATATCGCCAGGCTGGGCCGGGCGGGTATCGCTCCGTTGACGGTGGAGCAGGGTCTGGGGTTGTTCGACGCGGCGTTGGGCAGTGCGGATCCGGTGATGGTGGCCGCCCGTTGGGACAGTGCGGGGCTGCGGTCCCGGGCCGGGAGCGGCGGGTTGCCGCCCATGCTGCGCGGCCTCGTCCGCGGTATCCGGCGGGCGGCGGACGGCGAGCAGGCCGAGAGCCCTTCGCTGACGGCCCGGCTGGCCGAACTGACCAGGGAAGAGGGCCTGCGCCTCCTCACCGACCGGGTACGCGACCATGTGGCCGCCGTCCTCGCGCACAGCAGCGCCGAGAAGATCAGCGTCGAGAAAGCCTTCAACCAGCTCGGCTTCGACTCCCTGACCGCAGTCGAGCTGCGGAACCGGCTCAACGCCGACACCGGCCTGCGGCTGCCCGCCACGGTCGTGTTCGACCATCCCACGGTCATGTCGCTCGCCGACCACCTGTTCACCACGCTCGCTCCCGCCACGCCCTCACCCGAGGAGACATTGCGCGGCGCCCTGGAACGGGTGGGCGCCAT
Organism: Actinomycetes bacterium; assembly: GCA_044870185.1. Lineage (GTDB taxonomy): Bacteria > Actinomycetota > CALGFH01 > CALGFH01 > CALGFH01 > JBIOYL01. The sequence continues at coordinate 6,616 of JBIOYL010000294.1, read as the reverse complement.
GCTCAGCCGCTCCACGGACGACGGCGAGGCCGTCCGCGGCAGGCTCGTCGCCGTGCTGCAGAGCGGTCTGGCCATGTTCGGGGCGCCGCAAAGCTCCGCCGAAACCATGTTGGACAAGATCGATTCAGCCTCCGACGAGGAGATCTTCGCCCTCATCGACAACGAACTGTGACCACGATCGACCGGGAAGGCATTTCCGATGGGGACCGAGGAAAAGCTCCGCGCCTACCTCAAGCGCGTGACCGTCGAGCTCGCCCAGACCCGCCAGCGCCTCACGGAGCTTGCGGAACGCCCCCACGAGCCCATCGCCATCGTCGGCATGGCCTGCCGCTATCCCGGGGGCGAAACGATCGAGGACTTCTGGGACCTGCTGCGGCGCGGCCACAACGCGGTCCGTGAGGTGCCGCCCGCTCGCTGGGACATCGACGCCTACTACAACCCGACCCCGGGCGTACCTGGCGGCATGTACACCAGGTACGGCGCCTTCCTGGACGACGTCACCGGCTGGGACGCCGAGTTCTTCGGGCTCTCGCCCCGCGAGTCGCTACGCATGGACCCGCACCAGCGCCTGCTGCTCGAACTGGCCTGGGAGAGCCTGGAGAACGCCGGCTTGGCGCCCTCGCGGCTGGCCGGCAGCCGTACCGGCGTGATGGTCGGCTTCATGGACACGCTCCAGTACGGCAGGCTGCAGATCGAACGACAGGGCGACGCCGCCTCCTCCGACCCCTACCTCGGGCAGGGAGCGGTGCCCAGCGTCGCGGCGGGCCGCATCGCGTACCACCTTGACCTGAACGGCCCCACCGCCGCCATCGACACCGCCTGCTCCTCGTCCCTGACCGCGATTCACCTGGCCGCCGAAAGCCTTCGCAGGGGCGAGTGCGACCTGGCTCTCGCGGGGGGCGCCTCCCTGACCCTGCACCCGACGACCTACCTCCAGGCCTGCGCCGGGCTGATGATGTGCCCGGACGGCCTGGGCAAGACGTTCGACGAGCGGGCCGACGGCTACGTCATGGGGGAGGGCGGCGGCCTGCTCGTGCTGGAGCCGCTGTCCAAGGCGTTGGCGAACGGCCGCCGGATCCGGGCCGTACTCCGCGGCTCCGCGGTCAACCAGGACGGCCGCAGCAACGGGCTCACCGCACCAAGCCGTCGCGCGCAGGCCGACGTCATCACCCGCGCCCTCGAGGCCGCCCGCGTGACCCCCGGCGAGATCGAGTACGTGGAGGCGCACGGCTCCGGCACCCACCTGGGCGACGCCATCGAACTGTCGGCGCTGCACGACGTCTTCGGCGACCGCTCCCCTGAACGGCCACTCCGGGTGGGCGCCGTCAAGACCAACATCGGCCACACCCAGGCCGCCGCCGGAGTGGCCGGTGTCATCAAGACGGTGCTGATCCTCGAGAACAGCCTGATCCCGCCCAGCCTCAACCTGACCACTCCGGCCACGGCCATCCCAGAGGACGGCAGCGTCCAGCCCGTCACCGCCGCCCTGCCACTGCCGGACGCTCCGCGACTGGCGGGCGTCAGCTCCTTCGGCCTGTCGGGCACCAACGCCCACGTCGTCCTGGAGTCCGCCCCCAGCCTGTCGGGCGCTCCGACGGAGGGCGTTTCGGATGGTCGTCAGCAGGTCCTGCCGGTGTCGGCGGCCAGTGCCGTCGCGCTGCGGGAACAGGCTGCGCGGCTGGCGGACCGGCTGGCCGAGCGGCCCGGTACGGCGCTCGGCGATCTCGCCCACACCCTCCAGACCGGCCGCGCCCAGCACGATCACCGCCGCGCCCTGGTCTGCGCCGACCTCGACGAGGCGGTACGGCGGTTGCGGGACACCGCCGAGAACGGCGGCGGGCAATGGGTCAAAGGCCGCCCGCGCACAGCGTTCCTGCTCCCCGGAGTCGGCGATCACTACGCCGGTCTCGGCAGTCAGCTGTACGCCAGGGAGCCCGTCTACGCCGAGGCCGTGGGCCAGTGCGTCGACCTGGTCAGACGGCAGTCGGGCCACGACCTGCGCCCCTTCGTCACGGGCCCCGCCGCGGACCACCACCCCGCCGACCTGGCCGTCCTCCTGGGCCGGGCCGACGACACCCGGTCAGCCGACAGCGACGACCCGCTCGGCCACGCCCCGGTCGCGCACCCGTTTCTTTTCACGGTCGAGTACGCCCTAGCCCGCCTCCTCCAACACTGGGGAGTCACGCCTGACCTGCTCCTCGGCTACAGCCTGGGCGAGTACGTCGCCGCCACCCTGGCCGGGGTGTTCACGGTGGAAGACGCCCTGCGCGTGGTCGTCGAGCGGGCCCACCTCATCAGTGCCGTGCCGGCGGGCCGCATGGTCTCGGTCGCCGCCCCAGAGGACCGCATCCGCGCTGTGCTCACCGCGGCCGGGGCCGAGGTGGACGTCGCGGCCCGCAACGGCCCGGCCATGACCGTGCTCAGCGGCCTCCCGGCGGAGATCGAGACGGCCACCACCGTGCTGACCGGCGACGGCCTGGCCTGCCGCCCCCTGCGGTCCGCGCACGCGTTCCACTCCGTGCTCCTGCAGCCCGCGCGGGAGAAGCTGGTCGCGGTGCTGGAGGGCGTCCAACGGCAGGCGCCCACCATCCCCATCGTGTCCAACCTCACGGGCGAGCCGCTCACCGCCGAGCAGGCCACCGGCACCTCGTACTGGGCGGACCAGCTCGTCGGCACGGTGCGCTTCGCCGACGGGGTACGGCACTGCCTGGACCGAGACGTCACCGCGTTCGTCGAGCTGGGGCCGGGCCAGACCCTGGGCGGGCTCGTACGCCAGAGCATGACCGGCGGATCCGCTACCGCCGTCCTCGGCACGCTGCCGCCGTACTGGACCACGGGGCGGCCTCGTGACGCCCACGCCGACCTGCTGGCCTCGTGCGCCGCCCTGTGGGAGCTGGGTGCCGAGGTCACCTGGGAACGCACCCGGCCCACCAGGGGCCGCGTGCTGAGCCTGCCGACGTACCCGTTCCAGCGAACCCGGTTCTGGCCCGAGCCCACCCAGCCCGCACACCACGGGCGGCCAGGACGCCACGGGCAGCCGGCAGACCACGCGCAGCCAGGAGACGACGGGCGGCCAGAACGCCACGCGCAGCCAGGAGACCACAGGCAGCCAGGGCCGTTCGCGCAGTCAGGGGACTACGGGCAGCCAGGGCGCCACGGGGAGACTGGGCAGCCGGGGCACCACGGGGAGACTGGGCAGACCGGGCGGCCCCGGCTGGGTGAGCCGGGGCATCCGGGGCAGATCGCGGCATCGCCCGCCGTGGAGCCATTCGGCTTCACCTACGTCCCCAGCTGGCAGCGAGACCCCGCCTTCGCCGGCCTCCCGACCGCGATGAAGCTGCCCGGCCCTCTGGTGATCTTCGCCGACCCCGAGGGCGTCGGATCGGCGCTGGCCGATCTGGCCACCGCGTCCGGGACACCCGTCGTGGAGGTGGTGGCCGGTGCCGGGCCGCGCCGTGAGGGCCGCCGCCTGACCATCGACCCGGCGGTGCCGGAGCACTATGCCGAGGTGTTCGACCGGTTGCCGCCGGGGCCGGTGCACGTGGCCCACCTGTGGAGCCTGGCCGCCGCCGCGGAGCTGCCCGGTGACGACGAGCTTCGGGCCGCCGTCGGGTACGGCTTCGACAGCCTCATGCTGGCCCTACAGGCACTCGGCGATCGGCCGGGGCGGCTGCTGACCGTGAGCCGCGGGGCGACCGAGATCCTCGGCGGTGACGTGACCGCCCCGCACCAGTCGCTGGCGCACGGGCTCGGGCGCGCGGCCAGGCACGAGTACGCCGGACTGACCTGGAGCGGCGTGGACCTGGACGCCGAGGCGAGCTCGCCCGCCACGACCACGGCCGCGCAGCTCGCCCGCGAGCTCCTGGCTCCCCCGGCGGAAGGCGTCACCTTGGCGGCCGCCGACCCGCTGACCGGCTGGAGGCGCGGTCGTCGCTGGCTCCGCGGCTGGACGGAAGTCCCCGATGAGGCGCCCCCGCCGCAGGTCTGGCGGACCGACGGGGCATACCTCATCACCGGCGGCACCCGCGGCCTCGGCCTGGCCCTGGCCAGGCACCTCGTCCGGGCAGGCGTGCGCCGTCTCGCCCTGGTCGGCCGCACCCCGCTGGGGCAGCCGGGCGACGCCCCAGGGCCGGAAGCGGCGGCCCTGGTCGGCGGCACCCCGTTGGGGTCGTCGGGTGACGCTCCGGGGCCGGACGCGGATCGGGTCGCGCGGACTCGTCGTGATGTGGCCGAGCTGGAGGCGGCAGGTGCCGAGGTGCTGCTGCTCACCGCCGACACCGGCGTACCGGACCGGTTCCGGGCCGCGCTCCGCCGCGCTCGAGAGCACTTCGGCGGGCTGCACGGCGTGATCCACGCGGCCGGGCTCCCCGCCGAGGGCATGCTGCGCCGCCGCACGCCGGCCGAGGCCGGGCGGGTGCTGGCGCCCAAGGTGCTCGCCATGGGCCCGCTCGCCGAACTGGTGACCGGCGCGGGTGACGAGCGCCCGGAGCTGCTGGTGCTGTACTCCTCGGCCGTCACGGCGTACGGCGGCGTCGGCGAAGCCGATTACTGCGCGGCGAACACCCTCCTCGACGCGTACGGCCAGGCCCTGGCCGCCGGCGCACCCTCCACCCGGGTCGTTTCGGTCGCCTGGGGCCCGTGGCGGCACGACGCCTGGCAGGCGGAAGGGCTCAAGACGGCCGGTGGCCTGGCGGACCGGGTGGCCGGCTACCGCGCCCGCCACGGCTTCGCCGACGACGCCGGATGCGCGCTGCTCGACCGGATCGTGGCCGGCGGGCACGGCAGCGTGCTGGCGGTCGGGCAGCCGCTGGACGAGGTCCTGCGCGCCTGGTCCGCCATGCTCGACCTGGAGGACCTCGTCGGCGCCGCCGTACCCAAGGGGGAGCGGTTCCCACGCCCGCAACTGCGCACCGACTACGTGCCGCCGCGCACGGAATCCGAGGCCAGGATGGCCGAGCTGTGGGGCGTCAATCTCGGCATCGACCAGGTCGGCGTGCACGACCCGTTCTTCGATCTCGGGGGCAACTCGCTGCTCGGCATGGCCATGGTGCTCGCCATCGAGCGGGACCTCGGACGGCCCGTCCCGCCCGCGTTGCTGTTCGAGCACCCGACCGTCGCCGAGTTCGCGGCGGCCCTCGACGGGGCCGGCCCGACCGCAGCGCTCACCAGCGGTTCGGCGCGAGGGCAGCGGCGCCGCCAGGCCCGTTCGAGCAACCGGAAATGAGGACGGTGGACGTGAACGACGACATCGAGAGCCCGGGTACCGACATCGCGATCGTCGGGATGTCCGGCCGCTTCCCCGGGGCGTCCGACGTCGCCGAGCTCTGGTCGGCCATCCGGGCCGGGGCGTCCGGGATCACCCGGTTCACCGACGACGAGCTGCGCGCCGAGGGGGTGCCGGAGGAACTGCTGGAAGACCCCGCCTATGTCAAGGCCGGCCCGGTCATCGACGGCGTGGAGCTGTTCGACGCGGCGTTCTTCGGGTTCGGCCCCAAGGAGGCCCAGATCCTCGACCCGCAGCACCGGCTCTTCCTGGAGCACAGCTGGGCCGCGCTGGAGGACGCGGGCTGCGACCCCAAGCGGTTCGACGGCGCGATCGGAGTGTTCGGCGGCTGCGCCCACAGCTCCTACCTGCAGAACAACCTGCTGCCCAGCGGCATGGGCGCCGTCATGGGCGAGCTGGCGCTCGGTCTCGCCAACGACAAGGACTCGCTCACCACCCGCGTGGCGCACGCGCTGGGCCTGTCCGGTCCCAGCTACGGCGTGCAGAGCTACTGCTCGACCTCGCTCGTCGCGGTGTGCGCGGCGGCCACCAGTCTGGCGAGCTTCGAATGCGACCTGGCACTGGCCGGCGGCGTCGCGGTCAACGTGCCCCACCGGGTCGGGTACGTGTACCAGCAAGGCGGCATCGCACCTCCCGACGGCGAATGCCGCGCCTTCGACGCCGGCGGTCTCGGGAGCCCGCTCGGCAGCGGCGTGGGCGTGGTCGCGCTGCGGCGGCTGGAGGACGCTCTCACCGACGGCGACCAGATCTATGCGGTCATCCGTGGCTGGGCGGTCAACAACGACGCCGGGCGCAAGGTCGGCTTCACCGCACCCGGCGTACAGGGGCAGGCCGCCGTCATCGCCGAGGCGCTGGCCAGCGCCGGCCTGACCCCCGCCGACATCGACTACGTCGAGGCGCACGGCACCGGCACCGCGCTCGGGGACGCCGCCGAGCTGGCCGCGCTCCAGCAGGTGTTCCGCGGCCAGTCGCTGCTGATCGGATCCATCAAGACCAACCTGGGCCACTTGGACAGGGCGGCGGGCGTCACGAACCTCATCAAGGCCGCGCTGGCCCTCTCCCACGACGAGATCCCGCCCACGCTCAACCTGGCCGAACCCAACCCGCAGCTCGCCGCCGGCGAGGCCGGGCTCGAAGTGGTCACCGGCCTGCGCAGCTGGCCGCGCCAGGCCGGGCGTACTCGGCGGGCCGGTGTGAGCGCGTTCGGCATCGGCGGCACCAACGCCCACGTGGTGCTCGAAGAGGCGCCGCCGGTCCCCAGAACCGAGGAGCCGGCCCGGCCCGAGCCGCTGGTGTGGTCGGCGCGTACCGCTGCCGCCGCCGACGAGATGA
>JBIOYL010000293.1:0-20184 GCA_044870185.1 Actinomycetes bacterium | reverse complement strand
GGGGTTCCCCGGACCCCTCCCGATCGACCGGGGCACCCCCCTGGGGTTCCCCGGACCCCTCCAGGCTGGTGCCGGAGGCGGGCCGGCTGGTCGCCAACCTGCCGTACAACATCGCGGCGCCGCTCGTGCTGCGCGTGCTCGCCGAGTTCCCCGCCTTCACCTCGATCACGGTCATGGTCCAGCGCGAGGTCGGGGAGCGCCTGGCCGCCCCACCCGGGTCCCCGTCCTACGGCGCCCCCAGCGTCAAGGTCGCCGCCCTGGCCGAGGCGCGCGTGCTCGGCCCGATCTCCCGCCACGTGTTCATCCCGGAGCCGCACGTCGACTCGGTCGTCATCGGGCTGCGCCGGCGGGTCCATCCCGCCCTGGAGGGCCTGCCCTTCGCCGCGCTGGCCAGCGTGGTCGACGCCGCCTTCTCGTCGCGGCGCAAGACGCTGCGCAACGCCCTGCGGCGCCTCGGCCTGGATCCGGCCACCGTCGAGGCGGCCGGCCGGGCCGCCGGCGTCGACCTCGCGCTGCGGGCCGAGCTGCTCGACGTCGCCGCGTTCGCCGCGCTGACCCGCGCCCTGCGCTGACCGCCGCCGCCCGCTGCCCGCCGCCGCCCGCTGCCCGGCCCCGTGCCGTCCGCCGCCCGCTGCCCGCCGCCGCCCCGTGCCGTCCGCCGGTCATGCCCTGCGGGCGGAGGCCCACCGCCTCCGCTGCGTTGAAGCCGTCGGGGGCGCGGCATACCATGCCCGCGTTTTGCCTGGACCGGCCGAGTTCGGGAGGAGCACGTGTCCAGCCAGCAGCCCTCGACCGGCACGCCGCCGCGCCTGCGCGCCCATGCGGCGGCCAAGATCAACCTGGCGCTGCTCGTCGGCGAGCGCCGTCCCGACGGCTACCACGAGGTCGTGACGGTGCTGCAGTCGATCGGGCTGTGGGACGATCTGGAGGTCGAGCTCACCCCGGAGGGGCTGGAGCTCGAGGTCGAAGGCGAAGGGCTCCCGCCGGCCGAGTCCAATCTGGTGCTCGTGGCCGCCCGGGAGCTTGCCCGCCGCTCGCGCGACCTGCCCGGCGCACGCTTCCGGCTGCGCAAGGGCATCCCGGTGGGCGCCGGCTGCGGCGGCGGCAGCGCCGACGGGGCGGCCGCGCTGCTCGCGCTCGACCGGCTCTGGGACCTGCACCTGCCACGGGTGAACCTGCACGCCATGGCCGTCGAGGTCGGCACCGACGTGCCGTTCTGCCTGACCGGCGGCACCCGGCTCGGCCGCGGCCGGGGCGAGAAGCTGCAGGAGGTCCCGGCCAAGGCCACCTGCTGGTGGGTGGTCGGCATCGACGCCGAGTCGCTGCCCACCGCGCTGGTCTACGCCCGCTTCGACGAGCTTGGCCTGGCCCGCCCGCTGGAGGGCCGCCGGCCCGCCGCCCTGCTGGACGCGCTCGAGGCCGGCGACCTCGAGCGGATCGGGGCGCTGCTGGACAACGACCTCGAGGCGGCCGCCTTCGACCTGGCCCCCCACCTGGCGCGCAACAAGCAGCGGCTGCTGGAGGCCGGCGCGCTCGGCGCGGTCCTGAGCGGCAGCGGCCCGACCCTGCTCGGCCTTGCCCGCGACGAGGAGCAGGCACGTCGCCTGGCGCGCGCCGTCCGGCCGGTCTTCGCCCGGCTGGAGGTCGCCCGCGGCCCGGTCCCCGGGGTGACCTTCGGCTGACCGTCGGCCGCTCGCCCCAGGGTGGCGCCGGCCTCCTGGCGGCGCCGACCCGGGTACCATGCGCAGGGCGCCGCGAGCCATGGCGGGTGGTGTAACGGCAGCACGGCGGCCTTTGGAGCCGTCAGGTCAAGGTTCGAATCCTTGCCCGCCAGCAGCGCCGAACCGGGCCCGACCATCTGGACAAGCGATCACCAGGAGCAGCGCATGGGTCTCAGCGTCGTCGTGCTCGCCGCCGGGGAGGGCAAGCGCTTCCGCTCGTCGATCCCGAAGCCGCTGCATCCCCTGGCCGGGCGGCCGCTCGTCTGGCACGTCCTGGCCGCCGCCCACCGCCTTCGCGCCGACCGCACCGTGCTGGTCATCGGCCGGGGCGCCGACGAGGTGCGCGCCGCGGCGGCGCGGTTCGACCTCGGGCCGGTCGAGTTCGCCGTGCAGCAGGAGCTGCGGGGCACCGGCGACGCGCTGGCGGCCGCCCTGCCGGCACTGCCCGACCGCGGCGAGGTGCTCGTCCTGTACGGCGACACGCCGCTGGTGACGCCGGCGACACTGGAGCGGCTGCTCGCCACCCACCGCCGCCAGCGCGCCAGCATGACGCTGCTGACCTGCACGGTGGACGACCCGACCGGCTACGGCCGGGTGCTGCGGGACGGTGACGGGCTGGTCGCCGCCGTCGTCGAGGAGCGCGACGCCGACCAGCGCCAGCGGGCCATCCGCGAGGTCAACGCCGGCATGTACGTGTTCGACCGGCCCCTCCTGGACCGCCTGCCCGACCTCGTGCCCGACAACGACCAGGGCGAGCGCTACCTGCCCGACCTGCTGCCGCTGGTGCGGCCGGCCGGCGGGCGCGTGGCCGCCTGGACCGGGCCGGAGGTCGAGGCGCGCGGCGTCAACGACCGGGCGCAGCTCGCCGAGGCCGGGCGCGTGCTGCGCGGGCGCCTGCTGGCCAGGCTCATGGCCGACGGGGTCACCGTGGTCGACCCGGCCACCACCTATGTCGACGTCGACGTCGAGGTCGGCGCCGACTCGGTGCTCGAGCCGCTCACCTTCCTGGAGGCCGGAACCCGGATCGGGTCGGGCTGCCGGATCGGGCCGAACACGCGCCTGGTCGGCTGCACGGTGGCCGACGAGGCGGTCGTGGCCCAGACGGTCGGCCAGTCGGCCCGCATCGGCGCCCGCGCCCAAGTCGGCCCGTTCGCCTACCTGCGCCCCGGCGCCGAGCTGGGACCCCAGAGCAAGGTCGGCACCTACGTCGAGGTCAAGAACTCGCGGGTCGGGGCCGGCTCGAAGGTGCCCCACCTGACCTACGTCGGCGACGCCGAGATCGGTGCGGACGTCAACGTCGGCGCGGGCACCGTGTTCGTCAACTACGACGGGATCGACAAGCACCGCACGGTCGTCGGCGACGGCGCCTTCATCGGATCGGATACCATGCTCGTAGCGCCGCTCACCGTTGGCGACGGGGCGCAGACGGCGGCCGGCTCGACCATCACCAAGGACGTCCCGCCCGGCGCACTGGCCATCGAGCGCGCCGAGCAGCGCCTGATCGAAGGCTGGGTCGCGCGTCGCCGCCGGCGCCGGCGGGAGCGGAACAGCTCGTGAGCCCGGGGAAGACCGGTCGGGGACCGGGGAGGCTGGCAGTGACGCACACGGCGCCCAAGATGGTCGAGACGCTCGGCCGGCGACACCTGATGCTGTTCTCCGGGCGATCCAACCCGGAGCTGGCCGCCGAGGTGGCCGGGCGCCTCGGCATCGAGTGCGGCTCGGTGGACGTGCGCGACTTCGCCAACGGCGAGACCTATGTCCGCTTCGGCGAGAGCGTGCGCGGCACCGACGCGTTCGTGATCCAGACCCACTCGGCGCCGGTCAACGAGCGCATCATGGAGCAGCTCGTCATGATCGACGCGCTCAAGCGCGCCTCGGCCAAGCGCATCAGCGCGGTCATGCCGTACTACGGCTACTCGCGGCAGGACCGGAAAGGCCGCTCGCGGGAGCCGATCACGGCCAAGCTGATCGCCGACCTGTTCTACGCGGCCGGGGCCGACCGGCTCATCACCATCGACCTGCACTCCGGCCAGATCCAGGGGTTCTTCGACGGGCCGGTCGACCACCTGACTGCGCTGCCGCCGCTGGCCGACCACGTCCGCGAGCACCACGGCCCGGACCTGGTCGTGGTCGCCCCCGACGCCGGGCGGGTCAAGACCGCCGAGAAGCTGGCCGGGATACTGGGCTCCCCGCTCGCCTTCCTGCACAAGCGCCGCTCCCGCGAGGTGGCCAACGCCGTCGAGGTGCGCGAGGTCGTCGGCGAGGTGCGGGGCCGGCCGTGCGTGATCATCGACGACATGATCGACACGGCCGGCACCGTCGTGCGGGGCGCCGAGGTGCTGGTGGAGGTCGGCGCCGCGCAGGTCATCGCCGCGGCCACCCACGGCATCTTCTCCGGCCCGGCCATCGACCGGCTGAAGAACGCGCCGATCAGCGAGGTGGTCGTGACCAACACGCTGCCCCTGGCGCCCGAGTGCCGCCTGGACAAGATCGTCGTGCTGTCGATCGCCGACATCCTGGCCGACGCGATCAGGGCGGTCTTCGAGGACGCGAGCGTCTCCGACATCTTCAACGACCAGAACCAGCTGTAGAGCCCTGCCGACCCTGTAGGGCCCCTGTCGAGCCATCTCGGCGAGGTCGTCCGCGGTTCCGGGCTGCCCTCGGCCGGCCGGCCGAAGGCGTTTACCGGCTCGGGCGGCGGGCAGGCGGACATGGTAGGGATCATCCGTCTCCAGGCAACGGGGAGGTATCTCGTGGCAGGAGCGTTGCAAGGCAAGAAGATCGCGTTCGTGGCCACCGACGGCGTCGAGCAGGTCGAGTACACCGAACCACGCAAGGCGGTCGAGCAGGCCGGCGCTCAGGCGTTCCTGGTCTCCGACCAGACCGACCAGATCCAGGGCTTCAACCACCTCGACAAGGGCGACACCTTCAAGGTCGACGTCAGCGCCGCCGAGGCGAGCGCCGACGACTACGACGGCCTGGTGCTGCCGGGCGGGGTGGCCAACCCGGACCGACTGCGCACCAACGGCGACGTCGTGCGCTTCATCAGGTCGTTCTTCGAGGCCGGCAAGCCGGTCGGGGTCATCTGCCATGGCCCGTGGACGCTGGTCGAGGCCGGCGTGCTCAAGGGCCGGACGCTGACGTCGTGGCCGAGCCTGCGGACCGACATCGCCAACGCGGGCGGCATCTGGGTGGACGAGCAGGTCCACACCGACAACGGCCTGGTCTCCAGCCGCAAGCCCGACGACCTGCCGGCCTTCTGCGCCAAGATCGTCGAGGAGTTCGCCGAGGGCGTCCACGAGCAGCAGGCCAAGGCGACCGCGCGGACGAGCAGGTGACGCACGATCCGGTTTGCCCGACCCGCCCGGCGGCAAGGCCCGCAAGCATACGAGACAACCGAGCATGAGAGGAGAGCGAACCGATGGCGAAGGTCGTACGTGAGATCATGAGCCCCCGCCCGGAATGCGTCGGCGAGAACGAGACGCTGCTCGATGCGGCCCGCAAGCTCGCCCAGCTCGGCGTGGGGTCCATGCCGATCTGCGGGGAGGACAACCGCCTCAAGGGCATGCTCACCGACCGTGACATCGTGGTGAAGGCGCTCGCCCAGGGCAAGGACCCGGCCTCGACCAGGGCCGGCGAGCTCGCGCAGGGCAAGCCGGTGACCATCGGGGCGGACGACTCCCTCGACGAGACGCTGAAGACGATGGCCGAGCACAGGGTCCGCCGGCTGCCGGTCATCGACGGCCACGACCTGGTCGGCATCGTCGCCGTGGCGGACATCGCACGCAGCCTGCCCGACGAGCGGGCCGGCGACCTCATCCAGGTCATCTCGAGCGACGCGTAGGCGCAGCAACGCGCAGCGCCGCGCGCCGCGAAGGCGCCGCAGGGTCCGGCGGCCTTCGCGGCCCTCGCGCACCGGGCTGCGGCACGGGCAGAATGCCCAGTATGGATCTGCCCGTCATGCCGCCGGTCAAGCCCATGCTCGCCAAGCCCGTGGCGATCCTGCCGGACGGCATGCTGTACGAGCCCAAGTGGGACGGGTTCCGCTGCATCGCCTTCCGGGACGGCGACGAGGTGGAGCTCGGCAGCCGCAACGAGCGGCCGTTCACCCGCTACTTCCCGGAGGTCACCGCGGCGCTGCGCGAGCGGCTGCCGCTGCGCTGCGTGGTGGACGGCGAGATCATCGTGGTGCGGGACCGGCAGCTCGACTTCGAGGCGTTGCAGCAGCGCATCCACCCGGCCGCCTCGCGGGTGGAGCTGCTGGCGCGCCAGACGCCGGCCTCGTTCATCGCGTTCGACCTGCTGGCCGTCGACGACCGCTCGCTCATGGACGAGCCGTTCGCCACGCGCCGGGCCGCGCTCGCCGCGGCCCTGGACGGCGTGGCGGCGCCGGTCCACCTGACCCCGTCGACCGGCTCGGTGAAGCTGGCCCAGCGCTGGTTCCGCAGCTTCGAGGGCGCCGGGCTGGACGGCATCGTGGCCAAGCCGCGCGACCTGGCGTACGTGCCGGACCAGCGGGTCATGTTCAAGGTGAAGCACGAGCGCACGGCCGACTGCGTGGTCGCAGGCTTCCGCTGGCACAAGAGCGGCCCGGTGGTCGGCTCCCTGCTGCTCGGCCTGTACGACGACACCGGCACGCTGCAGCACGTCGGGGTCGCCGCGTCGTTCCCGATGGCTCGCCGCCGCGAGCTGCTGGACGAGCTCGCCCCCTACCGGCTCGGGCCGGGCGACCGGCACCCCTGGCTCGGCGCGGTGCACTCCGAGCGCATCCCCGGCGGCGAGCCGTCCCGCTGGAACGCCAAGAAGGACCTGTCCTGGGAGCCGCTCGCCCCGTCGCTGGTGGTCGAGGTGGGCTACGACTCCATGGAGGGCCGCCGCTTCCGGCACACCGCGCAGTTCAGACGCTGGCGGCCGGACCGGGAGCCCCGATCGTGCACCTACCAGCAGCTCGAGCGGCCGGTGCGCTTCGACCTGGCGCGCATCCTGGCCGGCGACGCCGCCGGCGAGGCGACCCCCCAGGGCTGACCCGGCCGGCACCGGCCCGTCGGGCGCACGGTTGGACCGCGCGAGCGGACATGCCCGACCACCGGCGGACGGTTCGAACGTCCCGCCCGTGGGGAACGCCTACCGGGACGACGCCGTGCCCGCATGCCCAGGAGGACCGCGATGACGGAATCGATCCGCTCCGACCCGCCCGAGGACGGAGGCGACCGGGTGGTCGAGCTGTCGTTCGACGCCGCCGGCCGGATCGGCACGGCACGCTGGCTGACACCGGCCGAGCAGCGCCGGCCGCAGGGCGAACGCGAGAGGACGGGACGGTGATGCACGAGTTCGGACGCGACACCATACGCTTCGGTGACACCGGCCGGCCGGTGGCCGTCGGCGACCAGGAGCTCACCCAGGCGACCCAGATCGCCCAGACCGACGCCGGCTTCTGGGGGATCTACACGACAGGCGACAGCGAGGTGGTCGTCGTCCATCCTGGGGGCGCCTTCCGGGGCCAAGTCGCGGAGGTGCGGGCCAGGCTGGCCGGCATGGCCGGCGACGGTGGGCTGGCCGCCTCCGACCGGGAGGCGGCCGGTCGCTTCCTGGCCTTCGTGGGCGACGAGAACCCGGGCCCGATGACCGGCCCGCGCTTCCAGTCGGAGGCGGGCGGGCTGCCACCCACCTACTGGCTGAGCGGAGCCCAGAACGTGGCCGGGTCGGATCCCGGCCCCGGCCCGTCGACCAAGCCACGCAGCTCCGGTCGCTAGGGTCGGGCCGGGTCGCCGGGAGGCAAGGCCGAGCGCAGGACGAGGTTGCATGCCGGCCGGAAGGGAATGCGGGCGGCAATGACAAGGATCCGGCGAGTGGACTGCTCGCGCCCGGGCATCACGCGGCAGCGCCGCGGCCGCGGCGTCGTGTACCTGGACGCCGACGGGCAGCCGGTCAGCGACCCGCAGACCCTGGCCCGCATCGACGCCCTCACGATCCCACCGGCCTGGCGGGACGTGTGGATCTGCCCGGTCCCCAACGGGCACCTGCAGGCCGTCGGCACCGACGCGGCCGGGCGGCGCCAGTACCTGTACCACGAGGCCTGGCGGGCCCGGCGGGACGCGGCCAAGTTCGATCACATGCTCGAGTTCGCGCGAGCCCTGCCCGAGCTGCGCGAGCGCGTAGCCGAGCACCTGGCCGGCGGCCGGGTCACCGACCGCCCGGACCAGGGCCATGGCCCGGGCGGTCAAGGAGGTCGCCCACTATCTGGGCAACACCCCGGCGGTGTGCCGCGCCGCCTACATCGACCCTCGGATCTTCGACCGCTACCGGTCCGGGCGCACGATCGCCGACGCTGGAGGCACTCGGCGACGTGGGGCAGTACGGCGAGCCCAGCTTCCAAGGCGCGGTGGAGGCCGCCGTCTTCGACCTGATCGAGCAGCGCAGGGCCCCGCCTTCGACCAAAGCGCCTGAGCCCGCCACACCACCGGGGCACCCGAGGATGCCGGGCCGACCAGCAGGGACGGGTTGAGGCCGGGACGCGGGGACTGCTACCCTGCGACCGCCCCGCCTGCGTGCCGGGGCTCTTTCGTGTGCCGGCGTGACACCGTCGCCGACCCTGTCGGTTGCAGACCCTGACCGTCGCAGACCCCGTCCGAGGAGGCCCTACCCCAATGTCCGAGTACCAGCTTGCCGCCGAGACGCGCACGGCGACCGGGAAGGGGCCCGCCCGCCGGGCGCGCGCCGCCGGGAAGGTGCCCGCCGTGCTGTACGGCCACGGGATGACGCCGCTGAACCTGACGATCGACGCGCGCGCGCTCACCCACGCGCTGCGCACCGAGGCCGGCGCCAACGTCCTGCTCGAGCTCCAGGTCGACGGGGCCAGGCACCTGACCCTGGCCAAGGAGATCCAGCGCCACCCGGTACGGGGGACCCTCATCCACGTCGACTTCCTGCTCGTGCGCCGCGGCGAGCAGGTCACCGTCCAGATCCCGGTGCACCTGGTCGGCGAGGCGCCCGGGGTGCGCGAGGGCGGCATGGCCGCCCACGAGCTCCACCACGTCAACGTCGAGGCCGAGGTGACCCGCGTGCCCGAGTCGATCGAGGCCGACGTCTCCGGGCTCGGCATCGGCGACGTGCTGCGCGTCGGCGACCTGACCGCCCCGGCCGGGGCGAGCATCGTCGACGACCCCGAGCTGCCGGTCATCTCCGTCGTGGCGCCGGCCGCCCCGGCCGAAGCAGCCGAGGCGGAGGCCGAGGCGGCCGCGGCCGAGGCGGCCGAGGGCGAGGGCGGAGCGCCGTCGGCGGCCGGGGGCGAGGGCCCGGCGGCCGGGTCCTGATCCCCGAGGCAACCTCGACATGGCCGACGACCTGGCCGACGCGGCCCCCTGGATCGTGCTCGGGCTCGGCAACCCGGGCGACCAGTACGCCAACACGCGCCACAACGCCGGCGCGATGGCGGTGGCCGTCCTGGCCGAGCGCTTCGGCGTGCGGCTGCGCGCCTCGCGCAACCGGGCGCTGGTCGCCGAGGTCCGCGACGGCGAGACGCGCATCGTGCTCGCCCGGCCCAACGGCTACGTCAACGAGTCGGGCGGGCCGGCGTCGCTGCTCGCCCGCTACTACAAGACCCCGGTCGAGCGGGTCGTCGTCGTGCACGACGACATCGACCTGGCCGATGGCAAGATCCAGGTGCGCCGCGACGGCGGCACAGCCGGGCACAACGGCCTGAAGGATATCGTGAAGGCGCTCTCCTCGCCCGACTTCCTGCGCGTCCGCCTGGGCGTCGGCCGCCCCCCCGGCCGCCAGGACCCGGCCGACTACGTGCTCGAGCCGATCCCCAAGCGGTGCTCCGAGGACTTCGGCGTGCTGGTCCGGCGTGGCGCGGACGCGGCGCTCGACCTGGTCCGACTGCCGCTGGAGCGGGCGCAGGACCGCCACAACCACTGACCGGACCCGGTGCGGTATCGTCCCGTGCTGGCCGGGGACGACCTGCGGATGCCCGGCCCGGCACGCACGCGCCACCACGGAGGCCATGTTGCCCGCACTGCAGATCCAGGGCCTGCGCAAGCGCTTCGGCGCCAACCAGGCGGTGGCCGGCATCGACATCGCCCTGGAGCCGGGCGTGTTCTACGGCCTGGTCGGCCCGAACGGCGCCGGCAAGACGACCACGATCCGCATGAGCGTCGGCATGCTGCGGCCGGACCAGGGCCGCGTGCTGGTCGACGGCGTCGACCTGTGGCGCGACCCGGTCCGGGCCAAGCGCCGCATCGGCGTCCTGCCCGACACGCTCAACCTGTACGAGCGGCTGACCGGCGCCGAGTACCTGGAGTTCGCCGCCCACATGCACCGCCTGCCACCGGCCGAGGTCGCCCGCCGGCGGGTCGAGCTGCTCGCCGTGCTCGGGCTGGAGGGGGACGCCGACCGGCTGATCGCCGACTACTCCCAGGGCATGAAGAAGAAGATCGCCCTGGCCGCCGCGGTCATCCACTCCCCGCGGGTGCTGTTTCTGGACGAGCCGTTCGAGTCGGTCGACCCGATCTCGGCGCGGACCATGCGCCAGGTGCTCCGCCGGGCCGTGGCCAGCGGCGCCTGCGTGGTCATGACCTCGCACGTCATGGCGCTGGTCGAGCGCATCGCCGACCGGGTCGGCCTGATCGACCGGGGCCGGCTGGTGGCCGAGGGCACGGTCGACGGGCTCTGCCGCGAGCACGGCGTGGCCGACCTCGACGAGCTCTTCCTCCGCCTGGTAGGGGCGGAGGCACTCGCCACGACGGAGCTGGCGTGGTTGTCCGCCTCGTCTGGCTGAAGTGGCGGCTGGCCCGCAACGCCGCGACCAGGGACTGGCGTCGTGGGCTGGCCCTGGTGCTCGCGCTCGTCGGGCTGCTGCCGCTCACCGGGCTGCTCGCCCTGGCCACCCTGGCCGGCTACTGGCGCCTGGACCCGCCGGCCGCCGGGGAGCTGCTGGTGGTCGTGCTGTTCGTGGTCTGGGTGCTCTGGCTGCTCCTGCCGGCCATGGCGGTGAGCCTGACCGAGGGGCTCACGCCGGCCCGGCTGGCCGTCTACCCGCTGCGCCCCTGGGAGCTCGTCGCCGGCCTGCTCGGAGCGGGCCTGATCGGCCTGCCGACCCTGTTCGGCGGCGTGTTCTTCCTCGCCGCCCTGGCCGGCTTCGGCGCGCGGCCGCTGGTCGTGGCCGGCCTGGCCCTCGGCCTGGCCCACGTGCTGGTCGGCAACCAGGTGCTGGTCACCGTGGCCTCCGGGTTCCTGCGCAACCGGCCCACACGCGAGCTGCTCGCCCTGCTGGTGCCGCTGGTCGCCGCGGCCATGTGGCTGCTGGTCCGCTTCGCCGAGGCCGGCCCGCTCACCCACCCCGCACCCGCCGCCGCAGGCCAGGGGACGGGCGGGGACCTGCTCGTCCGCTTCGGGCTGTCCCGCTACCTGCAGTTCACCCCGCCCGGCACGGCCGCCCAGGTGGTCCTGCACGCGGCCGCCGGCGACCGCTTCGGCGCGCTCGCCTGGGCCTTCGAGTCGGCCGCCGTGCTGGCCATCCTGCTGGTCGTCTGGTATGCCGCCCTGCAACGGTCGATGACCCGGCCACCGCGCGGCGCCCGCTCGGCGCTGCGGGGCCGCCGCCTGGCCGGGCGGCGCGGCGGCCCCGTGCTCGCGCTGGCCGCCAAGGACCTGCGCTATGCCTGGCGGGCGCCGCGGCTGCGGGCGGCCTGGGTGTCGGCCATCGTCACCTCGCTCGTGCTGGTCGCCGCCGGGCTCGTGCGCGGGCGGGTCGGGCTCGGGCCGCGCACGCTCGAGCCGGCGCTGCTGCTGCCCGCCGTCGTGCTGTTCGGCAGCCTCAACGTCGGCTTCAACGCCTTCGGCTGGGAGGGGCGGCCGCTGGCGGTGCTGCTCGCCTTGCCCGTGCGGGCCCGCGAGCTGCTGGTCGGCAAGCACCTGGCGCTCGCCGTGGTCCTGCTCGCCGGGGTGGCCGGGGCCGGGCTGCTGCTGGCCGCGGTGACCGGGCGGGTCGACGCCACCCTGGTCGGGCTCGCCGCCAGCCCCGCGACGCTGGCGGTCACGCTCGCCGTCGGCTCGCTGTCGTCGGCGCTGCTGCCCTACCCGGTGCCCGACGACGACGCGAACCTGCTGGCCACCTCCGAGCAGCAGGGCTGCACGGTCATGCTGTTCCAGCTCGGCGCCTTCTCGGCCGTGTCGCTGCTGCTCGTCCCGGTCGCCGCGGCGGTCGCCTGGCCGGTCGCCGCCGGCGCGCGCTGGTATGGGCTCACCCTGCCGCTCGCCGGCGCCTACGGCGCGCTGGTCTACCTGGCCGCCGTACGGCTGGCCGCCCGCACCTTCGAGCGGCGGGCGCCGGAGATCCTGCGCGCCGCGGTCGGCAGCCGCTGACACTGTCACCTGCTCACCGCCTCGAAGGCCTCGGGGGTTGACGTGCTCGAACCAGACGGCGGGAGGCGCTGCCGCCGAGGTTCTACCATCCTGGCTGTGCGGGGCCGGTCAGGAGCCGTCCGTGCCACCACCGGCACGGCCGCCGGCAGCGGCCGGTCACCGGCCCCGGGGATCACCACTCGCACGAAGGACAACGGAGGACTCGGTGGACATCCAGGCGGTACGGGCCGCGGCGGCCAGGATCGAAGGCAGGGTGCACCGCACGCCGGTGCTCACGTCGGCCACGCTCGACGGCCGCACGGGCGCGACCGTGCTGGTCAAGGCGGAGGCGTTCCAGAAGACCGGCTCCTTCAAGGTCCGCGGGGCGCTCAACCGCCTGCTCACGCTGCCCGGCGAGGCGCGTGAGCGGGGGCTCGTGGGCGTGTCGGCCGGCAACCACGCCGCCGCGCTGGCCTGGGCCGCCGCCGAGGTGGGCGCCAAGGCGACCGTGGTGATGCCGACCGACGCGCCCGCCGCCAAGGTGGCCGCCTGCGCGGGCTACGGCGCCGAGGTGGTGCTGCATGGCGACACCACCGTGGAGGCCTTCGCCGAGTGCGAGCGGCTGCGGGCCGAGCGCGGGCTCACCTTCGTGCACCCGTTCGACGACCCCGAGATCGTCGCCGGCCAGGGCACGTGCGGGCTGGAGCTGGTCGCCGACGCCGGGCCGCTCGACGTGCTGGTCGTGTGCGTGGGCGGCGGCGGGCTCGCCTGCGGCACGGCGCTGGCCGTCAAGCACGCCAACCCGGCCTGCCGGGTCGTCGGGGTCGAGCCCGAGGGCGCGGCCGCGCTGAGCGCCGCGCTGGCCGCCGGCCACCCGGTGCCGATCGTGCCCAGGTCGGTCGCCGACGGGCTGTGCGCGCCCTTCGCCGGGCCGGTCACCTTCCCGCTGTTTCGCCGGCTGGTCGACCAGGTCGTGCTGCTCGGCGAGGCGGAGATCCTCGCGGGCACCCGCTTCGTCATGGAGCGCATGAAAGTGGTTGCCGAGCCGGCCGGGGCGGCCGCGGTCGCCGCCCTGCTCGCCGGCAAGGTGCCCGGGGTCGCCGGCGCCCGGGTCGGCACCATCCTGTCCGGCGGCAACGTCGACCTCGACGTGGTCGTCCCCCTGCTCCCGAAAGGCGACTGACGGTGACGCGGCAGCGGCGGCAGGAGCAGGCGGCGGAGCGGCCGCCGGAGCGGGAGCGGGTGCCAGAGCGGCAGCGGCCATCGGAGTCGGAGCGGGCACCGGAGGGGGAGCGGCAGCGGCCGCGGGAGCGGGTGCCGGTCCGCAGCATCGCCGTCACCATCGGGATGGTACTGGCCACGCTGGCCGTCCTGGCGCTCGCCTGGGAGATCCGCCGCATCCTGACCTGGATCGTCGTGTCCGCCTTCCTCGCCGTCATCGTCGGGCCGCTCGCCGACGTGGTCGAGCGTCGCCTGCACGTGCGCCGGTCGCTGGCCACCCTGATCGTGTTCTTCATCGGCTTCGTGTTCCTGGCCGGCGTCGTCACCCTGTTCGTGCGGCCGCTGGCCAAGGAGGGGCCACAGTTCATCGACAAGATCCCCACCTACGTCCAGCAGGCCCAGCAGGGCAAGGGACCGATCGGCCGCCTGGTCAAGCGCTACAAGATCGACCAGTACGTCGAGCGCAACCAGGGCCGCCTGCGCGACTTCTCCAGCCGCCTCACCACCCCGGCCATCGGCGTGCTGCGCTCGGTCTTCTCGACCGCGGTGGCGCTGGTCACGATCCTGGTGCTCACCTTCCTGATGGTCCTGCAGGGACCGGGCCTGCTGGCCGCCTGGCTGGCCTCGCTCCCGGAGCGACGCCAGGAGCACGTGCGCCGGGTCGCCGCCGACTGCTCCAAGGCGGTCGTCGGCTACATGACCGGCAACCTGCTCATCAGCGTCATCGCCGGCGCCCTGACCTTCGTCGTGCTGTGGATCCTGGGGGTGCCCTACAAGGGCGTGGTCGCGCTCTGGGTGGGCTTCGCCGACCTGATTCCCCTGGTCGGCGCCACGCTCGGTGCGATCGTGGCGGTCGGGGTGGCCGCGCTGCACTCCTGGGTCGCGGCCATCGTGGTGATCGTGTTCTTCATCGTCTACCAGCAGGCCGAGAACCACCTGCTGCAGCCGGTCATCATGTCCAGGACCGTGCAGCTGTCCGCCCTCACCGTGGTGGTCAGCGTGCTCGTCGGCGTCGAGCTGTTCGGCTTCCTCGGCGCGCTGCTGGCCATCCCGGTCGCCGGGGTCATCAGCGTGGTGGCCCGCGACCTGTACGACGCCTACCGGGGCCGTCCCAAGGCCGTCCCGACCGTCGGCGAGGACGAGGTGCCCGTGACCGGGCCCGCCGCCGAGCAGGCGCACGAGCGCGATGCGGCGCCCGAGGCGGCCGGGGAGCACGGCGTCCCGCCCGCGGCGGCGGGGCGTGAAACGGCGCCCGAGGCGACTGGGGAGCGCGAAGCGGCCGCCCGGCCCGGCCGGCCGGCCACACGGCGGGAATAGCGCTGTCCGCCGCCTGCGTTAGGCTTGGTGCGTCGTTCCACCCCCCGACCCGCGCCGGTCGGGGGGTGTCGCGCGTGCCCGATCACGATCGTCCTGGAGGCCGTCCCGCGTGCGCCTAGCCCCCCTGCTCGACCGCTGGCCCGCCGACCCGTCGTTCGCCGAGCTGCTCGACCTGCTCGACGTCGACAGGGGGTCCGGGGGGCTCGAGCCGGCGGGCCGGGCGGTCGACGTGGTCGTGGCCGACGTCGCGCGTCCCTTCCTACTCGCCGGCCTGGCCACCCACAGCGGGCGCCTGGTGGTGGCCGTGACCGCCACGACCGCCGACGCCGAGGCGCTGGCCGCCGACGCGGCCGCCTTCCTCGGCGCCGACCGGGTGGCCGTCTTCCCGGCCTGGGAGACGTTGCCGCACGAGCGCCTGTCGCCCCGCGCCGAGACGGTGGCCAGGCGGCTCGCGGTCATCCACCGCCTGGCCCACCCGGAGCAGGCGCACGACGGCCGCCTGCTGCCGCCGCTTGCGCTGCTGGCCACCCCGGCCCGGGCGCTCATGCAGCCGCTCGCGCCGGGCCTCGACGCCGTCCGCCCGGTCACGGTGACAGCAGGCGCCGAGCTGGAGCTGGACGCCCTGCTCGAGCGGCTGGTCGAGGCCGGCTACCGGCGCACCGACATGGTGGAGCGGCGCGGCGAGGTCGCGGTGCGCGGCGGGCTGGTGGACTTCTTCCCGCCCGGCTCCGACCATCCGGTCCGGGTGGAGTTCTGGGGCGACGAGGTCGAGGGGATCCGCTCGTTCGCCGTGGCCAGCCAGCGCTCCCTGGCCGCGCTGGACGCGGTGGAGGCGTTCCCCTGCCGGGAGGTGGTGATCGGGCCGGCCGAGCGGCACCGGGCGCGGGAGCTGGCCGGCGAGTTCCCCGCCGTCGGCGACCTGCTCGCCGGCGTCGCCGACGGCGTCTGGGCCGACGGCGTCGAGGCGCTCCTGCCGCTGCTGTTCGACCGCCTGGTCGGCCTGCCCGACTACCTGCTGGCCGACGCCGTGCTCGCCCTGCTCGACCCCAAGCGCACGCTCGACCGCGCCGAGGAGGTCCGCCTCCAGGCCGACGAGGCGCTGCAGGCGTCGTGGATGGCGGCGGCCGAAGGCGGCCAGGCGCCGGTCTCCGGCGCCGCCTACCGGCCGCTCGACCAGGTGCTCGACGGCTCCGGCCGGGCCGTGGTGCGGATCGGCCCGTTCGACACCGGGCAGCCCGCGAGCCTGCGCGTCCAGGCGCACGCGATCGAGCCGTACCGGGCCAACGTCGCCAAGGTGGCCGCGGACGCCCGGGAGCTGGCCGCCGACGGCTACGCCGTGCTGCTGTGCACCGAGGGTCCCGGCCCGGCCGAGCGCCTGCGCGACGTGCTCCGCGACGAGGGCCTGCCGGTGCCGCTGGCCGCCGAGCTGCCCAGCCCGCTCGGCGCCGGTGTGCTGGTCGGCACGGCGCCGCTGCTGACCGGCTTCCGCCTGCCCGCCGCGCGGCTCGCCGTGCTCGCCGAGGGCGACCTGTACGGCACGCGCCGGCAGACCCGCGAGCAGGCACGCATGGCCCCGTCCCGCCGGCGCGCCCGCCACGAGGGCGGCGCGGTGGCGCTGGACGAGCTCCAGCCGGGCGACATCGTCGTCCACGCCGTGCACGGCATCGGCCGCTACGCCGGCATGGAGCACCGCACGGTCGGCGGCGCCGAGCGCGACTACCTGCTGCTGGCCTACGACCAGGGCGACCGGCTGTACCTGCCCAGCGAGCAGGTCGAGATGATCAGCCGCTACGTCGGCGGCGAGACGCCCAAGCTGTCCCGGCTCGGCACCCGCGAGTGGGACCGCGCCAAGGCGCGGGTGCGCCGGAAGGTGCGCGAGCTGGCCGCCGAGCTGGTGCGCCTGTACTCGGCCCGCATGGCCTCGCCCGGCCACGCGTTCGCGCCCGACAGCCCCTGGCAGCGTGAGCTGGAGGACGCCTTCCCCTACCCCGAGACCCCCGACCAGCTCACCGCCGTCGAGGAGGTCAAGGCCGACATGGAGACGCCGGTGCCGATGGACCGGCTGCTGTGCGGCGACGTCGGCTACGGCAAGACCGAGGTGGCCGTGCGCGCCGCCTTCAAGGCGGTGATGGACGGCAAGCAGGTCGCGGTGCTGGTCCCCACCACCCTGCTCGCCCAGCAGCACCTGGCGACCTTCTCCGAGCGCTTCGCGCCCTTCCCGGTGCGGGTCGCCATGCTGAGCCGCTTCGTGCCGCCCCGCGAGCAGGAGCAGACGCTGGCCGCGATGGCCGCCGGCACGGTCGACGTCGTGATCGGCACCCACCGGCTGCTGTCGGCCGACGCGCGCTGGGCGGACCTCGGCCTGGTGGTGGTCGACGAGGAGCACCGCTTCGGCGTCGCCCACAAGGAGCACCTGAAGAAGCTGCGCACCGAGGTCGACGTGCTCACCCTGACCGCCACGCCGATCCCGCGCACGCTCGAGATGAGCATCTCCGGCATCCGGGACCTGTCGGTCATGGAGACCCCGCCCGAGCAGCGCCACCCGGTGCTCACCTTCGTCGGCCCCTACGACGAGGCCACCGTCGTCAACGCCATCCGGCGCGAGATGCTGCGCGAGGGCCAGACGTTCTTCGTGCACAACCGCATCGACACGATCGACCGGGTGGCCGCCCGGGTGCGGGCACTCGTCCCCGAGGCGCGCGTCGCCGTGGCCCACGGCCAGATGAGCGAGGAGCGGCTCGAGCGCATCATGCTCGAGTTCTGGGACAAGGCCTACGACGTGCTGGTGTGCACCACCATCATCGAGTCGGGCCTGGACATCCCCACCGCCAACACGCTGGTGGTGGACCGGGCCGACACGCTCGGCCTGGCCCAGCTCTACCAGCTGCGCGGCCGGGTCGGCCGCGCCCGCGAGCGCGCCTACGCCTACCTGCTGTACCCGCCGGAGCGCTCCATCACCGAGGCGTCCCACCAGCGCCTGGCCACCGTGGCCACCCATCAGGACCTCGGCTCGGGCATGGCCATCGCCATGAAGGACCTGGAGATCCGCGGCGCCGGCAACCTGCTCGGCGCCGACCAGTCCGGCCACGTCGCCCTGGTCGGCTACGACATGTACATGTCGATGCTGGCCGAGGCGGTGGCCGAGATGCGCGGCCGCCCGCTCGAGCAGCCGGCCGAGCTCAAGCTCGAGGTACCGGTCGACGCGCACCTGCCGGCCACCTACGTCCCCCGGGAGCGCCTGCGGCTGGAGGCCTACCGGCGCCTCGGCGGCGCCCGCTCCGTGGAGGAGGTCCAGGCGCTCGGCGCCGAGCTGGCCGACCGCTACGGCCCGCCGCCGCCGCCGGTCCGCAACCTCGTCGCCCTGGCCGGGGTGCGGGCCCAGGCGCTGGCCGTCGGGCTCGACGAGGTGGTCTGCTTTGGCGGCCGGGTGCGGCTGTCGCCGGTCACGTCCCTGCCCGAGTCCAAGCAGGTCCGCCTCGACCGCCTGTACCCCGGGGCGATCTGGAAGCCGACCGAGCAGACGCTGCTGGTGCCGCTGCCGGCCCGGCGCCAGGAGCTGCCGGCGTGGTTGTCGGCCCTGCTGTCCGGTATCCTCGAGGCGCCCGAGGGCCCGGCGCCGGCGTCCGCGGCGCGCCCCGAGCTGCGCCGGGCCGCATCGTAGCCACCGGCCGACCGATCCACCGATCCGAGGACTGCCCGTGCGTCGCCCGCTGCTCATCCCGCTCGCCCTGCTCGCCGTCGTCGCCGCCGGCTGCGGCCGCCAGGCGATCACCGCCGACCAGGCGGCCGTGGTCAACGGCTCCGCGATCACGGTCTCCCAGCTCGAGCCGATCGTCGCCAAACGCAAGGCCCAGCCCACCCAGCCGGGCAGCCCGACCGACGGGGCGACCATCGCCCGCCAGACGCTCAGCCAGCTCATCGACCTGCGCATCGCCACGGACGCGGCGCTGGCCACCGGCTCAAGAGCCAGCGGCGACCAGATCGACCGGCAGATCCAGCAGGCCACCGCCCAGGGTGACAACGACCCGCTGCTGCCCGAGCGGGCCCGGGCCGAGGTGCTGGTCGAAGGCGTGGTCGACAAGCTCATCCCCGCCCAGACCAACGCCCAGCTCGCCGCCCGGCTCAAGGCGGGGGACCGCAGCCTGATCGGCCTCCACGTCCGCCACGTCCTGGTCGCCGACCAGGCGACCGCCGCCGCCGTGCAGCAGCAGCTCGCCCACGGCGGCGACTGGAAGGCGATCGCCGCCCGCCACTCGACCGACCCCGGCTCCAGGGACCGGGGCGGCGACCTCGGCGTGCTGTACGCCGGCCAGACCGTGCCGGAGTTCGACCGGGCCATGGTCGCACTGGCCGGCCAGGGGACCTGCAGGGGCAAGGCGAACGGGGCCTGCGCCTCGCCGGTCTCCGACCCGGTGCGCACCCGCTTCGGCTACCACGTCCTACAGGTGACCGGCTTGACGGTCCCCTCCGTCGACCAGGCCAGGCAGACCTTCGACCAGCGCCGCCGGCAGGCGTTCCAGACCTGGTTCGCCGGCCAGGTGCACGCGGCCAAGGTGACCGTGAACCCGCGCTTCGGGGCCTGGGACGCGGCCAGCGGGCAGGTCGTCGCGCGCAGGACGGCGGTGCAGACGACCGTGGCGCCGGGGCTCGGCCAGCAGGGCGCGCCCGGCGCCGGCGGGCAGGGCGCGGCGCCGCCCACGACCACGCCGTAGGCCATGGCCCGGGTCGTCCTGGTCGCCTCCAGCCCGCGCTTTCCCCTGCTGTTCCCGCCGCAGACGTGGCGGGCGCTGGAGGCGGCCAAGCCGGTGTACGTGCTGGACGCCGAGCATCCGTCGATCCCGGCCCTGGAGGTGGGCGAGATCGACTGGGAGGTGCTCGCCCCTGCCGCCGACACCGGCCCGGTCGGCCGTGACCTGCTGCTCATCGGCCAGGGGCTGGACGCGGAGGGGGTCGCCGAGGCCCGCCGGCGGGCCGACGCGCTGCTCGCGGTCGCCGAGCGGCGCGGCGAGGCCACGCTGCTGCTGCCGCCGCGCAACGACGGCCCGCTGGTGCAGCTCGTCTCCGACCGGGCGGCGCGCAGCCACATCGAGGTCGAGGCGGTGTACCCGCTGGGTGAGCCCAAGGGCTCGGCGCTGCTCGACCTGGTGGCCATCGAGCGCCGGCTGCGCGGCCCGGACGGCTGCCCCTGGGACCGCGAGCAGACCCATCGCTCGCTGGCCCGCCATCTCGTCGAGGAGTCCTACGAGGTGCTCGACGCGATCGACGAGGGCGACCCCGAGCACCTGCGCGAGGAGCTCGGCGACCTGCTCCTGCAGGTCGTGTTCCACGCCCAGATCGCCGAGGACGCCGGCGCCTTCGACATCGACGCCGTCGCCCGCGGCATCGTGGACAAGCTGGTCCGCCGCCACCCGCACGTCTTCGGCGACGTCAAGGTGCAAGACGCAGACGAAGTCATGCGCAACTGGCGCCGCCTGAAGGAAGCCGAGCGCGCCGCAAAAGGCGAGATGGGCGCGCTGGCAGGCGTACCCCGTGCCCTGCCTGCCCTGGTTCGTGCCGAACAGCTGGGAGAGAAGGCCGGCCA
>JBIOYL010000292.1:0-4254 GCA_044870185.1 Actinomycetes bacterium | reverse complement strand
GGCGCCGCTTGAAAAAAACTCGAGAAAAAAACTCGTAAGGAAAGTTCTCACAAGCAAAGCAAGCATCGGATCGGCGAAGCTGGACACTAACACACCGCCATCATCGTGCGTACCCCCCGCCTTGGGGACCGTCGCCAGCCTCAATTGGATCCACGGTAGCCTCGATCTCCGAGGCCCACCGCTCAGCGTTGTCGGCCGGCTGGTAGCCCAGCCGCTCGGCCGAGCCAAGATCCCACCAGCCCCGCCGGTTGGCTGACGCGCCGTACACTACCGTGAACCCGACGTTCGGGGCCACCAGGCAGCGGTAGAACAGCTCGACCGCGTCCCGTGGGCTCAGCCAGGTGCTCAGGTGCCGCGGGGTCGTCGGCCGCTCCGCCAGCGTGCCGATGCGCACGCAGACCACCTCGAGCCCATGCTTGTCGACGTACAGGCGGCCAAGGTGTTCCCCACAGGCCTTGCCGACCCCGTAGAAGCTGTCGGGCCGCAGCGGCACCGCCGGGCCGATCCGCTGGCCCGCCGGGTAGAAGCCGGTGACGTGGCTGCTGCTGGCCAGCACCACCCGCTGGCAGCCCTGGCGGCGGGCCGCCTCGAACACGTGGTAGGTGCCGACCACGTTGGTCTCCAGGATCTGCGCGAAGCTGTCCTCGTGCGGGATGCCGGCCAGGTGGACCGCCGCGTCCACCCCGGCCATCGCCGCGGTGACCGCGGCCAGGTCGCGCACGTCGGCGGTGACCAGCTCCTCACCCGACCGCTCAGGACCCAGCGGGGCGAGGTCGAGCAACCGCAGCGTGCCCAGGCGCTCGCGCAGCCCCTCGCGCAAGATCGTGCCGAGGCTGCCGGCCGCGCCGGTGATCAGCACCCGCCGCATCCACCAACCTCCGCTGCTGGCTCGACGTCTGTCGCTGGAAGGCTACCGGAGGCCCCGCGGCAGCATTCGCGGCTGCTGCTTGGCATGCACCACGGGTCTACGCGCCAGCCGGACAGGACGGTCGCAGCGGCTCGTTACGCAAGCTCGTGGAGCCTGCTGTCGAAGGCGTGCCGCTGGGCGGGTGGGAGCCCAGCCCGTCCCTCCTGCAGCCGCCAGCGCGCGAACCCATCGATGCCCTGCTCGACCGCGAGCTGCGTACCTTCAACCAGGAGGGTGACGGCCGCATCGGCGTCCCCGTCCCGCAGCCGCGCCAGGGCCAGGTCAACCAGCAGCCCCAGTCGAGGGTGCGGGGCGCTGGTTGTGGCAAGCGCCTGCTCCAGCAGCCCAGTTGCCGCCCGGTCGCCCAAAAGCAGCAGGGTCTTGCCCGCCCACCCCGGGAAGCGGGTCTGGTCCCAGATGACGAACAGCCCACCGGGGTCGCCTGGTGGGCAGCTTGGCAGGGCGGCCTCGGCCCGCGCGAGCCCCGCCCGCGCCTTGCGGCCATCGCCGAGCAGTGCCTGCTCCTCGGCCATCCTCACGGCGAGCTAACCCTGCAGCATGGGTGAGCTGCTGCCCGCCTTGCGCTGGGCAGCGCGCAGCAGGCTCAGCGCGAGCGGCGAGGCTCGCTCGGGACTACGACGCGGGATATCAAGCGAGGAGTACAGCGAGCTGGACGCGGCCAGCAACTGCGCCAGCAGCACCTCGTCACCAGCCTCCCGAGCGTGCTGGCGGCCCAGCGCGAGCTGGGCGTGCGCCGTGGCGAGATCCCCCTGCCCGCGGAAGGCGACCCAGCCAGCCAGCGCGGCCGTCTCGGCGGTCACCCGGGCCAGCCGCAGCCGCAGGCTCGGCAGCAGGCTGGCGCCGTCAAGGTCGAGCAGGTAGCGCAGGTGAGCCCGGATCGGCCCAAGGACGGCTTGCGGGCGGGTGTGGTGCTGGCGACGGGCAAGGTCGGCGGTCAGCGACTCCAGGTCATGCAGGAGGGCCGCGTCAACCGCCGGCGCGCCGACCAGCCGGTCGGAGTCCAACAGCAGCCCGGCGGCGATCGCGAGCACGGCCTTGTTGAACTCCGCTCGCCGCATCTCCTCACCCCTTGCGGCCTCACCGGTCGTGCTGGTCGGCAGCAGCCCGAGCAGCGCCCCCTCGGCACCAAGACCGGCGTCGATCCTCGCGACGGCGTCGCGGGAGATGCCAGTGGCCTTGCCGAGCTCGATGAGGTTGAGGTGCGACCTGGAGATGCCGATCGCCGTGCTCGCCTCATTGAGCGTCAGCGCCAGCTCCTGGCGCCGTTGGCGGACTGCCCGTCCAAGTATCGTCTGCCAGTCGCCCACGTCGTCAGGCCCCCGGGCTCGGCAACATTTGTTGCGCGCTCGACAACATCAGTCCGGTCACGGTTCTCTGCTTGCGCAGCGTGAAAGACGACGTCGAAAGGCTAGCACGCACCCCAGACGATCCTGACAAAGCGGAACCGCCGTGTAGGCAGACGGCTGCAGGCGGGTGGCCCGGGGCGGGGCAACGCCCCGGGCCTGCACCGAAGAGACGAAGGGACCCTTCCGATGCGCGATCAGCGTAGCGCTTCTGCGCTGCCTGCCAACGACTCTGGGCAGCAGCACAGACTTGCTTCCGCCGAGCGCAGCCTCCGCGCTCGCCTGGCCGCCCACGCCATGCACGCCCAGCATGACGCTCGGCAGACCACCGCCAACGGCCGTGCCGCGTTCCGTGCCCGCTTCGAACGCGAGGTCGATCCCGACGGCGTGCTCGAGCCCGAGGAGCGCCGGCAGCGTGCCGAGCAGGCCCGCCGCGCCTACTTCACCCGGCTGTCGTTGGCCGCCGTCAAGGCCCGCCGGGCCAAGCGGACCACCCGAGGCCAGCGATCCCGAGGCGGTGCGGCGGCATGACCATCGACGCCGCCTGGCGTGCCCGGGCAGCCTGCCGGGACATCGTGTCGGCCGACTACGACCCGTTTTTCGCTGGCACCGACCACGGCACCCGGCAGGCCGTCGCCATCTGTGCGACCTGTCCGGTGACCGGTGACTGCCTGGCCTACGCGGTGCGGACCGGGCAGCCCTACGGGGTGTGGGGTGGCAAGTCCCAGCAGGAGGTCCGCCGGCTGATCGCCCTGGACCGCCAGGGCCGTACCCGCCTGGGCCGCGCCCCCAAGGGCCACCACAACGCGTTCAAGACCCACTGCAAACGTGGCCACCCGTTCGATCGAGCCAACACCTACTACGCCCCGGACGGCCAGCGCCGCTGCCGCATCTGCCTGCGTCAGGCGCAGCCCACGCGACGCATTCGGCGCTTGCAAGGAGGTGGCCCGGATGCGGCCTGACCGCTATTCCGATCGGGAGCATGACCAGGTGATCGACGCGTTGCTGATGTCGATCGCTGTGTTGCTGTTTGTCGCCTGTGGGTTGCTGTGGCTGGTCGGCCAGGTCGCCGCGATCCTGTTCGGCGCCCACCAGCACCTGCCGGTCCGCCTGGTCGACATGCTGGGGTGCTGCTGCGCCTCCCGGAGACCTGGGAGGACCCGGCCAAGGCGTGGCCGCCCGAGGCGCGGCGGCTGCTGCCTGGTCCGGTCGGCATGTACGCCGCCGCCATCGTCACCGTCTGGCTGCCGGTCGGCCTGGTCGGCGTCGGGCTGCGGCTGCTGCACCCCCGCGCCCGCCGGCAGCGCAAAACCAAGCGCGGGGCCAGGTGGGCGAGCCTGTGGCAGCTGCGCCGCCTCCTGGTCATCGGGCCGCGGCGGGGGCGGATCATCCTGGGCCGCCGCGACCGCCTCCGCGACCGGCTCCTCGGCCGCCTGTACCTGGCGGTGGAGGCCTGCCATTCGGTGCTGGCGTTCGGCCCGCCCGGCAGCTACAAGACCCACGCCCTGGTCATCCCCGCCATCCTGGAGTGGTCCGGGCCGGTGGTGACCACCTCCATCAAACCCGACGTGCTGCGCGCGACGCTGGCGCACCGGGCCCGGCTGGGCGAGGTGTGGGTCTACGACCCGCTCGGCCTCTCCGGTGTCCCGGGGGCGCAGTGGACCCCGCTGGCCTACTGCGGCAGCTACGCCAAGGCCAAGCGGATCGGTCGCATGCTGGCCGACGCCGCCGACGTCCAAAGCCACAAGGCCGAGGACGCCACCTACTGGCAGCTGCTGGGCGCCAAGCTCCTGGCCGTGCTGCTGTACGCCGCCGCCGGCACCGGGCGAACGATGGCCGATGTGGCCAGGTGGGTCGACGTGCAGGACTTCGACGAGGTCTACCAGGCGCTGGCCGAGCTCGGCGACCAGCAGGCCCTGGACGCCTGGGCGGCCTGCAAGGCCCGCCCCGACAACACCCTCGGCAGCGTGTACGGGACCGCCG
>JBIOYL010000291.1:0-9059 GCA_044870185.1 Actinomycetes bacterium | reverse complement strand
CTCCGACAAGAGCAGTCGCTTCGAACGGAGACCCCGCCCGGGCCCCAGTCATCGGTCAGTCCAGGCGGCCAGGCCGGACCGGCGGCATCGCCGCCGATGCCCGCGGCGGTCGCCTCGGCCCATAGTTGTCTCCGGTCCAAGCGGCGGCCCTTCCGGCCCCGTGGTCGCCTTCGGCCCAAGCGGTCGCGGGAGTGGTCGGGTGCGGCGGCGTCGGTCCCAGGGGGTCGGTTGGGTTGCTTGAGAGGAGGGTCTCATGAAGAAGCTCATCAATGCGGTGGACGACTTCGTGCGGGAGTCGTTGGAGGGGATGGCCAGGGCGCATGGGGAGCTGATCGGGGTCAACTACGATCCGGTCGTCGTCTACCGGGTCGACGCGCCCCGCGAGGGCAAGGTGGGGGTGGTGTCGGGTGGCGGCTCCGGGCACGAGCCCATGCACGGCGGGCTCGTCGGGCTGGGCATGCTCGACGCGGCCTGTCCCGGCGAGGTGTTCACCTCCCCCACCCCCGACCAGATGCAGTGGGCGACCGAGAAGGTCAGCGGCGGCGCCGGCGTGCTCCACATCGTCAAGAACTACTCCGGCGACGTGATGAACTTCGAGATGGCCGCCGACCTCGGCCGTGAGGCCGGGATCGAGGTGGAAAGCGTCGTCGTCGACGACGACGTGGCCGTCAAGGACTCGCTGTACACACAGGGCCGGCGCGGGGTCGGCGGCACGGTGCTGATGGAGAAGATCGCGGGCGCCAAGGCCGAGGAGGGCGCCGACCTCAAGTCGGTCGCCGACCTGGCCCGGGACGTCAACGCCAACGTGCGCTCGATGGGGCTGGCCCTGACCTCCTGCACGGTGCCGGCGGCGGGCACCCCGACCTTCGAGCTCGGCCCCGACGAGGTCGAGATCGGCATCGGCATCCACGGCGAGCCGGGCCGGGAGCGGATCAAGTGGGAGCCGGCCGACCGGCTCACCGACCGGCTCGCCCGCCCGGTCATCGACGACCTCGGGCTGACCTCGGGCGACAAGGTGCTGCTGTTCGTCAACTCGATGGGGGGCACGCCGCTGGCCGAGCTGTACGTGGTGTACCGGCGGGTGGCGCAGCTGCTGGACGAGGGCGGGGTGCAGATCAGCCGCAACCTGGTCGGCCCGTACATCACCTCGCTCGAGATGCAGGGCTGCTCGGTGACGATCCTGCGGCTGGACGACGAGAAGACCCGGCTGTGGGACGCGCCCGTGCACACCCCGGCCCTGCGCTGGGGAACGTAGACGAGGGCCGGGACGATGGCGGCCGTCGGCGACCACACCCGGCGGCCGCCAGGCCGGACGACGACAAGGAGCAGCCCACATGTTCACCGTCGCACAGGCGCAGGGCTGGGTGGAGCGCACCGCGTCGGTCATCGAGGACAACGCCGCCGAGCTCACCAAACTGGACGCGGCCATCGGCGACGGCGACCACGGGACCAACATGGCGCGCGGCTTCCGGGCCGTGCTGGAGCGGCTCCCGACCTTCGGCGGCAAGAACTTCAACACCCTGTTCCGGGGCGTGGGCATGGCCCTCATCGGCAAGGTCGGCGGCGCCGCGGGCCCCCTGTACGGCTCCTTCTATCTGGGCGTGGGCCGCCAGCTCGGCGACGCCGAGGAGGTCGAGGACGGGGCGCTGGCCGCCGCCCTGCGGGCCGGCTACGACGGGATCGTGGCCCGCGGCCACGCTCAGCTGGAGGACAAGACCATGTTGGACGCCTGCTGGCCGGCGCTCGAGGCGCTCGACGCCGCCCTCGCCGACGGCAAGGACCTCGGCGAGGCGCTCGACGCCGCCGCGGCCGCCGCCGAGCGGGGCATGAAGGCGACCATCCCGCTCATCGCCCGCAAGGGCCGGGCCAGCTACCTCGGCGAACGCTCCCGCGACCACCAGGACCCGGGAGCCACCTCGACCCGGCTCATCGTGCAGGCGCTGGCCGACGTGGTCAACGGCCGGTGACGGTGGGGCTGGTCATCGTCTCGCACTCGGCCAAGGTGGCCGAGGGCGTGGTCGAGCTGGCCGGTCAGATGGCCGGGTCGGTGCGGATCCTGGCGGCCGGCGGCACCGACGACGGCGGCATCGGCACCGACGCCGGCCGGATCGCCGACGCCATCGAGCAGGCCGACCAGGGCGACGGCGTGCTCGTCCTGGTCGACCTCGGCTCCGCGGTGCTCTCGGCCCAGCTCGCCGTGGACGAGCTGATCGGCGACGAGCGGCGCGGCCGCACCCGCATCTCGGGCGCGCCGCTGGTCGAGGGCGCGGTTGTCGCCGCCGTCCAGGCCAGCACCGGCTCCAGCCTGGACGAGGTCGCCCGGACGGCCGAAGGTGCCGCCGGCATGGAAAAGCTCAAGGGCTGACGTCCTCGCGGCGAACCGGGGCAAAGCGCGGTAGGGTGACGAGACGCGCGTCCGCGACCGCCATGCCCGTGCCGCAGGGAGACCGCCATGCAGGAGAGCGCCGCCGAGCTGCTGGTGGAGCGGCTCGTGGACTGGGGGGTGGACACCGTGTTCGGGCGGCCGGGGGAGGACGGCGACGCCGTGCTCGCCTCGCTGCGGCGGCGGGCTGGCCGCATCCGCTTCGTGCTAGTCCACCACGAGGAGGCGGCCGCGTTCATGGCCTGCGGCTACGCCAAGGCGACCGGCCGGCTCGGGGTCGCCCTGGCCACCTCCGGGCCGGGCGCCATCCACCTGCTCAACGGCCTGTACGACGCCAAGCTCGACCACCAGCCGGTGCTGGCCGTCACCGAGCTGCTGCCCACCCGCCTGCTCGGCACCCGCTTCCAGCAGGAGGTGTCGCTGGACCGGCTGTTCGCCGACGTGGCCGACTACAACGCCAAGGTGCACGTGCCGGTGCAGATCCCCGCCATGGTCGACATCGCCGCCGGTCATGCGCTCACGCGCGGCACGGTCGCCCACATCACCTTCCCGCCCGAGCTGGAGGACGAGGGCCGGCCGCCGAGCTGGGCGGCGACCACCCCCTCGGCGGCGCCGGCGACCGCGCCGCTGTTCGTCCCGGCGCCCGGCGTGCCCGAGGAGCGCGAGCTGGCCCGGGCGGCGGCCGTGCTGAACCGGGGGCGGCGGGTGGCCATGCTCGTCGGCGTGGGCGCGCTCGACGCGCGCGCCGAGCTGCTGGCCGTGGCCGAGCGCCTGGCCAGCCCGATCGTCAAGTCCCTGCCCGGCAAGGCGGCCGTGCCCGACGACCATCCGCTCACCACCGGCTGCGTCGGCGCGCTCGGCACCCGGCCGTCCGAGCGGGCGCTCACCCGGGCCGACGCGCTGCTGGTCGTGGGCACCAACTTCCCCTACGCCCGGCACCTGCCCGAGCCCGAGCAGGTGCACACGGTGCAGATCGAGACCGACCTGAGCCGGGTGGGCCGCTCCGGGCCCAGCGAGGTGCCGCTGGTCGGCGATGCCGCCGAGACGCTGGCGGCCCTGCTGCCGCTGCTGGAGCCGGCGGCCGACCGGAGCTTCCTGGCCGAGGCGCAGGCCGGAATGGCGGCCTGGCGCCGCTACCTGGCGGGCCTGGAGAGCCTGCACGCGGACACGATCCGGGCGCCCGCGCTGCTGCGGGCGATCGACCGCCTGGCCGCCGACGACGCCATCCTGGCCTCGGACTCCGGCCCGGTCGCCACCTGGTCGGCCCGCCACTTTGACGTCCGGGGTGGCCGCAGCTACCTGCTGTCGGCCAACCTGGCGACCATGGCGGCCGCGCTGCCGTACGCGATCGCCGCGCAGTGGGCGCACCCGACCCGCCAGGCCATCGCCGTCCTCGGCGCCCAGGGTTTCGCCAAGCTCATGGCCGAGTTCCTGACCGCGGTCGAGCACGACCTGCCGGTCAAGGTGGTGGTGCTGAACGACTCGGCAAGCGGCCGTGCCGGCCAGGCGGCCCGGTTCGCGCCGTGGGCCCAGGCGTGCGGGGGCACCGGCCTGCGCGCCGAGCAGCCGGCCGAGATGGAGGCGGCGCTCAAGGCGGCGCTGTCCGCCCCCGGCCCGGCGCTGGTCGACGTGCGCGTGCCCGCCATCGCCGAGGCGCCCGGCCAGCCCGGTCGGGTGGGAAGCGGGTAAGGTGCTGCCGTGCCTGCCCCGCTCTCCGACGCCGACTTCCAGCACCTGCTCGCGTTCCGCACCGGCCTGCGCCGCTTCCAGCGCTGGAGCGAGCGGCAGGCGGCCGCGGTCGGGCTGACCCACGCCCAGCATCAGCTGCTGGTGGCGATCCGGGGCCACCCGGACCCGCGCGGCCCGACCATCGGCGAGGTGGCGGACTACCTCCTGGTCCGCCATCACAGCGCGGTCGAGCTGGCCGACCGGGCGCAGGCCGCCGGCCTGGTCGAGCGCCGGCCCGACGCCGACGACCAGCGCGTGGTCCGGCTCGCCCTCACCCCGCTCGGCCAGGAGCGCGTCGCCGCCCTGACCGCCCTGCACCTGGAGGAGCTGCGGCGGCTCGAGCCGCTGCTCCACAGCCTGGTCGAAGGGCTGGACACAGCCGGCGACGGCGGCAGGGCGGCCGCCGAACGGCGGCCGCCCGCGACCGAGCGGCAGGCACCCGCGACCGGCTGACCGGCGAGGGTATCGGGCCGGACCACGATTGCGGCCGGGCTCGCGCGGATAGGCGGGCAAGGTGCCCACCGAGGAGGCGTCATGGCCAAGAAGATCGCGTCCGAGCTGCTGGTCGAGCGGCTGGCCGACTGGGGGTCGAACACCGTGTTCGGGCTGCCCGGCGGCGACGGCATCAACGGGATCGTGACTCCTCTGTCGCCTTCAGGCGACAGAGGAGTCACGGCGATCTGGTACTTCTCGACCTTGGTGCTGTAGATGCCGGCGGTGCCGCAGCAGCCGGCGACCGACTGCTCGACCGCCAGGCCCGGCACGAGCGCGAGCAGGTCGAGCGCGGGCGTGCCGATCCCGTGCGCCATGAGCTGGCAGGGCGGGCGGTCACCTCGGCGTCCTCGATGCCGAGCAGCTCACGGTACTTGGACTTGAGCGTCATGCCGCAGGAGGTCGAATTGGCCACGATCACGCCTGGATCGTCGGCCGCGGGGCGTAGGCGGCCAGCCATCACCACCATGACGCCCTTGCCCGAATCATCGTGATCGGCACGCCGGCGAGCCGGCCGACCTCCCCGGCCCACGCCCCGGGCGGCGTTGACTACCCACTGACAGCCGATCAGCACGTTCCGGCCGGCCCCGCGTCGTGCACGCGCACCCCCAGCGGCCCGAGGTGCCGGTGCCGAAGTCGCTGCGGTCGACCAGGTTGGCGTCGATGCCACGCAGGGCCAGGTCCTAACAGGACAGCCGCGCCGGTCGCCGCCGCCGGCCGTCACGAACTGCGTCTCCACCTTCACCACGGTCAGCCTCCCCGCAGGCCGGGCAGCGGGCGGCGCACCAGCCCCTGCGCAACATACCAGCGCACCGTCGCCTCCAGCGCCGCCCGCAGCGGCGTGTAGCGCACGCCGAGCTCGCGCTCGGCCCGCGACCCGTCGTACAGGTGCGGGTGGGCCAGCGTCCGCACCGACTCGCGGCACAGCGGCGGGGTCTTGCGGCGCAGCCGGCCGGCCGCCTCGACGCCGGCCGCCGCGGCCATGGCGACCGGCACCGGCAGCGGGCGTGGCCGGTTGGCGATGCCGGCGATCTGGCCGAGCAGGTCGGCCGCCTCGGCGAGCGACACGGTGGCCGAGTTGAGCACGTAGCGCTGGCCGGGTGCGCCCTTGGTCTCGGCGAGCAGGTGCCCGGCCACGGCGTCGTCGGTGTAGCACAGGCCGAAGCGGGCGGCCAGCCCGAACGGCAGCCTGCCGTTCAGGTAGGCGATGAAGAACCTGGCCGTGCCCGTGGTGCGCCCGGGACCCTGGATCGAGCTCGGGTTCAGCGCCACCACCTCGACCCCGTCGAAGGACAGGGCGACCTGCTCGGCCTCGAACTTGGAGCGGGCGTAGTGGGAGGTGAAGCGGGCCGGCGGCGGGCTCGCCTCGTCCGCCGGGGTGTGGCCGTCGCCGCCGAGCACCGCGGCCGAGCTGGTGTACACGACCCGGCGCACACCCGCCCGCCGGGCCGCCTGGAGCATGCGGCGGGTGCCCTCGACGTTCACCTCGTACAACGGCGCCGGGTCGGCCAGGCACAGCTGGTTCAGGCCGGCCACGTGGTAGACGACCTCGGAGCCCTCGGCCGCCCGGACCAGCGACTCCTCGTCGGCGAGGTCACCGACGGCCAGCTCCAAGCCGCCGGCGGCGCTCACGTCGGCGGGCAGCCGGGCGCGCAGCCGGGCCAGGTCGTCCTCGCGCCGGACCAGGACGACCAGGAAGCGGCCGTCGCCGAGCAGCCGCTCCAGCAGCAGCCCGCCGACGAACCCGGTCGCGCCGGTGAGCAGCACGCGGCCGGCCGCGGTCATCCGCCGGCCCGCAGCAGGTCGCCGAAGCGGGAGAAGTAGTCCAGGGCGGACGCCGCGCTCACCGCCGCCACCACCAGCATCGCCCATTCGTCCAGCCAGAGGGGCCCGATGCGCACGGGCGGGCGCAGGATGGCCACGGTCACGCCGATCACTTGGACGTTGAACTTCAGCTTGCCCCAGATCGAGGCGGAGATGACCACGGCGGCGCTCGCGGCCACCGCCCGCAGGCCGAGCACGGCCACCTCGCGGCCGATGATCACCAGGGCCACCCAGACGTTGACCCCGCCGACCTGCAGCAGGCCGAGCAGCGCGCCGATCACGAGCAGCTTGTCGGCGGTGGTGTCGAGGAAGCTGCCCAGCGAGGTCACCTGCTGCCAGCGCCTGGCCAGGTAGCCGTCGACGAAGTCGGTGAGCGAGGCGACCAGGAACACGATCGCGGCCAGCACCGCCGCGTGCGGCAGGTTGCCCTCGGCCACGATCAGGGCGACCAGCACCGGGACGAGCACGATGCGGGCCAGGGTGATCCGGGTGGACAGCGTCAGCGCGCCCATCGGTCCCCTTTCGGTTCCTGACACCGCTCTGCTGGGCATCGTACGGCCTTTCCGGGCAAGGTTCCCAGCCCGGGGAATCGGGCGGCTCGCGCCGGATGCGCCGCCCGGGTAAGACTGGATGGCCATCGTCTTGCGCAGCCGGTAGCCGGGAGGTGTCATGTCGGCCGTCTACGACCTCGCCGAGGCCTACGTCGAGCGGTTCGCCGCACTGGACCCGCTGGCTGCGACCATGGCCGGCATCCCGGGCCACGAGAGCGAGACCAGCGACTACTCCCCGGACGGGATCGCGGCCAGGGCCGAGCACGACCGCGCCACCCTGGCCGCGCTGGCCACGCTGCCGCGCGAGGGCGAGCGGGACCGCATCGCCGCCGAGGCGCTGGCCGAGCGCCTGCGCGTCTGGCTGGAGCTGTCGGAGGCCGGTGAGCGGCTACGCGAGCTGCGCCCGATCTTCAGCCCGGTGCAGCGGGTCCGCCAGGTCTACGACCTGATGGCCCGCTCCACGGTCGAGGACTGGGAGGCGATCGCCGCGCGCATGGCCGCCGTGCCCGACGCGCTGGCCGGCTTCCAGGCGTCGCTGGCCGAGGGCGTGCGCCGTGGCCTGGTGGCCAGCCGCCGCCAGGCGCTGGCCTGCGCCGAGCAGGCCCGGGTGTGGAGCGGGATGCGACCGGACACGCCGTCGTTCTTCTCGACACTGGTCGACGCCTACGACCGGGCCGGCGGCGAGCAGGCCGGCGGCGAGCAGGCCGGCGGCGGCGCGGCGCTGCGGCGCCGGCTGGAGGAGGGCGCGGCCGCCGCGGCCGCCGGCTACGCGCGGCTGGCCGCCTTCCTGACCGACACCTACGCCCCGCGGGCGGCCGAGCGCGACCCCGTCGGGGCCGAGCGCTACGCCCGCTGGGCGCGTGCGTTCACCGGGCTGGACCTCGACTTGGCGGCGACCTACGCCTGGGGCTGGGAGGAGGTACACCGGATCGAGGAGCAGACGACCGCGGTCGGCGACCGCATCCTGCCCGGCGCGCCGCTGCCCAAGGTCATCGAGCTGCTGGAGAGCGACCCCGGGCGCGCGATCGACGGCGTGGAGCCGTTCCGGCGGTTCCTGCAGGACCTGATGGATGCGACCATCGACGAGCTGGACGGCCGCCACTTCGACATCCCGGCGCCGGTCCGGCGCATCGAGGCGATGATCGCCCCGCCGGGCGGTGCGGCGGCCATGTACTACACCGGGCCGTCGGAGGACTTCCGCCGCCCGGGCCGCACCTGGTACCCGACGCTCGGCCGCACGGCCTTCCCGCTGTGGCGGGAGGTGTCGACCGCCTACCACGAGGGCGTGCCCGGCCACCACCTGCAGGTCGCCCAGGTCCGCTACCTTGCCGGCCAGCTCAGCCGCTTCCAGCGCACGCTGGGGTTCGTGTCCGGCCACGGCGAGGGCTGGGCGCTGTACGCCGAGCGGCTCATGGGCGAGCTCGGCTACCTCGACAACCCCGACTACGAGCTCGGCATGCTGGACCAGCAGCTGTTCCGGGCGATGCGGATCGTGGTCGACATCGGCCTGCACCTGGAGCTGCCCATCCCCGGCGGGGAGGGCTTCGGGCCGGGCGCCATCTGGACGCCCGAGCGGGCGCTGGCCTTCCTGGTCGACCGCGGCGGCATGCCCGAGCCGTTCGTGCGCAGCGAGGTCGACCGCTACCTCGGCTGGCCCGGGCAGGCGATCAGCTACAAAGTCGGCGAGCGCGAGTGGCTGGCGGCCCGCTCCGATGCCCGCCGTGTGGCCGGCGCGGCCTTCGACCTGAAGGCGTTCCACACGCGCGCGCTGGGGGTCGGCCCGATGGGCCTGGCCCAGCTGCGGCGCACGCTCGGCGCTTCGCCCGCGCCCGACGGCGCCCCACCCAACGCCGTCGGCGCCGCGCCCGCGC
Organism: Actinomycetes bacterium; assembly: GCA_044870185.1. Lineage (GTDB taxonomy): Bacteria > Actinomycetota > CALGFH01 > CALGFH01 > CALGFH01 > JBIOYL01. The sequence continues at coordinate 210 of JBIOYL010000291.1, read as the reverse complement.
CCGACCCCGACGGCGCCCGGCCCGACAGCGCCCGGCCAGGAGATGCCCGGCCCGACGGCGGCCGGCCCGGGTAGGGCACGCCCGAAGGGGGCCCCGGGCTGGAGTGCCGGCCCGTCGGCGGCCGGCCCAGGAGCGGCCGGCCCAGGAGCGGCCGGCCCAGCGCTGCTTCCGGATGCCGCGGTCCCGCAGGAACGCCGTCCCACGTTCTGC
>JBIOYL010000290.1:0-9473 GCA_044870185.1 Actinomycetes bacterium | reverse complement strand
TGCGGACCGCGTCGCGAAGCGCCACCCGCAGCCGCTCGGGATCCGCCGGTGCGTGGTCGCCTTCCCGCTGCCAGGCCCAGGCCAGCGGCGTGCCGGCCACGACGTGCTCGCCCACCAGTTTGGCGAGTCGGACGACCAGGTCGTGCCTTGTCGCCGCCTGGACCAGCGCTTCGGGTTCGACGGCCTGGAGGTACCCCGAGGCTTCGGACGGGAGGACGACCGCCCAGGCGGGCGGGTCGGGACAGCGGTCCTCCGGCGCCAGCCGATCAAGCTGGTCAGGGTAGAGGTCGTCGATGACGCCGCGGGTCTCGCGCTCGACCGTGCTCATGATCGTGTCGATCTGGATCGAGTGGGCGAGGTGGTGGATGTAGTAGACGAGCACACCGACGCTGGCCAGCCCCAGCGCCAACGACCCCGAGACCGCCAGCCGGGGAACGAACGCCTGCTGGCCGGCGCTCGGCACGCCGACGGTGTACAGCCCGGCGGTGCTGTAGGCGAAGGCGCCCACGAAGATGCTCAGCACCAGCTGGGTGCCGCGGTCGCGCATGAAGTTGCGCAGCAGCCGCGGCGAGTACTGCCCCGAGGCGATCTGCAAGGCCACGATCGTGAGGGCGAACACCAGGCCGGTGACCGTGATCATGGTGGCCGACACCACGATCAGCAGCCCGCGGGCGTCCTCGGGCGTGCCCCGGAAGGCCAGCCCCCGCAACGGGGAGTCGTCGCCGATCGACACGCGCGACAGCACCGCCCCGGCCGCCAGGAAGGCCACGATCGAGAGGCTGGGCAGGACCCACAGGGCGCCGCGCAGGTAGTCCCAGAGGACACGACGCCGACCGAGCAGGTTCATCCCGGCGGCCTCCGGCTCAAGTATGGTTCCGGGCCGAAGCAACCACGGCGCCGGCGTTGCTGCAAGACGCTCGCCAGCGCCAACTGTGCTCCTGTCCGCGAGCGGGCGAAAGGGGCTCTGCCGGCACTCCAGCTGCGGAAGCTCGCCGCCCGTTCCAGCGCGGCGAGCAGGGCCGGGTGACCATGAGCGGCGGCGAGGGCGACGATCTCGGCCAGCTCGGTGGCGAGCCGAGGCGTGCCGGCGGCGGCTGCGGCTCGCAGGAACTGCTCGGCCACCGGTCCAAGTGCCACAGACGCCCGCTCGGCCTGGCTGCGAGGACGGATGGCCCTGGTTGGTCGCCCGCCGTTGCCGCGTGGCCCGCCATAGTGGTCGTCACAGATCGACGCCTCACCCGGGGCGATCAGCGGGTGATGGGCGACCTCGGCGTCACCGTGGCAGATCGTGACCTCATGGTCGTCGGCCGCCACCTCGACGGTCTGACCGACCAGCCGAGCCGGGACCGAGTAGCGGGCCGAGCCGAAGCGCACGGTCGCCAGCCGGTCGACCTTGCGGCGCTCGCCACGGCGCAGCGGTGGCCGCAGGCCGGGCAGTGGGCGGAGGACTCCACGCTCGGTCGCCAAGCGCTCGGCTGGCACCGCACGGGTCTCGGCGTGGGTGCGGGCATTGACCTCGGCGCACCAGGCCACCGCCGCGGCGTTGGCGTCGGCCAGGCCGCTCCAGCCGGCGCCACTAGACACGACCCCAGGTGGGCCTTGGCGTAGCCGACCAGCGCCTCCACCACACCCTTGGACTCCGGTTATCCGGCCAATCGGAGATTGGTCCGCCCTTCGGGCCCGGATAACCTCCATTAACCGGCCATGGGGGTATCCATTTAACCGGAGCCCGCGGCCACTCCGCTAGCTTGGAGCGCCCCTGCGGACCGGCCCTGGTGAGCCGCTGACCTGCCGACCTCCGGTTAAATGGATACCCCAAAACCGGCCAATCAATCGGTCAAATCAGGCAAGCAGATTGGCCGGTTAATGGAGGATCGCCTGCCTCGCAGAAGTCGGGCCGGAAGCCGTAGTGGGCCGCCAGGCGCACGTAGTCGGGGTGCGGGACGACCACAGTGGCCACGATGCCGGCCTTCAGGCAGGCCATGCGGTCGGCCAGCACCACCCGGGGCACGCCCCCCAATGCCTCCGAGCACTCGGCGAGCAGCCGAAGCGTGGTCTCGCGCCGCTGGTCACGGGCGAAGCGCACGAACCGCACTCGGCTCCAGGCCAGCACCGCGCAGAAGACCTGCAGGCCCGCCTCGGTACCCCAGTCGATCACGAGATGCTCACCGAGCGCAGCAAGCCAAGGTCGGTAGATGCGCCGGTGTCGGCACCAGTCGGCTCGAATGGGCGCGACCGCGCGGCGGAAGCTCCGGGCCGAGCCGGCATAGCCGGCCGCCCGTGCCTCCGGCAGCAGCCGCTTGGCCAAGTCCGCCCGTCGGTCGCCTTCATCCTGCGGGCGATCAGGTCAGCAACATGGTCGGTGTTGCGTGGCCGCCGGGGTGGGCGGGACCGCTGCCCAAACGTCCCGGCACGGTGGCGCTCGATGATGCGGCGCACGGTCTTGTGGGTGGTACCGCACAGCGTGGCGACGGCGCGGTAGCTGCCGAGCTCGGCGTAGGCGTTGACGATGTCCAACTGTTCCCCCGCAGACTTCATCAGGGCGGCTCCTCGAACCGGCAAGTGAGTGGGTGGCACCACCACCATGACCGGCCTCGAGGGCCGCCCACCCCATGTCGGGGCAACGGTCAGGTCATCGGAGGGTGGGGACTTCTTGGTGGCCACAGACGGGACTTTCACATGGCCACGGACACCTCTCTGTGTCAAATCGCTGCGGTCGCTGGGGCGGAAGCGTCGCGGAGCAGCCTGCGATAGACCATGTCAGCAAGCCGCCGCCTCAGGCACCGCAGCGCCTCCTTCGACCCTTCCCTTCGGCCCGTTTGCGCAAGACGAGCGGCCGCACCGAAGCCTTGAGCTTCGCCACCGACCGTTGTCGACGACGGATCCGAGCGTGGCGCTGTTATGGTCCCTGCCAGCGCCCAGCGGGACGTCTTGGCGGCCTGATTCACGGGTACTACCAGGTCGCGGCATGACGTCGAGTTTCTGACCCTACGGGTTCATCGGTGGCAAAATAAGCCGGAGGGAGCGGTGGTCACCTAACCGAAATGGCGGCCAATCGGTTTCCACTCGCCGATCGGCCAGGGAAGGGGTTCCGATGGGCACCAAGACGGTCACGATGTACGTCTCGGACATCGACCAGTCCGAGATCCCTGCGGGCCAGGCCTATCAGCTGTCGATCCGCCACCCGGACGGCTCGACGCAGCAGCTCGATCTCTCCGAGCAGAACTACCGCGACCTGAAGCTGGAGGGTGTGGGCAAGACGCTGAAGAAGCGGGGGCGCAAGCCCGGGTCCACCACCACGGCTGGCACCCCGCGCACGCGCCGCGCCCCACGCCAGCGCAGCACGCCGCCCGCCACCGCCTGACCGGGAAACCGCTAGGCGATCGCCAGGAGCCGGTCCAGGCACGCCGCGCAGGACCGGGCGGATCCAGCGCCGCGGAGGCGTTCGCGTTGTCTGCCGCACCGGCGACATGAGGCTCACTGGCCAAGAGCGTTGAGGACCGGCAGCCCACGTGTGTTCCCTTGCTTGGTGTGCGCTCTCTGGGGCGGTCGAGGTCGGGTCAGAGCGCTGGTCGACGAAGACGAGGCAAGGGATGCAGCGGCGGGACAGCCGTGCGCGTGAAGGTGCCTCGACCCGGGATCCGAAAGGGGGATACAGTCGCGAGCGGCTCTAGCCCTCTGGGGAGCAACGTCGGCAAGGGGCCCCGAGTCGGAAGGGCTTCTGGATGTGGCTTGGGAGGATCTATCCCATCATCGATGACTCCTACATTGAGGGGATCGTGGAGCTCGCCGACCGGGAGGCCGGGGAGCGTGTGGAGCACTGGCTCCGGGAACGGGGTCTTGACTGTATCCCGATGCAGGTGGGGTTCCTCGTTACCGGAAACCGTGCCGCCTTCGAGGCCGCATTCGGCGTCTCGCTCCTGCAGGCCAGCCTCCCGCTCAGGCTCCCGATTCCGGAGGAGCTCCGTGGCCAGGTGGCATCGGTGACGATCCCACCACGAGTATGCGCAGGTCGCATGACGTGACCGAATACCTGGCACCCACACGCAACGAGTCCGCCGGCCCCTCCTCAGCTGCGTCGTCGCGGGAGCCTCGGTGACTGATCCACGCATACGCGTGGGCGGCGTGACGAGGTGAGCTCTGACACCCCACGCTATCGTGTACCCGCTGCCGAGAGGTCTCCCAGACCTGGGGATGCGGATGGGCCTGTCCAGGTACGCCAGTGCGCGGCGGCCACCGGCACGAACCGCGCGGGGAATCGCGCGGAGCGCGGCGAGGACCCGGGGTCCCCGACACCATAGGCGCGCACGAGCCGGACCAGCTCCTCAGGCGATCCGGCCTGCCCGGCGGTGCGTAGTGCTTGCGCGACCTGATCCTTGCCGTCACGGAGCAGAAGCCGGGCTACCCGAATTTCTTGGCGACCGCGTCGGCGATCTCGTCGGGGGCGTCCTCCTGGATGAAGTGGTTGGCGTCGGCCAGCACGACGACTTCCGCGCTGGGGAAGGACCGCTGCCAGCGCCCGATGACCTTGCGGCTGCCAAACCCCGGGTCCTTCATCCCCCACACCAGCAGCACCGGCTTGTCCCGCAGCGCCTGCGTCGCCTGGCTGGCCAGGCGCTCCAGCCACGCGCCGGACGCCAGGATCTGGCGGGGGAACTCCGCCACCCCCCAGCGTGCCTGGGGCGTGGGCTGGGCGCGGCGGTAGTGCTCCATCGCCTCTGCCTCGAGCGGATGGCGCACCGAGCGGGGCATGATCCGCTCGACGAAGAAGTTGCGCTCCAGGATCCGCCGCTGCAGCGGCCGGCTGGACATCACCCGGCTAAACAGCTGCATGCCGAGCCGGTCGGTCCGCCAGAACCAGGTGTTCATGAACACCAGGCCGTCAACCCGCCCGGCCCGCTGGGCGGCGACCGACATGCCGATGGGGCCGCCCAGTCCTGACCCATGACGATGAAGCCGTCCAGCTCCAGGCGGTCGGCGAGGCGGCCGACGATCCGCGCATGTTCGGCTGGGGTGTACCCGTAGTCCTCCGGGCGATCCGACAGCCCGAACCCCGGGTAGTCCATGGCCACGCAGCGGAACTGGCCCCGCAGGCGCCCGATGAGCTTGCGGTACAGGAAGCTCCAGGTCGGGTTGCCGTGGCACATCAAGATCGGCCGGCCCGCCCCCTCGTCGACGTAGTGCACCCGGATGCCGTCGGTCTCCAACCACCGTGACTGGAACGGGTACAGTGCCGGTGAGGGCGTGAACTCAACCCGCATCTTGCCGTCCCCCCGCCGGGCCATGGCCCGGTCGTCGTTGCCCGTTGTTGGTTGATGATCGCTTTGCCAGCCTACGCGTTCCGGTGACAGCAACGAGTGCACCTGACCGGCCTTGCGATGCTCGTCTGCGCCGACGCGAGTCCGAGGATGGAGCGCGGCTGCCCATGCTCGCCTCGCTGGGGGCCGCAGTCGGGCCGGCGCACGTCCTTTGACGGTCCGTCACGGCGGCCTGCTCCGCGCCAGGGAGGCATGGGCGCGAGGCAGGTTGGACTCACCAGGCCGGTTCGCGCACCCTCGCCGCTGGCTCATCGGCCGGTTGACCATGCGCCCGACGTCGGTTCGTGCGCGACGGAGGAAGCAGGACCAGCGGGTTCGGGGGAGCACCCGGCCGATGGCGGCGAGCAGCACCCGGTCGGCAGGTTTCGGGCTTGGGCGAGGGGCTTGGCGGCGGAGCACGGCGAGCTGGTGGTGTAGCCCCAAGGTCTCCCGAGTCCTTGGCAGCGTCGCCGCGGGCGAGCAGGGCGAGGAGCTGCACCGGGCGGCAGAGGGTGAGGTAGGCGAGCTTCGGCAGCATCGGGGGCCTTGGTCGTGGGGATAGTGGCAGCACCTACCAAGCCGCAGTGACGAACCCACAGCTCACAGCCAATGTCTGAGTTCCCACACCCCACGCCCAGCGCGCGTCCACAGCAGGCTGTCGACCCCTCCTCACGCGAGGGCACGTGCGCCTGAGCCCCGACCGCCTTCCCGTTCGCGCCAGGTCTGTCCAGTCAGTCGACCACCGCAATGGTCGTGAAGACCGTGATCCCAGCTCCGATTGGTACGAACGCACCGAAGGGAGCGCCGGGCACGGTGAGCGTGAATCCCTCGGGCTGGCCGGTCTCGAACCCCCCTGACCCCACGTTGCAGACGACCTTGAGCGTTGCAGCGACAACTGCCCGCGACGGTATCGTCTGCCTGAGCTCGATCTGCGTAACGAGCACGCCGGCCGTGATGACGCCCCAGGTGCCGATGGGGTCGAAGCTCACCAACCGCTTCGCCTTCCACGCGCCGGCAGCGATGATCGTCCGCGGCGGCGCCGACGCCAGGTCGTAATGCTGGAAGTGGCCGCCACCCTCGACGTCGTCCTTCTCGATCGTCCCCGATCCGGCCATGTTGACGGCGTGCACAACGCTGCCGATGGTGCCGGCCTGGCTAATCGCCGTGAAGTTAAAGCCCGCCGCCCGCCTGCTCGCCCCCGCAGGGGTTGCGGCGAGCAAAGGGAGCGAGCCCAGTGCGATGGAGCCGATCCCAGCCCGCTTGAGGAACGACCGGCGATCCAGCTTGGAGGGTGCCTGGGAATCCATCTGACCCGACCTCCCTAGTAGGCCCCGGCACACCAGGCTGAACTGCCTTGGGTTTGATGGAGGCCTGGACGGTTGAGTTTACACGACCTCCTTGGGCTGTTGGTGCTCACGGTAGTAGATGGCTTCGTGTTCTGCAGGGAGGATGTGATCGAGCGCGCCGTGCAGCCGGCGCTGGTTCCACCACCCAACCCAGGCCAGGGTGGCCAGCTCGACCTGCTCGGCGGTGCGCCACGGCCCACGTGGGCCGACCAGCTCGGCCTTGTCCAGGCTGTTGACCGCCTCAGCCAGGGCGTTGAGTGTCGTAGCTGTCGCCTTTCGAGCCGACCGAGGTGACGGCACCCTCGTCGGCCAGGCGCTGGGTGTAGCGGATGTTCAGGTACTTGCTGCCGTGGATGCTCTCCTGTTTGTCAAGCGGCTCGAGACTTCCCGTTTGCCTGGGTTGGTGGCTTGAGCAGGTAGTAGACCTCGCGGGCGACGTAGCGCTTCAGGCAGCGGATGACCTCGGGCTGGGAGTGACCCTCGGCGGCGCGGCGGGCGACGTAGTCCTTGGTGGGTTGGTCGACGCGCATGCGGGTGATCACGACCAGGTGCAGCGCGCTGTTGGCGTCGCGGTCCCCGCCCCGGTTGCGCCGGTGGCGTTGGGTCGTGCCCGAGGAGGCCGGCAGCGGCGCCACCCCACACCCCATCGCGAACGCGGCCTCGCTGCGCAGCCGCTGGGGGTTGTCGCCGGCGGTTGTCAGCAGCTGCCCGGCGGTCTCCACGCCGATCCCGGTCGCGGCCACCAGCCGCGGGGCGAGCTCACCGACCAGGGTGGTGATGAGCTGGTCGAGGTCGGCGATCTCGTCGTCGAGCTCAAGGATCCGCCGGGCCAGGGACTGCAGCGCAATCCGGGTGGCGCAGACCGGGTCGCGGAAGCCGCTGGTGTCGGGCCGCCAGCCGGCGCAGGTGCGGAGCAGCTGCATGCGGGTGAGGTTGCGGACCTGGTTCGCGCAGCTCCTCGGGGGCCGCCACGATGTGGTTGCGCAGCAGCTGCAGTGCGGCGCGGCGAGACTTGACCGCGCTGGTGCGGGTCAGCCGCAGCACCCGCAGGGCCTCGACCTTGCCGTCGGTGGCCTTGGGGATGCTGGTGCGCCGCCCGGCCAGGGCGGCGCGGGCGGCCTGCTCGGCGTCGATGGTGTCGTTCTTGCCACGCCGGCGCCGGTCGCTACGGTCGGGCCGGTCCACCTCGACCACCTCGATGCCGGCCTCGCCAAGGTGGCGGGTGATCCCCAGCACCGTAGCTGCCGGTGCCCTCGATGCCCACCAGCCGCAGATCCCCGAAGCCACGCAGCCAGCGGGTCAGGGCACGGTAGCCGGCACGGGTGGTGGAAAACGCCTCGGTGCCAAGCATGACGCCGGCGCTGTCGATGACCGCGGCGACGTGCAGGTCCTTGTGGATGTCGATGCCGCCGATGACCACGCGGCTGGTCGGTGGGATGCTGTCCATGTCGGCCTCCTCGGCTCGTCCAACGTGCGAGGTCGACGCCGGCTCGCCGAGGCAGCGGACAAGACAGTGATGGGGCGCCTTTGACCAGGCTCTCCTGAGGTCACACCGTCGACGAGGCGAGCGCCTGGTCGGGTGCTCCCGGGCCACCGACAGATCCGAGGAACAACAGCCGTCAATCGGAGTGCGGGTCAGGAAGCCCGGGAGCATCCCGACACCGAGCATCCTTGCAGCGTCCATCGCTGTGCGGGTCAGGAAGCCCAGCAACACCCAGCCCCCACATACTCACTCATCGACGTTGGCCGCGTCGGCCAGGGATGCGGTCCGCAGCCACGCCCGGCCGTCAATGCCGGTCCAGCCGGGCGCACCGACAAGGCCCAGGAAGGCCGAGGCCCAGCGGCTGTGGTCGGTGATGGCGGCCACGTCCAACCCGGCCGCTCGCAGGCAGGCGAACGCGCGCCCCGGGGTCGCCTGCGCCGTCCGACAGCCAGGTGTGGTTGTGCAGGTCGGCGTGGACCAACCACCGGCCGGGGAACAGCCTGGAGCGGCGGCTGGTCCTCCAGGCGTCGTGGCGTGGCCTTCGGGGCCTTGGGGTGGCCGCACCATGCCGGCACGATAGCGCGGGCAGCATCGCTGCGGCCTGACAGCCCCGCCCGAGCCGCGGCCCACGTCTGGCCAGGGCCCGTGCACGACCGCGAGCGGGTCGCCCGGCGCCTGGTGCTCGGCGGTCGGTTGGCGGTGGTCGTGGCAGTCGTCTGGTCGGGACTGCTGGTCGCGTCCGGATGGATGCCGCTTCTGCTTTGGCGGGAGGGCGGCTAGGCTGGACCGTGATCGGCGCATCGCACGGTCGTGATGGCAGATCGTTTGGGCCGATGGGGCTTGGCGGCCGCTGGCAGGTGGGCGGTCGCCATGACAGCGGCGTCAGTGCGTGCCCGCGGTGCACCGCGCGCAAGTGCGACGCTGTCGCGCGGCTGGTCGCCTTGGGTTGGAGGGGTCATGGACGTGCCCGCGGACCAGTCGGCACGGGCGGTTGCCCAGCGGATCCCGCCCGGAACAGTCCGGCGGGCGCGCCGCCGGCGGCCCACCGGCGAGGCACCGCCGCTGCCGCACCACCTTGAGCTTGCCCCGGTTCGGCACGACCACTCCCTCCTGGCGAGCACACTCGCCAATCGTTGAGGTGTCTACCGAACCGGGGCAAGCTCAAGTCCTGACCGGCGTCGAAGACCAAGGTGTGCTGGTCTGGCTGGGCGCCAAGCTCGTGCCAGCGGGCCACCAGCTCACCCACGACCGCAGCGAACTGGGTGACGTCGGGGCGGTCGCCGGGGTAGGCCCACGAGCACACCGGCACCCCGCCGTCGGTGGCCACGACCAGGCCAAGGCCGACCA
>JBIOYL010000289.1:0-2574 GCA_044870185.1 Actinomycetes bacterium | reverse complement strand
CTTGGGGTTCCCCGGACCCCTCCGGCGGGGGCGGGTCGTTGGGGTGGGAGCCGCCGTGGCGCAGGCCGGGCAGGTGGCCGACGCGCAGACCCGCGCCGGACAGCGCCAGCAGGTCGCCGGTCAGGGTGCCGTGGGCGACCTCGTTGGCCGGGCCGGTCATGCGCACCGTGGAGCCGGGCGACCATTCGAGCTGGAGGCGGCCGCCGCGCAGCTCGACCGTGACCCGCGGCCCGAGCAGGCCGCGGACCTGGCCGGCCACGGCCGCCGCGCAGGCGCCGGTGCCGCAGGCCAGGGTCTCCCCCACCCCGCGCTCCCAGGTGCGCTGGCGGGCGAGCGTCCGGTCGACGACCTGGACGAACTCGACGTTGGTCCCGCGGGGAAACGCCGGGTGGCGCTCGAGCAACGGCCCGACCGTGCCGACCGGCGCCTGGTCGACGTCGTCCACGAACAGCACCGCGTGCGGGTTGCCCATGGACAGGCAGGTGACGACGAACCTCTGGCCGCCGGCCTCCAGCGGGCAGGCCAGCGCCTGGCCGGTGCCGGTCATGGGCAGGTCGGCGCGGGCGAAGCTCGGCGCGCCCATGTCGACCGTCACCTGCTCGACGCAGCCGTCGTCGGCGTAGTGCAGCTCCAGGCGCTTGACGCCGGCCCTGGTCTCCAGGTCGAAGGAGCCGGCCACGAACTCGTGGTCGGACAGGTACTTGCCGACCACGCGGACCCCGTTGCCGCACATCTCGGCCACCGACCCGTCGGCGTTGTGGTAGTCCATGAAGTACGGGGCCCTGGCGCCACGGGTGATGCGGATCAGCCCGTCGGCGCCGACCCCGAAGTGGCGGTCGCACACCGCGCGGACGAACTCGGGCGTCGGGTCGTAGTGGCCGGGCAGGTCCTCGACCACGACGAAGTCGTTGCCCGTGCCGTGCGCCTTCACGAACTCCACGTCGCCATCCCCTGCTCGAACACCGCGCGGGCCCAGCGTGCGCGCTCCGGCCCGGGGCCAAGCGTACCCCATCGGATGCGCGGGTCCCGGCGGAACCAGGCGAGCTGGCGGCGGGCGTAGGCGCGGGTCCGGGCGACGATCTGCTGCACGGCCGCCTCGACCTGGCCGCCCTGCTCGAAGGCGTCGAGCAGCTCCTTGTAGCCGAGCGCCTGGCGGGCCGTGCGGGACAGCGGCGTCGCGGCCAGCCGGCGGACCTCGGCGACCAGGCCCGCCTCGACCATGGCGGCGACCCGCTCGGCGACCCGGCGGCGCAGCGCCTCGCGGCCCGGGTCGAGCCCGACCACGGTCAGCTCGTAGCGGGAGACGGGCGCGTCCATGGCGGCGCGGAACGACGAGAACGGCCGGCCGGTCAGCTCGATCACCTCCAGCGCTCGCACCGTGCGGCGCAGGTTGCCCGGCTGGATGCGGCTCGCCGCGGCCGGGTCGGCGGCGGCCAGGCGGGCGTACAGGGCGGCCGGCCCCGTCCGCCCGGCCTCGGCCTCCAGGCGGGCCCGGACCGACGGGTCGGTGGGCGGGAAGGCGAAGTCGTCCACGACCGCGTGGAAGTACAGGCCCGAGCCGCCGACCAGCAGCGGCACCCGCCCGCGGGCGAGCACGTCGGCGACGGCGGCCCGGGCCAGCGGCTGGAAGCGGGCGACCGAGAACTCCTCGCTCGGGTCGACCACGTCGACCAGATGGTGGGGCACGCGGGCCCGCTCGGCGGGCGACGGCTTGGCCGTGCCGATGTCCATGCCCCGGTACACCAGCATGGCGTCGGCGCTGACGATCTCGGCGTCGAGCCGCTCGGCGACGTCCAGCGCCAGGCCGGTCTTGCCCGACGCGGTCGGCCCCACCACCGCCAGCACGGGGCCCGGGCGGCGGGGGCCGGCCGCGGCAGCGTCGCGGACGCTCCCCGACCCCGGCAGCGGCGGTGCGCTCACCGGCGCGCCAGCACCCCGACGACGTAGCCGACGCCGTAGGGGGCGTCGTCGTACAGCACCCGGCCGGCCAGGCCGGTCCGGTCGCCGACCGCCCCGGCCAGCACCTGCAGCGGCACCCGGCCGCCGACCCGCAGCTCCCGCGCCGCGGCCGGGTCCAGGTCGAGCAGGCGGGCCGGGGTGGCGGCGGCGAACGCGGCCGCGACCAGCCGGTCGTGGGCGGCGGCGCCGGGATGGAAGGCGCCGGGCGCCGAGGGGGTGCGGCGGGCCGACAGGTCGCCCATGGCGATGAGGCCGAGCGGGCCACCCCGGCCCGCCTCGGCGGCCAGGGCCCGCCCGATGCGGGCGGCGGCGCCCGGGCCGAGCGCGGCCGGCACGGTGACCGCCGCCAGCAGCGGCCACTCGCTCGCCTGCCCGGTAGGGCCCGGTGGGCCCCCGCCCGCCGGGTCGGCCGGGCCCGGGTCGGCCGGACCCGGGTCGGGCGGGGTGGGCGGCCGCCCGCCCGCCTGCCGGCTCGCCCGCCAGGACGCCAGGTCGGCCGGCCTGCTCGGCGAGCCGAGGGAGGCCCGGCCGCCGAGGGACGCCCGGCCGCCGAGCGCGGCCGGGATGCCGGGCGGCGGCAGCCGGACGAGCCGGCGGCGGCCCGGTGCCGGCTGG
>JBIOYL010000288.1:0-10795 GCA_044870185.1 Actinomycetes bacterium | reverse complement strand
CGCTATGCCGTGCCGGTGCCGCGGAACGCCACGCCGCCGTCCAGCGGCACCTCGATGCGCAGCGGCTCGCCGCCCGCCGGCGTCTCCAGCGCCACCGTCAGCACGGTCGCGTCCGGCACCGGGGACGGGACGAACCGGATGGCGCCACTCCAGGCGGCCCGGCTGCCGGCCGTGCGGTGCCCGACGACCTGATAGTCGGTGCCGGCGTCGTCGCCGAGCCGCCAGCCCTCCGCCACCGACGCCTCGGGCCGCTCCAGGTCGGCGCCGGGGGCGGCCAGCGTGTAGCGCAGCTCGCCGCCGACCGACCACAGCTCGACCGAGACGACCGTCAGGCGCCGCCCGGCCGGCAGCTCGAAGCCCTTGGCGATGGGGATGACCCGGCGCAGCTCGGGCGGTTCGACCAGGGCCGGTTCGACGCTGGACGCCGCCCACGACCACAGCGGCGCCTGGACGGCGGCCGGCTCGCCGGCCGGCCGCTCCGGGCCGGCGTGGCCGGCGGTCAATGCGAGCACCGTCTCGCGCACCCGGGGGAGCGGGGCGCCCAGCTTGATCAGCACCTGGGCGGCCACGCCCTCGCCCTCGCGGACCAGGCCGAGCAGGATGTGCTCGGTGCCGATGTAGTCGTGGCCGAGCTGCAGCGCCTCACGCAGCGACAGCTCCAGCACCTTCTTGGCCCGCGGCGTGAACGGGATGTGCCCGGCCGGGGCGTTCTGGCCCCGGCCGATGATCTCCTCGACCTCCCGCCGGAGGGCCTCCAGCGAGATGCCGAGCTCGGCCAGGGCGCGCGCCGCGACCCCGTCGCCGTCGCGGACCAGGCCGAGCAGCAGGTGCTCGGTGCCGATGTAGTTGTGATTGAGGAGCCGGGCCTCCTCCTGGGCGGACGCGACGACCCGCCGGGCCCGCCCGGTGAAGCGCTCGAACACGTCGGCTTCCTCCTTCCTACGCCTTCTTGGCCGCATGGCGCTCCAGGGCGAGGTCGACCAGACGGGCGATCAGGTCCGGGTAGGACAGGCCGGAGGCGGCCCACAGCATGGGGAACATGCTCTTGGGCGTGAACCCGGGGATGGTGTTGACCTCGTTGAGCAGCACCTCGCCGGCCGCCTCGTCGTAGAAGCAGTCGATGCGGGCGAAGCCTTCGCAGTCGATCGCCCGGTAGGCGCGCAGGGCGAGCTCGCGCACACGCGCGGCCACCTCGGCCGGCACCGGGGCGGGGACGAGCAGCTTGGACTCGTCGAGGTACTTGGCCTGGAAGTCGTAGAACTCGTGGGCGGGCACGATCTCGCCGACCACGCTCGCCTCGGGGGCGTCGTTGCCGAGCACGCCGCACTCGAGCTCCCGCCCGGCGACCGCCTGCTCGACCAGCGCCTTGGCGTCGTGGCCGAAGGCGGCCCGCAGGGCGGCGCCGAGACCGTCGGGTGTGGCGGCCTTGGTGACGCCGATCGAGGAGCCCAGCCGGGCCGGCTTGACGAACACCGGGTAGGCCAGGCGCTCGGCGATCTCGAGCGTGACGCGCTCCGGCTCGGTGTGCCAGGCGCGCTCGCGTACCACCAGGTAGGGGGCCTGGGGCAGGCCGGCCTCGGCGAACACGACCTTGGCCATCGACTTGTCCATGGCCAGCGCGGAGGCGAGCACGCCGCTGCCGACATAGGGCAGGTCGGCCAGCTCGAGCAGCCCCTGGACGGTGCCGTCCTCCCCGTAGGGGCCGTGCAGGAGCGGGAAGACGACGTCGACGCTGCCGGCCTCGCCGGCCGTCAGGGCGCCGCCCCGCCGGTCGGGGCGGAGCGCGATCGCGCTGCCCGCCGCCTGCACCTCGGGCAGGGCGCCGCCGGCTGCGCGCAGCTCGAGCGGGGAGGTCGCCGGCAGCATCCAGGCGCCGTCGCGGGTGATGCCGATCGGCACGACCTCGAAGCGGTCCGGGTCGAGCGCCTCCATGACCGAGCGGGCCGACACCACCGACACCGGGTGCTCGGCCGAGCGGCCGCCGTACACGAGCGCGAGACGCAGCTTGCGGGTCATGCCACCTCCAGGGCGTGCGCGAAGTCGGCCGCCAGGTCGGCGCCGTCCTCCAGCCCGGTCGACACCCGCACCATGCCCGCGCCGATCCCGGCCGCCGCGAGCGCGGCGGCGTCGAGCTGCCGGTGGGTGGTGGAGGCCGGGTGGGACACGAGCGTCTCGGGGCCGCCGAGCGACGGGGCGAGCCGGGCCAGCCGGGTCGCCTCGATGAAGCGGCGGCCGGCCTCGCGGCCGCCGGCCAGGTCGAACGACAGCAGGCCCGGGTCGCCGTCGAGCAGCTTGGCGGCCAGGGCGGCGGTCGGATGCCAGGGCAGGCCGGGCCAGTACACGCGGGTCACCTTGGGGTGGGCGTCGAGCAGCTCGGCGAGCAGGCGGGCGTTGGCGCCGTGGCGTTGCATGCGCAGGGCGAGCGTCTTGAGCCCGCGCAGCACCAGCCAGGCGGCGAACGGGTCGGGCGAGGCGCCGAGGTCGATCATGGTCTTCCAGGCCGCCGTATGACGGGCGGGGTCGGCGAACACGGCGACGCCGCCGACCACGTCGCTGTGCCCGCCGAGGTACTTGGTGGCCGAGTGCACCACGATCGCGGCGCCGTGCTCGAGCGGCCGGCACAGGTAGGGCGAGGCGACCGTGTTGTCGACCACCAGCGGCACGCCGGCGGCGGCGGCCACCTCGGCCAGGGCGGGCAGGTCGGCCACGGTCATGGTCGGGTTGGCGATCGTCTCGGCGTAGATCGCGCGGGTCTCGGGGCGCAGCGCGGCGGCGGCCGAGGTGGGGTCGGCGGCGTCGACGAACGTGGTGCGGATGCCGAGCCGCCCGGCCGTGGCGCCGAGCAGCGAGTACGTCCCGCCGTACAGGTCGCGCTGGGCGACCAGGTGCTCGCCGGCGGAGGCCAGGCTCAGCAGGACCGTGGCGATGGCGCCCATGCCCGAGGCGGTGGCGAGCCCCCGCGCCCCGCCTTCCAGGTCGGCCATGGTCGCCTCCAGCGCGGCCGTGGTGGGGTTCTCGTAGCGGGTGTAGACGTAGCCCTGGCCGGGCTGGCGCAGGGTGTGCGCGTAGTGCTCGGCGTCGGTGAACGCGAAGGTGGAGGTCTGCCAGATCGGCGTCGACAGCGGCGCCTCGGCGGGCGCGGGCAGGGCCGCGCCGTGGATGGCGCGGGTGGCGAAGCCTCGCTCCGGGGTGTCGGGCATGCGCTCCCTCGTGGTCGGTCAGCCGCCGGAGCGTGCCGGCGGGGCGGCGTCCCCCCCGTCCTCGCCCTGTGGGCCAAGCCTAGCAGCGGCCCCGGAGCGGTCGCGGGCGGCCTGGGCGGCGCGGGCGGCCTGGGCGGCGCGGGCGGCCTGCGTGGCCCGGGCCAGCACGCGGGTGCGGAAGCGGGCGCCCTGCGCCTGGCCGCGGACGCCGCGCACCCGGTGGAGCCGGCCGTCCCGGGTCACCAGCCGGGTCCGCCCCCGGGTGACCTCGACGGCCGACAGCTCCTGGTAGCGGTGGCGGCGGGCGCCGAGGACCGTGTGCAGCGTGACGCCCTCGTCGTCGAGGTCGGCGCCGAACACCCGGGCACGCAGCGCGGCCACGGCGAACCCGTAGACGGCGAAGACCCCCCACAGGGCCGCGGCGGCGTCGAGCAGGCCGGCCGTCGCCGGGCTGCGCTCGCCGGCGAGGGTGGCGAGGGCGACCAGCAGCAGGCACAGCGCGGTCTCCAGCAGCGCGACGCCGATGCCCTCCAGCACGCCGCCGGGCCGGAAGCGCTCGACGGGCTGCGGCACGGGACGGACGGTCATGGCGGCACGCATCGCGTCTAGGCCCGTGCCTTCCCGGGTGACGGCGCCTTGTACCAGGCCGGCGGGGTCCAGCCCTGCCGCGCCTGGGTGACGAGCGCACCGATGGCCTCCATCACCCGGTCACGCCCGGCGTTGACCGCGTCCAGCGACGCCGTCGGGCCAAGGCCGAGGTCGATCGGCGGGCCGGCCTTGATGACCACCCGGGCGCCGCGCCGGAACGGGCCGATCTGCCCGCGCCGGAACAGCAGGTGCGCCCCCCACATGCCCACCGGGACGACCGGCGCGCCGGTCAGGGCGGCCAGCCGGGCCACGCCGCTTTTGGGCTTCATCGGTGAGAAGTCCGCGTTGCGGGTGGTGGTCCCCTCCGGGTAGATCGCCAGCGCCGCGCCCCGCCGCATGGCCTCCACGGCCGCATCGAGGGACTTGGCGGCATCCCGCGTCTCCCGGTACACCGGGATCTGGCCGCTGCCCTGCAGCGCCCAGCGGGTGAACCAGTGCTCCCACAGCTCTGCCTTGGCCAGGAAGCGGACCTTGCGCCCGGCCGCGTCGATGAAGGTGGCCAGGCACAACGGATCGAAGTAGGAGAGGTGGTTGGCGGCGATGATCACCGGACCGTGGGGTGGGATGTTCATGGCCCCGCACGTCTCCAGGCGCACCCAGAAGCGCACCACCGGAGGGATGAGCAGCTTGGCCAGCGCGTACACCGGTTCGCGGTTGGTTCGAGCCATCTTGGCCGCGATAGTACCCTCGCAGGCATGCTCACCGCGTTGATCCCCGTGAAGGCGCTGGCCGACGGCAAGCGCCGCCTCGCCCCGGACCTCGGCCCGATCGAGCGGCGCCTGCTCGTGCTCGCCATGCTGGAGGATGTCGTCGCCGCGGTGCAGGCCGTGCCCGGGCTCGAGCGCCCGGTGGTGGTCTCGCCCGACCGGGAGATCTGGCGGCGGGCCGACGCGCTCGGCTGCCGGGTCGTCGAGGAGCCGCCCGGCGCGGCCGGCCTGAACGCCGCCCTGCGGCGCGCCGCCGCCGAGCTCCGCCTGGCCGGCGCGCCGCAGGGCGGCGGCGAGATGCGCCCGGCCGGCGAACCGGCACACGCCGCCGAGCTCCGCCCGGCCGGCGGGCCGAAGGCCGCCGGCAAGGGTCGTGCTGGCGGGCTGCTGGTCGTCGCCGCCGACCTGCCGCTGGCGTCGCCCGCCGAGCTGCGCACCGTGATGGACGCGGCCGGCACGGCGCCGGTGGTGGTCGTGACGAACGTCGACGGCACCGGCACGAACGTCTTGGCCTGGCAGGACCCTGCCACCTTCGCGCCCGCCTTCGGCCCGGACAGTGCCGCC
Organism: Actinomycetes bacterium; assembly: GCA_044870185.1. Taxonomy (GTDB): domain Bacteria; phylum Actinomycetota; class CALGFH01; order CALGFH01; family CALGFH01; genus JBIOYL01. Next base: position 5,676 of record JBIOYL010000288.1, on the reverse strand, counting down.
GCCCACCTGGCCCACCCGGGGGCGCTGCGCGTCGAGGCGCCCGGCCTCGGCCTCGACGTCGACACGGTCGCCGACCTGGCCGCCGTGGCGAGCCGGGTCGACCCGGCCAGCGTGACCGCCCGGCGCCTGCGCGATCTGCGTCTTGCCGGCCGGCTCGCCCCGCGCTGAGGCGACCACCGCCGGCGGGCCCGCGCCGACGCGACCGCCGCCGCCGGGCCCGCGAGGCGACCGCCGCCGCCGCGCCCGCGCCGCGGCACCGCAGCCGGTAGCCCCGCGCCGAGACGACCTGCGTCGGCGTGGTTTGCCCGGCCAGGACGGGGGTTACCCGCCCGCGGTGAGGCAGGCGCGACGCAAGCCGACCTACGAGGTCGTGACGGAGAGCAGACGCATGCGAGAAGGCGACCGGGTCATCGAGCTGGCAGCCGCCCGCGCGCTGTACAAGGCCGCGGTGGACCCGAACCGCTGCTGGGCGGACGACGAGCGGCTGATCGACGGCAAGACCGCGATCGTGCAGTGCCACGCGCTGGCCGACGACCCGCTGGGGCTGTGCCCCCGGCACCGGGAGGCCCTGTTCGGCCTGGGCCCGGCTTCGCAGCCGCGCCGCTCGGCCTGAGCCAAGCTCCCGGTGGCGGCCCACCCGCGGCCGGGCGGGCGGCGACCCACCCACCTCGGCGGTATCCTGCCTCGGCATCGTGATCCAACCAGCTGCGAGCAGGGAGTGGCCTGATGCTGCAGGGCACCGTAAAGAGCTTCGACCACACGAGCAAGGCCGCGGTCGTCCTGACCGACGACCGGGTCGCCTACGACGTCCCGCCCGAGGCGTTCGCCCGCTCGGGCCTGCGCCTGCTCACCCTTGGCCAGCGGGTTAAGTTCCGGGTCGAGGGCGAGGGCGGCGACGCCCGGGTCACCTACGTCAACATTCTCACGTTGCCGGACCCGGAGTAGACCCGACCCGAGTAGGCCCGACCCGGGACAGGCCAGCCCTGGAAGAGCGACCGGGCGCGACGGCCCGGGCATGCGTGAGGCCCCGCCGGGCGGGGCCTCACGGCTTCGCGGGCGCTACTTCTTGCGGCCGCTCGACCCCCTGGCGGTCGTCGCCCTGGCTGCCGACGCGCTGCGCCTGCCGGTCGCCCTGGCGGCCGACCTCGAGCCCGACGCGCGGGCGGACGACTTGGCCGGCGTCAGCCTGGGCGCGGCAGCCTTGCCGCTCACCACATCCTTGAAGCTCTGCCCAGCCCGGAAGACGGGGACCTTCGTCGCCTTTACCTTGACGGCTTCTCCGCTGCGGGGATTGCGCGCCATGCGGGCCTTGCGGTCGCGCCGTTCGAAGGTGCCGAAGCCGACCAGCGACACCCGCTCGCCTTTCTTCACCGCGGCCTGGGTATGCTGGATGAGGCTGCCGAGCACCTTGTCGATGTCCGCCCGAGCCACCTCGGTGTGCTTCTGGATGGCCTCGACGAGCTGCTTGCGGTTCAAAGGGAGCCTCCTTACCCCGATCGGGGAACGTCCCCTGGGACGGGCCGGGCCGGCCCGTCCTCTGATCGCTGCATGCTAGAGGCACCGACCTCGAAGGTCAACTACCTCGGCGCGTCCAATCCGTTGGGCGGCAATGAATTCCTCGATCGGCCGCCACGCCGCGCGGCCGCGCGCCGAGCCGAGACCCTTTGCCGGCAAGCCACCTGCCGGCACACGCGCGTCGCGCGGCACCTGCCGAGCCGAGGCTCTTTGCCGGCAAGCAACCTGCGGCATGCACACGCCCGCCGGGATGCGAACCACGGCACCGGCCGGCGGTGCACCCGGGCCATGCCGTTCGCTAGCATGCGAACATGGAGTACGCGGATCGACGAACGGTGCGGCTGCGGCGACTCGAGCCGCGGCTGCCCGGGCCCGCGATCCGCGTCGAGGTGGGCACCGCCTACGAGGCGCTCCTCGGGCTGATGCTGTTCGCCGGACACGAGCCGCCTGGCAGCTACGACATCGGACCCGGCTGGTTCAGGCGCGTGCGGCGCGCCGCTTCGGCCCGGCTCACCAGCGACGTGGACCGGCTGTGCGCCGGCGCCCCAACCGTGTTCGGCCACCTGCTTGGCCTGGCCCGGCGGGCCGAGGCCCCGCGTGACCTCGCCGACCTGATCGATCGCGTCGCCGCGCTGTCCCCCGACGAGCTGCGCCTCCACCTGCTCGGCTACCACAGCGTGCAGGGGCGGGTGCCGCCCGAGGTGCTCGAGCGCGCGACCGCCGGCGACGGGCAGGCGGTCGGCCGGCTGCTGGAGATCGCCGGGGCGGACGTGCGCTGGGCGCAGTACGTGCGGGCACTGCTCGCGTCGACGCCCAAGCGGGCACATGCGCTCACCCTGCGTGTGCTGCGCCGCTGGCGTGACGAGGTGTTCGCCACGCAGGAGGCCGCGCTCAGGTCACGCCTGCACGGGCAGGCCGAGCGGTGGCAGGCGCGTGCGCAGGTGGTCGGCTGGCCACGCCTGGCCGAGGAGGCAACCGGCGGGCTCGTCTTCGACGGGGACCTGCACCTGCCGGCGCACACGGTGCTGCTGGTGCCGAGCGTGCTGACCAGCCCGTGGGTGCACACCAGCCAGGACGGCGGCGTCCAGATCGTCTGCTGCCCGGTCACAAGCCAGGCCGACCAGCAGCAGCGCGTCCCCGAGAACCTGGTCGAGCTCGCGCGGGCGCTGGCCGACGGGACGCGGCTGCGGCTCCTGCGCCGGGTGGCGGACGGCGCGGCCACCCTGACCGAGCTCGCCGAGCACACCGGCCTCGCCAAGTCGACGGCGCACCGGCATCTGGTGCTGCTGCGGCAGGTGGGGCTGGTGCAGGCCGGGACCGGCCGGGACCGCCGCTACAGCTTGCGCGACGAGCTTCCCGACCTGCGTGCGTTGCTGTCCGCCTACCTGCAGGGCGAGGGCTGAGCCCCGGCCCCCCGCCGGCGGCAGGCGGCCGCGGCCGGCGGCCGTCACGTCGACAGGAGACGCCGGAAGAACGACCGGTAGCGCTGGAGGGCCACGCGCAGGTCCTCCGTGGAGGCCTCTCCCTGGCGGCTCCACTGCTGCTCCAGGCCCTCACGCTCGCGGGCGAACAGCCGCGCCAGGTGCTGCATGAGCTCGGCGACGAGCCGGTCGGCGTTCTCGACCGCCTGCCGGGGCCGGTCGACGAACTCGGCCTGAACGCGCTCCCAGCGGCCGGCGAACCCCGCGGTCTCGTCCGCCGCCAGCAGCGGCTCGTTGGTGTCGGCCGTGGACGCCGCGGCGTCGCCGACCGCCGTGGACGCGGCCGCCTCCGCTTGGGCGGGCTTCGGGTTCTGCTGCGGGCCGTCGGTCCCCTCATCCGGCTGCGAGCCGGAGTCCGGGTCCTGCGGGCGGACGGCGCCCGTGCCCCGGATGGCGCCGTCGTCCGGGTCGTGGGTCGTGCGCCGGCCGGCGGCGGCCAGCTCGTCGGTGGTCAGGTCGGTCTCGCGCCGCTCCATCAGGTCACCTCCGCGGTTCGCCGTGGCTCGTCCCCGCCTTCGAGCAGCTCCTCGAACAGCGAGCGGTAGTGGACCATCGCCCGCCGCAGATCCTCGGTGGTGGCGCTGCCGTCCGCGCTCGCCTGGGCGATCGTGTGTGCCTTGCGGTAGTTGGAGACCAGGTTGGGATGGTCGACGGACACGTCGGCGGCCCGCTGCTCGAAGTCGTCGGTCGGGTAGCCGCGCTCGCGCATGACCTCCATGACGAGCACGTCCGCCTCGCGGACGGCCTCGTTGGGCGTGTCGACGAAGCGGGTCTGCGCGGCATGCCAGGCGTCGGCGTACCGGGCTCGCGCCGACGGCGTCAACGGGCGGATGTCCAGCTGCTCGCGCCGGCGCCGCCGCGCCTCCAGGTCGGACTCGGCGGCTCGCGCGTCGCCCCGCTCGGCCACCGTGCGTTCGTACTCGGGCCCGAACTGCCCCCGGAGCCGGTCGGTCCGGCGCCGTCGAACGGTCACCCAGGCCACGTACAGCAGGATGGCAACGGCGACGACGATGATGAGGACGATCAACCAGGTCGGCATGGATGCACCTCCTTCGACCTGCCAGCATCCGCTCGGATGCCGGTGTCCGGCCCTGCCTTCCCGCCGGGCGGCTTGCCTAACACCGAGCTCGCCTGGCCAGTTCGACAGGTCCCGACCGGGTCAGCGGGCCGGTCAGTGATCCACGTGGATGACCTGGAACGTCGAGGGCTTGGACCGGTCGGCGCATCGAGGCGGATGGATCGGGGTCGGGCTGAAGAAAGTGAGCAGGCTCTGCTGGCCGGGTCGATCGGGATCGACGAGCTGGGCCCGCACCTGCTTGGACCCGCACCAGTTGGCCCACCGCCAGGTCAGCACGATGGTCCCCGTCCCGTCGGTGCCGCCTTCGGGCAGCTGGCCGGTCAACACCACGGGAACGCCGCTGCCCCGCACCGGAGCGGGCCTGCCAGCCAGCGTCATGGTGACGGCCGCCCGTTGCCGCAGCTGGCAGGGCAGCACCCCACGGAGCACGCCGGCGAAGATCAGCACACTGCCGTCCCTGGCCTGGAACGACCCGTAGAAGGGGGCAGCCATGTCGTCGTCGAGCCGGCATGCGGGACGTGCCCCCGGCCGGCTGGGCCACCACCCCGTTGCCGATCGGTCGGATCGTGTCGACCAGCTGCCTGGCGGTCGTGTCCACGTTGCGCCAATCGCGGTCGTAGCCGTAGGCCTCGAGCTTGAGGGCGCGCGGAACGATCCCCTTCGGGCAGGCCACGCCGGCCGCGCAATGGTAGGGCCAGGCGATCGCAGAGGTCAGATGGTGGCGGCCGCCAATCGTGGCTCGCTCGGCCCGCACGAAGCCACGGCCGTCGGGCCGCGTCCCGTACGACACCCCCGGCCCGCTCACATCCAGGACCCGGGCGATGGCCGGGCCGCTGTCGACGCGGCCCGCGGTCAAGCGCACCACCGGGCCCGTGGGCCCTTCGCGAACCTGCGGGGTGTCCAGCGGGAACACGCCGACCTCGATCGACGCGCCCCCCCGTGCATCCATCATGACGCGCCGAGGGGACTGCCGCGGTCAGGCGGCAGAGGAATCGGCGCTCCACCCCCTTCCACCATCCACAATCGCTGCGGTTGACCACCCACGGTCACAGCCAGCTGCGATACTTCGGGCATGCGACGCGCCTACAAGTTCCCCCTGCGCCCGACAGCCAAGCAAACCGGGGCGCTGACCGCCATGCTGGACGACCACCGGCAGCTGTACAACGGCGCGCTGGAGCACCGCCGCACCGCCTGGCAGACCCACCGGGTGACCGTGCGCTATACCGACCAGTCCGCTGAGCTGAAGGACATCCGCCGCGATGATCCCAAGGGGCAGGGCCGCTGGTCGTGCTCGTCCCAGCAGGCCACCCTGCGCCGCCTGGACCGAGCCTTCCAGGCGTTCTTCCGCCGCATCAAGGCGGGCCAGACCCCCGGCTACCCCAGGTTCAACGGCCGCGGCTGGTTCGACACCGTGACCTGGCCGGCCGACGGGGACGGCTGCCGCTGGCTGGCGGACCAGCAGCGCGTCTACCTGCTGGGGGTTGACCAGGTCAAGGTGCACGCCTACCGGCCGGTCCAGGGCCGGGTCAAGACCCTCAGCGTCAAACGGGAAGGCCGCCACTGGTTTCTGATCTTGTCCTGTGCCGACGTGCCGGCGGTGCC
>JBIOYL010000287.1:0-2417 GCA_044870185.1 Actinomycetes bacterium | reverse complement strand
GACCCGAGCCGACCGCGGGCCACCCACCTGGGACCCACACGGGAGAGTGAGCAACATGGAGACACGCGCCACGCGACGCCGGGCGTCCACCGCCACCCGGGGCGCGGCCGCCAGCAGGGGCCGCGGCCGCCAGGCCGGCGCCCTGAGCGACGAGAAGCCGGACACCCTGGTCGGCTACTACCGGCAGATGGTGCTGCTGCGCCGCTTCGAGGAGCGTACCGGCCAGGCGTACACCCAGGCCAAGATCGGCGGCTACTGCCACCTGAACCTCGGCGAGGAGGCCACCATCGTCGGGCTGATGGCGGCGCTGGAGCCGCGCGACTACCTGTTCACCAACTACCGGGAGCACGGCTATGCGCTGGCCAAGGGGATCGAGCCCGGCCGGGTGATGGCCGAGCTGTTCGGCCGCGAGACCGGCACCTCGCGCGGGCGTGGCGGCTCCATGCACCTGTTCGACGCGAAAGCGCGTCTGCTCGGCGGCTACGCGATCGTCGGCGGCCAGATCCCGCTGGCGACCGGCGCCGCCCTGGCCATCGCCTACCGGGACTCCGACGAGATCGTCATGTGCCAGATGGGCGACGGCACGACCAACATCGGCGCCTTCCACGAGTCGCTCAACCTGGCCCAGATCTGGAACCTGCCGATCGTGTACGTGATCGTCAACAACCTGCTCGGCATGGGCACCACGGTGGAGGCGGCCTCGGCCGAGCCGGAGCTGTACAAGCGCGCCTGCGCCTACCGCATGGCCAGCGAGCGGGTCGACGGCAACGACCCGCTGGTGGTGCGGGACGCCGCCCGGCGGGCGGTCGACCGGGCCCGCAACGAGCACCTGCCCACCCTGCTGGAGGCGGTGAGCTTCCGCATGCGCGGCCACTCGGTGGTCGACCCGGCCCGCTACCGCGCCAAGGAGGAGGTGGAGCGCGGCCGCGCCCAGGACCCCATCCCGGCGTTCCGCCGCCGGCTCGAGGAGGCCGGCCTGCTCGACGAGGCGGGCGTGGCCCAGATCCAGGCCGAGGTGGAGCGTGAGGTGGCCGACGCGGTCGAGTTCGCCGACTCCAGCCCCCACCCCGACCCGGCCGACCTGTTCGCCGACACCTACGCCACCCCGGTCCCCAACGCGCCGCACGGCTTCCCCGGCGACCCCGTGGTCGCCGCCGAGTAGGCGGCCGCCGTCGCGTCCATCCAACGACAAGCGGAGGGCAGTCCGTTGGCCGTCATCACCTACCGTCAGGCGCTCCACGACACGCTGCGCACGGAGCTGCTGCGCGACGACGACGTCTTCCTGATGGGCGAGGAGATCGGCGTCTTCGAGGGCTCCTACAAGATCACCGCCGGGCTGCTGGCCGAGTTCGGCCCCCGCCGCGTGCGCGACACCCCGATCTGCGAGGAAGGCTTCGTCGGGGCCGCCATCGGCGCCGCCATGCTCGGCCTGCGGCCGGTGGTGGAGATCATGACCATCAACTTCTCGATCCTGGCGCTGGACCAGATCGTCAACCACGGCGCCAAGATCTACGCCATGTTCGGCGGGCAGACGCCGGTGCCGATGGTGCTGCGCACCCCCGGCGGCGGCGGCCAGCAGCTGGCGGCCACCCACTCGCAGAACCTGGAGGTCTGGTACGCCCACGTGCCGGGGCTGAAGGTGGTCACCCCGAGCACCCCGGCCGACGCCAAGGGGATGCTGGCGACCGCGATCCGCGACAACGACCCGGTGATCTTCATCGAGAACCTGGCCCTGTACAACACCAAGGGGGAGGTGCCCGACGGGGACTACACCGCCGAGTTCGGCCGGGCCAAGGTGACCAGGGAAGGCAGCGACATCACCCTGGTCGCCTACTCGCGCATGGCGGCCATCGCGCTCGACGTCGCCCGCCGCCTGGCCGACGACGACGGGATCAGCACCGAGGTCGTCGACCTGTGCAGCCTGCGCCCGCTGGACCGCGACACGGTGGTGCGCTCGGTCCGCAAGACCGGCCGCGCGGTCATCATGGAGGAGGACTGGCTGTCCTACGGGATCAGCGCCGAGCTGGCCGCCACCATCGCCGAGGGCGCCTTCGACTACCTGGACGCCCCGGTGCGCCGGGTGGCGGCGGCCGAGGTCCCGCTGCCGTACGCCAAGCCGCTCGAGCTGGCCGCCCTGCCCAACGCCGACCATCTGGTCCGGGTCATCCACGAGACGCTCGACGCGTCCGGCTACCGTCCGTAAGGCTACCGTCCAGACGACCTCCGTCCAGATCCAGAGGGCTTCCGTCCGTAGGAGCGTGCGCCATGCCCGAGATCACGATGCCCCGCCTGTCCGACACCATGGAAGAGGGCACCCTGGCCCGCTGGCTCAAGCAGGTCGGCGAGCCGGTCCAGCCAGGCGACGCCCTGGCCGAGATCGAGACCGACAAGGCCGTGATGGAGCTGGAGGCCTACGA
>JBIOYL010000286.1:0-3128 GCA_044870185.1 Actinomycetes bacterium | reverse complement strand
CCGCCGAGCGGCTCGCGCTCATCGCGGTCCTGACCTTGCCGATCACCGCGGTGTCGTCGGTCTACGGCATGAACGTCATCGTCAACGAGCGCACCCACCTCGGCCAGCTGGCGGTGGTGCTGGCCGTGATGGCGGCCATGTCGGCGGTGCTGCTGCGCTGGGCCAAGCGGCAGGGGTGGTTGTAGCCGCACCCCTGCGCGACGAGCCGGGAGCAAGGAGCGCGCGCATGGCTCGAGACCCTGGTAGGCGTGGGTGGCAACGGCCAATCCCGACGGTCACGAGCGATACCTCGACGGGACAGGAGAACTCGCCCGTCAACGGGGCTCCGGGTATCAAGCACCTATCAGACGGCCACCCCGACAGGAGTTCGAATATTGCTACGCAACAGCTGCCGAGGACGCTGCGACTCCTACCAACGACTTGAGCAGGTGGTCACTGCGGATGGGCCTCCCTAACCTGCGAGCTGGAGCCATCGCCACCAGGGACTCGAGGCACCTTCGTCCTCCCTGGCCGTGCCCCAGCGTGCCCAAGCAGCAGTCCGCAATGGTCCCAACGGGCACCAGCAGACGCCGATCGAGGTCTGACCCGCGCCACCGCCGGACGGCGAGCAGCCCGACAGTGCTCCCCAAGCTCACGGTGAACCGCTGCTGCACCGTCGCAAGCGCACCGGACCACCTGGCCAGCGGGCCCGCATCGGGCCCGTAGCCCACCGGACCCACGCGGTCTCCTGGGGACAGCAGCAGTCTGTGGATCCGCTGCTAGACCGCCAGGTGCGCTCGGGTGCTGCAGGTCAGGCGACCGGCCGGAAAGCTCTCTTAAGGCACCGGTCAGCCGCCAGCGGGACTGCTCATCGCGACGCCAATGGCCCGTGGGCGCCCCGTAGACGGTCCAGGACGGCCGCATCCGGCCGCCGAGGACAGACCTACCCCTGCCGCCGGCTGCCCGCAGCGGCCGCCTGGACGTCCCGTGGCCGCCAGGGCCGTGGAGGCATGTGCAGCCAAGCTGACCGCCTAACGAGGCGACAGTAGGCGACACCGGTGCATACCCATGGACGGTGAGTCGGGTATTGACCTGGGTAGACCGAGCGTAAGACAACCGGAGGGGCGGCTTACGAGAGCGGCAGTCAAGCCTGCTCACCGCCCAAGGTCAAATGCCTGGCCACCCCGCCTGACCGGACCTGCGCTGCCGCGTCCAGCGACGATCGACGTAGCCGCCCCGCCGCCGAACGCCTCGGGGCGAAGTTGGCGCTCCAGCTGCATGAGGCTCCAGACCTTGGTGCCGTCCGCGCGGAGGTAGGGCTCGACGTTGTCGGCCAGCTCGCCGACGGTGGCCAGGTCGACGCCGAGCAGCTCCGCACACTGGTGGAGGGGCGCCGCGATCGGCCGACCGAAGTCCGGGTCGTTGGCTTCCCAGGTGCGCACGGCCGTAGGGTAGCGAACACCCGTTCGAAGGCAAGTGGTGACAGACGGTGGCGAGGATGGCCAGGCTCCTGAGCGGACTACCCACCTGGGGCCGTCGTGGGGCTGGACCCAGCGGTCATCAGAGGACGGCGATCACGGCGTTCTCGGGCCGGATGGCTCAGGGCCGATGCTACGTTGTTATCGACCGAGGATGGCAGACAACGACGGTCAATGGCATGCTGTGACGGTTTGCCCCCTCGATCCTGAGGAGCTACGAGAGGAGACGCCGGTGCCTGAGCTGCTCACCATCGACGAGGCCGCCGCCTACCTCAAGGTCCCCGCCGAGACGCTGCGCAAGTGGCGCTCCCAGGGCCACGGCCCCCAGGCCGTCAAGCTCGGCCGGCACTTGCGCTACCGGCTGGACGAGATCGACCGCTGGATCGCCGAGCAAGAGCAGCAACAGCACACCAAGTAGCACGGCCGGCCGGCGGGCGCCGGCCAGTCCAGAGCAGTGGATGAGAGGGTTGCGTGCGGGTCGAGCGGCTGGCCGCCTACCAGCGGTGCGTCGAACGTGTCAACGCGAACTGGGCCGCCTTCCAGGCCAGGCGGCAGCAGTGGCTGGCGCAGCAGCAGCGCCACGGCATCGCCGCCGAGCGGGTCGCCGAGAACATCCTGGAGGACCTGTTCACCGGCGTGCTGGACTGGTCGCTGGGCGACCTCAACAACCAGCTGGGCTACGCCGACATCGTGCTGACCCGGTTCGGGATCAGGCAGCTGGTGGTCGAGGTCAAGCGGCCCGGTGCGCTGGCCTGGAACCGACGGGCCGTGCAGGCCGCGCTCGCCCAGGCCCGGCGCTACGCCGAGCAGCAGCGGGTTGGCCAGGTGGCGGTGAGCGACGGGGTGCTGCTGTACGCCGCCGACCTCACCCCCGGTGGGCTACGCGACCGCGTGTTGGTGTCGTTGGACGCCAAGCAGCCGCCGGCGAGCCTGTGGTGGCTGAGCGTGCAGGGCATCTATCGGCCCCGGGAGGTCGCCGGGGACGCCGCCGTGCGGCTGCTGCCCGACGATCCGGCAGCCAGGCGGTTCCTCGCGCCGGAGAGGGTGGCGGCTACCCTGCTGCACCCCAAGTACCGTCTGCCCGCCGACTGCTTCGCCTACGTTGGCCGGGCGAGCGACCCCAGGACCTGGAAGCTGCCGTTTTGCCTGGTCGATGGATGTGTTGACGGCAGGCGCTTGCCCAAGGCGATCCAGGCGATCCTGAGCAACTATCGGGGTGCGCAGGTGGGCGGGATCCCGGAGGCCGCCGTCCCGGACGTGCTGGTGCGGCTGGGCCAGGCGGCGGCGCGGCTGGGCAAGCTGCCCCAGCAGACGCCTGAGACCGCCGAGGTGTACCGCCGGCTGGCCGCGGTGCTCGATCAGCTTGGAAGGCTGGACGAGGTTGCACCGGTCGGCTGAGCCACACCTGCAACGTGACCCACTGACCCACTCAGGTACGAAGCACGGCGAGGCTCCCTGGGCCGCCGTGGGGCCGCGACCCAGCGGTCAATCCCGGTCAACCACGGTGCCCAGCGGACAGTCAAACCCACAGCTAGACCGCCGTATTGGCCGGTCGGGGAGCATCGTGCCGTTTATGGCATGCAAAAGGTCAGTGGGTTGGCCCCGTCGGAATCCTCTGATAGCCCGGACAGACAGACGCCTCGAAAAGCGAGGCAAGCCAATTACGGTGAT
>JBIOYL010000285.1:0-2355 GCA_044870185.1 Actinomycetes bacterium | reverse complement strand
CCTCGCCGGCCTCCAGGCCCCGAGGCCGAGGAGGTCCGCGCCCTGCTGGACGACCCCACCAACCGGCCGCTGACGCGGAGTTCCGCTCAGCGACTTGGACCCTGATGTTGGTGTGGGTGGCGGGAGTAGCGGCGACGGAGCTGCCGGCAAGCAGCGTGTTCGAAGCGGGCTCAACGGGGCAGGCTCGGTAGATGCCGGGTCCGTAACGCTGCTGATCTTGGCTGTGTGGTCATCGTTACTGCGGTCGCAACGCCGACAGGTTCGGCCCGACCGACGCGTTCCAGGCGCGGTGAAGCGTCACGATCAGGATGAACCAGGCCACCCGGCCGCGACCGGGCGGCTGTCGGCCCGCAGGCCGCGTCTGATAGATCAGCGCCATGGCAGCCAAACCGACCCGGCGCAAAGGCTGGGAGCTGTTCGCCCACCCCGCCCAGCAAAACCAGCGGCGCTACGAAGCGCTGCGCGCCTACCTCTACGAGGGCGCCTCCCTGGCCCAGGCCGCCGCCCGGTTCGGCTACACCCCCGCCACGCTGGAGACGCTGGCCCGCGACCTGCGCGCCGGCAAGCTTGCCCTGTTCGCCCCGCCGGGCAAGCCCGGCCGCAAGCACGCCCCGAAAAAGGACCGCGCCCGCGCCCGGGTCATCCAGCTGCGCCGCGACGGCCTGTCGGTGTACGAGATCAGCACCCGCCTCGCCGTCGAGGGGATCGGCCTGAACCGCACCGGGGTCGGGCAGATCCTCGCCGAGGAGGGCTTCGGCCGGCTGCTGCGCGACCCCGCCGAGCAGGCCAGCACCTCCCCGGCCACCTCCGGCCGCGACACCCGCCTGCCCACCACCAGCGTGCTCGACTTCGGCGCCCTCCCCCAGCGGGTCCACACCGCCATGGCCGGGCTGCTGCTGACCATCCCCGACCTGGTCGCCCTGGACCTGCCCGCCCTGGTCAGATCCGCGGGCTATCCAGGCACCAAACCCGTCCCCGCGATCAGCTACCTGCTGTCGCTGCTGGCGCTCAAGCTCACCGGCACCCGACGCGTGTCCCACGTCGACGACCTGCTCGGCGACCCGGCCGCCGGCCTGTTCGCCGGCCTTGGGGTCCTGCCGAAGAAGACCGCGCTGACCGACTACTCCTACCGGCTGGCCCACGACCAGCAACGCGCCTTCCTGACCGCCCTCGACGCCCAGATGATCGCCGCGGGGCTGGCCACCAGCTCCGAGGCGATCTTCGACCTGGACTTCCACGCGATCATGCACTGGGGCGAGGACCCCGCACTGGAACGCCACTACGCCCCCCGCCGCTCCCAGCGCACCCGCAGTGTGCTGACCTTCTTCGCCCAGGACTCCGGCACCCACAACCTGGTGTATGCCAACGCCGACCTTGGCAAGGCCACCCAGGCCCGCGAGGTGCTGGCGTTCTGCGACCACTGGAAGGCCGCCTCCGGCGCTGACCCGCACCTGCTGATCCTGGACTCCAAGGTCACCACCCAGCCGGTGCTGGGCGAGCTGGACCAGCGCGGCGTGCGGTTCCTCACCCTGCGCCCCCGCTCACCCTCCCTGGTCACCCAGATCAACCAGCTCCCACCCACCGCCTTCACGCCCGTCACCCTGGACCGCTCCGGCAAGCACACCAAGCCCAAGGTCCACGAGATGACCGGGGTGAAGCTCACCCGCTACCCCGCGACCGTCCGCCAACTGGTCGTCACCGGCCTGGGCCACGACACGCCCACCGTCATCATCACCAACGACCACGACAAGCCGGTCAAGCAACTGATCGAGCACTACGCGCGGCGCATGACCATCGAGCAGCGCCTGGCCGAGATCATCCGCGCGTTCTGCCTGGACGCCCTGTCCAGTGCCGTCAACCTCAACGTCGACCTGGACGTCGTGCTGTGCGTGCTCGCCCAAGCGGTCACCGCGGCCTTTCGCCTGCGCCTGCCCGGCAACTACGACACCGCCACCCCCGACACCCTGCAACGCCGCTTCCTCGACACCCCAGGCGAGATCATCAACACCGCCGACACGATCACCGTCAAGCTCAACCGGCGCGCCTACTCACCCGTCCTGCGCAGCGCCAACCTCCCCGCCGACACCACCGTCCCCTGGTGGGCAGGCCGCCGACTCCGCTTCGACTTCGCCTGACCCCAGGGCCGATACAGCTGCGCGGAAACCGGCGCTAAAGACGGCCACGACCCGGGCACGGCCGACGTCCGACGCCGCCCGGCGATGACCGACGCTCACGCCGCGGCAAGTCCCGGACCGTCCGCCGCACGATCACCCGAACGCCGCCGGACACGCCCTAAGCGGATGGAGTAAGCAGAAACTACCGCAGTTGCATGATCGTGTGATGCAGGCACCGCCG
>JBIOYL010000284.1:0-10921 GCA_044870185.1 Actinomycetes bacterium | reverse complement strand
GGCCGCGGCGGGCGTCAACGTCGTGGCCGTGCGGGTCGGCGCCGCGGCGCCGCTGGACGCGGTCGGCGACGAGCTGCGCGCCGACCCCGGCTATGCGGCGATCGTCGTGTCGACGTTCCCGCCCGGGCTATCGCGCTGGCTCAAGGGCGACCTGCCCGCGCAGCTCCGCCGCCGCCATCGGCTGCCGGTGCACCACGTCGTCGCCGCTCCGGTCAAGCCGGCCCCCACGGGGTAGGCGCGAGCCGGCAAGCGTCGCCTGGCGCCGACGCCGGTCCGGGCGGGGCCGGGCCGCCGCGCTAGTCCGGCTCGAGGCTGCGGCAGCGCACGGCGCCGTTGACCGCCGGTGCGGCCACGGTGCCGACCGCCTGCTCGTCGACGGTCTCCCCCGGCTCGATCGGCTCCTTGAGGCTGACCGCCGCCGTGCCGACCCGCTCCCTGGTACGGTCGTACAGGGTCGCCTCGCAGCGGTCGGGGCGGCCGGCCTTGTGGCCCACGTTGGTGACGTGGAAGACGACCCGGACCTCGTTGGCGCCGATCGGCCCGACGACGTCGACGGTCGCCCGGTACTGCTGGCCGCTGTTGGACACCACCTCGATCACGATGCTGACGATCGTGAACAACAAGATCGCGCTCACCATCACGACCAGGCCGGTGGGGCCGAGGATCTCGCGCTTACGCTTGGGCGCCGGCGGGCCGGACGGGCGCCCGCTGGTGGTGTCGGTCACGGCGGCTTCCGCTTGTTGATGCGACGGGGCGGGCGCTCCAAGCCTAGTCCTTCTCCGACCGGCCGGCCGGCGCGCTTGGGCCGGCCGGTCGGGTGCGCGGCGTGTTGGCATAGGATGGCGTCCGACGACGACGTCCGTCCTTGCCGGGAGGCGACGTCGCCCCCGGCCCGACCCGGGGACCGCCCCGCCGAGGAACCAGCCATGGCCAGCCCGCGCACGCTGTTCGACAAGCTGTGGGACCGCCACGTGGTGGCCTCCACCCCCGGCCACCCGGCCGTGCTGTACGTCGACCTCCACCTCGTCCACGAGGTCACCTCCCCGCAGGCCTTCACCGGCCTGGCCCGGCGTGGCCTGCCGGTGCGCCGCCCCGACCTGACCGTGGCCACCGTGGACCACTCGGTCCCCACCCGCGACCGCTCGCTGCCCATCGCCGACGAGCTCGCCGCCGCGCAGATCCGCCGGCTGGCCGACAACTGCCGCGCCCACGGCATCCCGCTGCACGGCATCGGCAGCCCCCACCAGGGCATCGTGCACGTGATCGGACCCGAGCTCGGCCTCACCCAGCCGGGCATGACGATCGTGTGCGGCGACTCGCACACGGCCACCCACGGCGCGTTCGGGGCGCTCGCCTTCGGCATCGGCACCAGCGAGGTCGAGCACGTGCTGGCCACCCAGACGCTGCTGCAGCGCCGCCCCAGGACCTACCAGGTGCGGGTCGAGGGGCGGCTCGGCCCGGGCGTGACCGCCAAGGACCTGATCCTGGCGCTGTTGGCCAGGATCGGCGTCGGCGGCGGCAGCGGCCACGTGTTCGAGTACACCGGGCCGGGGGTCCGCGCGCTGTCGATGGAGCAGCGCATGACCGTCTGCAACATGTCGATCGAGGGCGGCGCGCGGGCGGGCATGGTCGCCCCCGACGACACCACCTTCGAGTACCTGGCCGGCCGGCCGTTCGCACCCGCCGGCGCCGCCTGGGACGTGGCGCTGGCCGACTGGCGCACCCTGCCCAGCGACGACGGCGCCGCCTACGACCGCTCGGTGACCATCGACGCCTCCGCGCTGGAGCCGATGATCACCTACGGCACCAACCCGGGCATGGGCCTGCCCATCTCCCGTCCCGTCCCCGACCCCGACGCCGAGCCCGACCCCGCCCGCAAGCAGGCCCTGCGCAAGGCGCTCGCCTACATGGACCTGCGCCCGGGTCGGCCGCTGCTCGGCCACCCGGTCGAGGTCGTGTTCATCGGCTCGTGCACCAACGCGCGCATCTCCGACCTGCGCCAGGCGGCCGCGCTGCTGGCCGGGCGCAGGGTCGACCCGCGGGTGCGGGTGCTGGTCGTGCCCGGCTCCCAGCAGGTCAAGCGTCAGGCGGAGGCGGAGGGGCTGGCCGAGGTGTTCCGCGCCGCCGGCGCCGACTGGCGCGAGGCGGGCTGCTCCATGTGCATCGCCATGAACGGCGACCAGCTCGCCCCGGGCCAGTACGCCGTGTCGACCTCCAACCGCAACTTCGAGGGCCGCCAAGGCGCCGGCGGGCGGACCTTCCTGGCCAGCCCGCTGACCGCGGCCGCCACGGCGCTGACCGGCCGGATCGCCGACGCCCGCGCGCTCGTCGCCAGCCGCACGAGCGGACAGCGAGGCGGCTGAGATGGAGCCGTTCCGCACCGTCTCGAGCCGGGTCGTGCCGCTGCTGGTCGACAACGTCGACACCGACCAGATCGTCCCGGCCCGCTTCCTCAAGGGCACCGACAAGGCCGGCTTCGGCGAGCACCTGTTCGCCGACTGGCGCTACGACGCCGCCGGCACCCCACGGCCCGGCTTCGTGCTCAACCGGCCGGAGATGGCCGGCCGCCAGGTGCTGCTCGCCGGGGACAACTTCGGCGCCGGCTCCTCCCGGGAGCACGCCGCCTGGGCGCTGCGCGGCTGGGGCTTCCGGGCCGTGCTGGCGACCTCGTTCGCCGACATCTTCCAGGCCAACGCGCTCAAGAACGGGCTGCTGCCGGTCGTGCTGCCGGCCGAGCCGCACGCCTGGCTGGGCGAGCTCGCCAGCGCCGAGCCGGACCTCCTGGTCACCGTCGACCTCGAGGCCTGCACGCTGCGCCTGCCCGGCGCCAGGCAGGTCGCCTTCGACGTCGACCCGTTCGCGCGGGCGATGCTGCTCGAGGGCACCGACGAGCTCGGCTACCTGCTCGCCCGCACCGACCAGGTCGCCGCCTGGGAGGCCGCCAACCCGCCCCGCGTGGACACCCGCGCCCCGCTCGCCTAGCCGCCCGCGTCCTCCGGCCCGGGCGAACCGCCCGCCCGCGCCGCCCAGCCATCCCAGGCCGGCGGTCCCGCGGCCCGCCGTCCCCGACGACCGGCCGCACCGGCCAGGGGTTCAGGCCGCCCGGGGCGGGACACCGGCCCGGGCCAGACAGGCCGCATGCAGCCGGGCGCCCGGATCGTCGGCGAGCGGGGCCAGCTCGGCCGGCGCACCCCGTCTGGCCAGCATGGCGGCCAGCATGGCGTCGGCCAGCTCGGGGTTGCGGGCCAGCACCGGGCCGTGCAGGTAGGTGGCGAGCAGGTTGCCCCGGCGTGCACCTTCGGTCCGGTCGGTGCCGTTGTTGCCGTGGCCGCGCAGCACCACCCCGAGCGGCTCGACCCCGGCGGCCAGCCGCGTGCGGCCGCCGTGGTTCTCGAACCCGGTGAGCAGCATCCCGGCCGCGGTGCGGACCACCACCTCGCCGACCAGGCGGGGCGTGGCCGCCCGCGTGGCCAACCCCAGCAGGCCCAGCCCGGGCACGACCTGGCCGGCGCCGTCGTGGTAGCTGGTCCCGAGCAGCTGCAGGCTGCCGCACACCGCAAGGATCGGCGTGTCGGCGGCGACCGCCGCCCGCAGCCCGTCGCCGGCCGGGCCGCCCAGCAGCTCGGCGGCGGTCGCCTGGGCGACGTCCTCACCGCCGCCGAGCAGGTAGGCGTCGAGTGTGGCCGGCACCGGCCGGCCGGCGGCCACCTCGACCACCTCCGCCGCGATGGCCCGCTGGGCGGCCCGCCAGCACAGCACGTCGGCGTTGCCGCGGTCGCCGTAGGTGCCGAGCAGCTCGGGATAGACGAGCCCCAGGCGCAGCAGCTCGGCCACCGCTCAGCCGCCGGCCACCAGGCGCCGGGCGCCCTGGAAGGAGGTGTAGTCGGCGAACAGGTCGACGGCGCCGCCGGCCGCGCCGGCCGCCCGCAGCGCGGCGTCGAGCTCCGGGCGGACCTCGCAGTCGACGCCGGCCACCTTCAGGCGCAACGCCACGTCCAGGGCCCGCGCGCCGGCGGCGACCACCCGCGGCCGGCCGCGCAGGGCGGACATGTCCACGTCCCACAGCCAGGACGGGTCGCGACCGTCCGGGATGCCGGAGTTGATCGACACGACCGCGGGGCGGCGCTCGCCGCCGGCGACCGCCAGCGCCTCGTCGAAACCGGCCGGGTTCTTGGCCAGCAGCAGACGCACCCGCCCGGCCTCCCAGTCCACCTCGCGGTAGCGGTCCTGCACGGCGCCGACCGCCGCGATCGCCGCCAGCGCCCGCCCGGGCGGCACGCCCAGGTCGGTGGCGGCCGCCCAGGCCAGCGCGGCGTCGATGGCGTAGCCGACCCCGGCCACCGGCAGGGTGGCGGTCACCTGGTCGGCGCCGCGGGCAAGCGTCAGCCGGCGTGCGGCCCGGCTCGCCCGCACGTCGGGCGCGGGTGGGCGCCAGCCGCACGCCGAGCAGGTCGGCAGCGCGCGGTGCGCCAGCAGCCCGCCGCAGGCCGGGCAGCAGGCGGCGTCCCGGCCTGGTCCGGTGCCGGGCAGCTCGACCACGAGCGCGCGGGGGGCCGCCTCGGCGACGTGGGCGACCAGCGGGTCGCTGGCCACGCCGACCACCGCCGCGGCCGGGTCGAGCCTGGCCACGGCCGCCCGCCAGATCGCGGCCACGTGGCGCACCTCGTGGTAGCGGTCGAGCTGGTCGCGGCTCAGGTTGGTGAGCACGACCACGTCGGGGGCCAGCTCGCCGGCCGCTCGCGGCAGCACCGCCTCGTCGACCTCCAGCACGGCGTCCTGTACCTGCGGCGGGGCGACCGCCAACGCGGTGACCAGCCCCCGGCGCAGGTTCGACCCGGTGGGGTTGGTCGCCACGCGCCGCCCGTCGGCGGCCAGCGCCGCCGTCACCATGGCCGTGGTCGTCGTCTTGCCGTTGGTGCCGGACACGAGCACGACCCGGTCCAGGCGGCCGCGGGCCCGGGCCAGGAACCCGGGAGCGATCCGGCCGGCCACCCGGCCCGGCAGCGTCGACCCGGAGCCCCGCCCGCTCAGCCGGATCGCCGCGCGCAGGCCCCGGGCGACCAGGCGGGCGGCCCCGTCGGCGGCGGCGGCCGGGGTGGTGGCCCGCCGGTCGGGTCGCGCCGCACGCCGGTCGGGCCTGCTGCCGGCCATCGTCCTCCTCCCGGGCGATCGTCCCTGTCCGGCTCGCCCCTGTTGTCTACGCTGTTGCTACGATACGGCGCCGACCAACGTCGCTCCAGCGTACGCCCGGCCCGCCGGCCGCCTGCGGCGCGGCCGCACACCCCCGGCACCACCTGCCGGCCACCGGTCGTGGACAATGGCGGCATGCCCGCCCCGATCCTGCCCGCCGGCGCGGTCGAGCTCCGGCCATCCGGCCCGGTCGACGCCCGCCTGGCGGCCCCGCCGAGCAAGAGCGTGACCAACCGGGCGCTGGTCTGCGCCGCCCTCGCCGAGGGCACCAGCGAGCTGCGCTCCCCCCTGGACAGCGACGACTCCCAGGCCATGCGGGCGGCGGTCGCCGCGTTCGGCGCCGAGGTCTCGGTCGCCGCCGGGGCATGGCAGATCCACGGCACCGGCGGCCGGCTCCGCCGCCCCGGCCGGCCGGTGGACGCCCGCCTGTCCGGCACCACCATGCGGTTCGTGACCGCCCTGGCCACGCTCGCCCCCGGCCCGGCGACCATCACCGGCCGGCCGGGCCTGCTCGCCCGCCCGGTCGGCCCGCTCGTCACCGCCCTGGGCACGCTCGGCGGCGAGCTGCGCGACACCGGCGGGTTCCCGCCGGTCGTGGCCGCCGGCGGTGGGCTGGCCGGCGGGCAGGTGGTCGTCCCGAGCGCGGCGTCGAGCCAGTTCGCCACCGCCGTGCTGCTGGTCGCCCCCTACGCCCGCGCGGCGGTGCGGGTGCGAGCCGCCGGGGTCGGCGCCCCCGCCTACCTCGAGCTGACCGTCCAGACCCTGGCCGGCTGGGGCGCCCGCGTGCAGCGGCTGGCGGCCGACACCTGGCAGGTGGCCGCCGGGTGCCCGTATCGCGCCCGGACGCTGACGGTCGAATACGACGCGAGCGCCGCCGCCCACCTGCTCGCCCTGGCGGTGGCAAGCGGCGGCCGGGTGACCGTGACCAACGCCCGCGCCGGCTCCCGACAGCCCGACGCCCGCATCGGCCAGGCGCTGGCCGCCTTCGGCGCCGCGCTGCGGCGCGACGGCGACGAGCTCACCGTCACCGGCCCGCCCGCCCTGGCCCCGGTCGACCTCGACCTGGCCGCCATGCCCGACCAGGTCACCACGCTGGCCGCGCTGGCCGCGCTGGCACGCGGCCGGTCGCGCCTGCGCGGGGTGGCGGTCACCCGCGGCCACGAGAGCGACCGGCTGGCCGCCCTGGCCGCCGAGCTCACCAAGGTGGGCGCCGAGGTCGTCCAGCGTCCCGACGGCCTGGTGATCACCGGCACGCGGCGGCCCCGGCCGGCCCGGCTCGCCACCCACGGCGACCATCGCCTGGCCATGGCCTTCGCCGCCCTCGGCCTGGCCGTCCCCGGCCTGGTCGTCGAGGACCCGGGCTGCGTCGCCAAGACCTATCCCGGCTTCTGGGCCGACCTGGCCGCCGCCGGGGTCGGCTGGCGGCCCGCGCCAGCGGCGCGTCCGCACGCAACCCCACGGCTGCGGTCGCTTCCAGCACCGTGACCTGCGACGGAAGCCGGCGCTCGCACGCTCGCCCGGGCCACAGCTACCGTGGTCGTCTGCAGGTACGGCCAGCAGCCGGTGTCCAGGAGGTGTGCATGCTGCCAGACGAGGATGCCGCCGTGTTCACCGACCACCTGCTCGACGTGCTCGCCGGCCATCTGCAGGGCTGGGTGCTCGACCTGGGCCTGCGGCTGGAGCTGTTCAAGGCGTTCCGCCGGCCGGCCACGGTGGCCGAGGCGGCCGCCCTGCTGCACGTGCCCGCCCGGCCCGGCCTGGCCGCCTGGGTGGACGCGGCGCTTGCCGGCGGCTGGCTGGAGCCGATGGGACGCGACCGCCTCCAGGTGGCCCCGGGGCTCGGCGCCGTGCTCCTGGACGGCGACTGGCAGGCCGACGCGGCCGGGTTCGCGACCGCCGTGCCGTCGCTCGGCGCCGACATGGTCGGCCTGCGCGGCCGGCTGCTGGCCGGCCGCCCGCCCCGCACGCCGCTGCCAAGCGGCGACCTGCACGCCGGCCTGGACCTGGTGAGCCGGTCGTTCGTGCGCCGCGCCCTGGAGGTCGCCCGGGAGCTCGACCTCGGCCACCCACCCCGCCGCATCCTGGAGATCGGGGCCAGCAACGGGCGCGGCACGCTCCTGCTCCACCAGGTGTTCCCCAAGGCACGCATCGTCGCCGTCGAGACCAACCCGGCCGCCGTGGCCGAAGCCAGCGGTCGTCTGGCCGCGGCCGGCCTGCGTGAGCTGGTCACCCTGCTGGCCCAGCCGCCCGAGCAGGTCGTGCTCGAGCGGCCGGCCGACCTCGCCGTCGCCACCCTGGCCGTGCACAAGGCACCCGACCCGGCTTCGCTGCTTGCCGCCGTGCGCAGGACGCTCGGCGAGCGCGGCGCGTTGGTCTGCTCCGAGCTGCCCTTCCCGGCCGGGCCGGGCGAGCGCCAGACCGCGGCCGGCCGCTTCCTGGTCGCCTGGCGCCTCCGCGAGCTGGGGGCGGGCACCCGCACGCTGACCGTCGGCGAGCTCGAAGCGCTCGTCACGGCGGCCGGGTTCGCGATCGAGTCCTCCGAGCGGGTGCATCCCCTCCAGCAGGTCGTGGTCGCCCGCGGGTAGCACGGCGCGGCGGGCGGCGGCTGCCCGAACGCGACGGCGTGGCGCCGACGCCAGACGGCCGACCCCGCGCCGGTCAGCGCTTCGGGCGCTCGGCGAGCACCAGCAGGGCGCCGCCGAACAGGCCGAGGTTCTTGAAGAACTGCGTCTGCTGCATCCTGCGCGCCCGCTCGTCGCCTTCGTTCCAGAACGCGTGGCCGGCCAGGGTGGTCGGGACGAGCAGGCCGGCCAGGACGGCGGCGGCCGCCTTCGGCTTGACGCCCAACGCGAGCGCGGCACCGGCTGCCACCATGGCCGCCCCGTTCGCCTTCACGGCCAGCTGCGGGTTGGGCAGCCCAAGGTTGGCCGCCCGGGGGGCGCGCGGCTGCGGGTTGCGGAACGCGTCGGCGCCGCCGGAGACGAAGATGCCGGCCAGGGCGATGCGGGCGAGCGCCCGCAGGAAGGTGCGCATGAGCTCCATCTGTCCTCCACCGAGCGGTGATCCTGGCAGGGCAACGATAGCCGCTTGGCCGGGCGCCAGGTGGCGGCGTCGTGCTGCGGGTTGGGCAGCCCAAGGTTGGCCGCCCGGGGGGCGCGCGGCTGCGGGTTGGGCGGCGCGGTCAGCGCCCGGCCAGGGCCTGGACGAGCGCGGCGCCGTAGGCGGGCAGGTCCGGCGGCCGCCGGGCGGTGACCAGGTTGCCGTCGACCACCACCGGCTCGTCGACGTAGTGGGCGCCGGCGTTCATCACGTCGTCACGGATGCCGACGGTGCAGGTCATGGTGCGGCCCTTGAGCACCCCGGCCGACGCGGGCACCCAGCCGCCGTGGCAGATCACGCCGAGCAGCTTGCCGTCCCGGTCGGCCGCGCGGACCAGCTCGAGCACCTGCTCGGAGCGGCGCAGCTTGTCGGGCGCCCAGCCGCCCACGACGAGGATGCCGTCGAAGTCGGCCATGTCGAGGTCCTCGGCGTTGGCGTCGGGGGCGACCGGCAGGCCGTGCTTGCCGGTGTAGCGGTCCTGCCCGAGGCCGGCCACGACCACCTCGGCGCCTTCCTCACGCAGCCGCAGCACCGGGTACCACAGCTCGAGGTCCTCGTACTCCTCCTCCACCAGGGCGATCACGCGCTTGCCGTCGAGCCGCATCTGCCACCTCCTCACCGACGCCACGGCCTCGGCCGGCCGCCCACCCAGGTAGGGTACGCCCGCCGGCCCGCCCGCACGTCCGAGGCCGGCGCTGGCCCCACGCAGGCCGGCAGCTGCGGGGCCCGGCGCGGCTCCTCCCGGCGCGGCCGCGGAACGGGGTAAGGTTGGGTCATGGCGACCGACGAAGAGCGCATCGCCCTGTTCATCGACCACGAGAACCTCGCCATCGGGGCTCGCGAGATCGGCCGCACCTTCGACGTCGGTCCGATCATGGACGCGCTGGCCGAGCGGGGCCGGGTCGTGGCCCGCCGCGCCTACGCCGACTGGACGCTGTTCGCCGACGACCGCCGCTCGCTGGTGGAGCACAACTGCGAGCTGATCGACATCCCGCAGCGAACCGGCGCCGTGCGCAAGAACGCCGCCGACATCAAGCTCGCCGTCGACGCGCTCGAGCTCGCCTACGAGCGCTCGTTCATCTCGACCTTCGTGATCTGCTCGGGCGACTCGGACTTCACCCCGCTGGTGTCGGCCCTGCGGGCCCTGAACCGGCGGGTGATCGGCATCGGCGTCAAGGGGTCGACCTCCAGCCTGCTGCCGCCGGCCTGCGACGAGTTCCTGTTCTACGACCGGCTGTCCGGCGTCAGCGAGGCCGTGCGCGAGCCCAAGCCGGCCGGCAACGGGGCCAAGCCGGCGCGGCCCGACACCAAGCCCACCGAAGCCAAGCAGCGGACCGCGGGCGACCAGGACCTCCAGGAGCTGCAGCGCATCATCACCCAGACCCTGGCCGGCCTGAAGCAGGGCGGCGTCGAGCCGGTGCTCGCCTCCAGCCTGAAGCGCGCCCTGCTGCGCAAGGATCCGACCTTCTCCGAGTCCGACTACGGCTTCCGGGCCTTCGGCGAGCTGCTCCGCCAGCTCGAGCGCAACGGCGTGGTCTCGCTGGCCGACGGGCAGGCGCCCGGCGATCCGGCGGTCGACTTCCCGGCCGTCGAGCGTGACGGGCAGGCGTTCGACCTGCTGCGCGCCACCGTCCGCGAGCTGCAGGGCGAGGACGGCGAGGTGCCGTTGTCCGGGCTCAAGGACCAGCTCCGCAAGCGCGCGCCCGGCTGGTCGGAGAAGGACCTCGGCTACGCCGGCTTCCTGCAGTTCGTCAAGGCGGCCGCCGCCAGCGACGTGGTCGTCATGGAGTGGGACGACACCGAAGGCGACTACTTCCTGTACGTGCCGGACTGACGGTCCGGGGCGGCGGGCCGGCGCCGGCGGGCCGCCGCCAGCGTCCGCCACGCCCCGGGGCGCCTTGGCTGGGCGGGCCGGCGGGCCGGTGGCGTCAACCCAGGCGCCAGCAGCCCGGCTCGTGCGGCGGCGGGATGCGGCCGACGCTCTGCAGGAACGCCTCGACGACCTGGGGACCGGCAAACTGGAAGGTCTGCCGGTAGATCCGCTGCTGCTCCTCGAGCCGCTCGGGCTGGGCGGCCACCCAGTCGGCGAAGGAGCCGTGCTCGGCGGCGAGCCCGAGCACGACCTTGGCGTTCTCGATCGTGGCCAGCACCTTGGCCCGATTCCGGATGATGCCCGGATCGCGAAGCACGGCGGTCACGTCCTTGGGCGTGAACGCGGCGACGATCTTCGGCTCGAAGTCGTGGAACGCCCGCCGGAACCCGTCCCGCTTGGCGAGGACGGTGCGCCAGGACATGCCGGCCTGGAACACCTCGAGCGTCAGTCGTTCGAACCAGCCCGCCTCTCCGAGCGGCGGCTCGCCCCACTCCTCGTCGTGGTAGGAGGCAAGGACGGGATCGGTGGCAGCCCAGCGGCAGCGGGTCTTGCCATCCAGGGCGGGGAGGACCATACATGACCTCCGTGGTGCGGCAGCGGTGAAGCTTGTGGGCCCGACGGCCCGTGGAGCAGCAGAAAGCGTAACCCCAAATTCGGCCGCCCTGGCAACGATCAGGCCACGATTTGTGGATCGCTCCGAGAAGCGCTTGCCGGCGGCCCGCCGATGGCGCCACGCCGGCGCCTGGCGGGCGGGCCGCC
>JBIOYL010000283.1:0-7289 GCA_044870185.1 Actinomycetes bacterium | reverse complement strand
GCCAGGGAGCGCGCCAGCGTCGGCCGGCCCAGCGCGGCCAGGCGGCGGGCGAACCGGAAGGCATTGCGCCCGGCGGCGAGCACCATCTGCCCCTGCCTGGTGGCCAGCTCGGCGCGGGGGTCTCCGCTCAGCGGCACACACTGCAGCCCGGCGGCCGCGGCCATACCCCGGTAGACGCCCGGGCAGGCGATGGTGACTTGGAACCCGCGGGCCCGCAGTCCGGCCCCGAGCGCCACGGACGGCTGCACGTCGCCGCGCGAGCCGACCGCCAACACGACGATCCGCACACCACCACCTCCCGCCGGCGCAACCTCACTATCGCACGGAGGTGCCGTCCAGCAGGTGGCCTCCCGCCAGGCCTCCACCGATACCACCGGAGCGCCACCTGGTGTGGTGCAACAGCTTGTTACCTGGCCAAGGCCGGGTGCATCACTTGGGACCTTCGTAGTCATGCGGAACGGCGTCGCCCAGGTATGGGGCGATGGGCAGCTGCTTGCCTGTCAGGAAGGCCCGCACGACGGCCAGATAGCTGGCTGGCTGGTCACCGTAGGCCTGGTGGCCCGCACCGCGCAGGTACACCAGCTGCGCGCTGGGCAACGCCGCGCGGTAGTCCAGCGCGCTGGACCACGACAGGTAGTCGCAGGAGCCCTTGATGATCAGCGTGGGCGTGTGCAGCCTGCCCAGCGCCGGGCGAGGGTCGGGGCCGGCGGGTGCCCGCAGGGCCTGGGGCACCAGGTTGGCGTAGGCGCCGAGCCCGCCAAGCCGCGGCCATGGGACACGGCTATCGCACAACAGCCCCGGGGCGGCGAGGTTGGCGAGCAGATCGAAGCGGCGGTCCAGCTCCTGGTCGCCGGCGAAGGCGTGGGCGGCGACGGGGTTGACCTGTACGAGCAGCCAGGCCAGGAATACTCGAGGTTGGGCCACGGCCGCGTAGAGGTGACGGCGCCGGGCAGGGTCCAACCGGGACAGCCCGCCGGTATAGCCGGCATGCCAACGGATCGGTCCCGGCGAGGAGAACACGGCCCGCTCGACATGGTCGGGGTGCTGGGCCAGGTAGGCGGCCGCCACCGTGCCGCCGTAGGAGTAGCCGATGAGGATGAGCCGCTCGGCGCCGATGCGCTGGCGGATCGCTTCGAGATCCGCGGCGTCGCGGCCGACCGTGTACCCCCTCGGGTCGTGCAGGCGTGCCGAGCGGCCGACGCCGACCTGGTCGTAGACCCACACGTCGAAGCCGTCGCGGGCCAGCTGCCCGAAGTACGCCGCGTCCCCGACCATGTCGGCCACCCCCGGCCCACCATGCAGGAACACGACCGGGTCGGGCCTCCGTGGGCCGACGGCCGGCACCCTCACGTAGGCGATGCGCGAGCCGGTGGGCAGCTCCCACACCGCCTGCCCGGCCACCGGGGTCGGCGGGACGACGGGATCACGCAGGGGGAGCAGCGCCAAGACCAAGCCGGCCAGCACGAGCACGGTGCTCGTCGCCGTCACGGCAACGCTGACGACACGTCGTCGCTTCTGACCCAACCTGCCAGTCACGAGGTTCACGCCGCCGAAGGTGATCGCAACAAACACCACCAGCCCCACACCTAAGGAAGACCGGCGGCGTGGGTGTGGCGACCGCGGTCCCGAGCAGGGCGGCCAGACCGCCGATCGCGCCCATGACCACCGCCAGCAGCACGAGCACCCAGCGGCCGACGCTGCGGAGCCTGTCCACCTTGAGCACCTCGCGCCCCGACGTGCCGCGAATCCGGTCGGCGACCTGCAAGCGGCCCAACGAACCTTACAAGCAACTCCCCCGGAGCCTGAGTGCGGGGGGCAGCAGGCACGCTGCCACGAACCCCGACAGCCACCTCCCGCTCATGACACCGGCTCCCGCAGCTCGGCCGACACCGCATCGCGCAGCTCGTCCAGGTCCACCCCGAGCGCCGCCAGCAGCGGTCCGGCCGCACCCCGGTACCCGTCGGGCAGGCCAGCGGAGGCGTGCAGCTGCCGCACCCACGGGTTGGACATGCACCTGGGCCAGGGCGTCCGGGCGTCCTCCAGCACGCCCAGCAGCAGCAGCTCCGGGCCGACCGCCCTGTGGCCGAGCGCCTTGGCCTGCTGGCTGGCCAGGTAGGTCGCCTGGGTGATGAGCATCGGCAGGCCTTGCAGTGGCGTGCGCGGCACCCTGCCGACCCCGCCACGTCGTGCACGGGTTGCCTCCCGGGTCGCGTGCTCGAGGGCTTGGACGCCGAAGCTCTGCTCGACGTCGCGACGGATCGCGTCCAGATCAATGCCGAGCGTGCCCAGCAGCTCGGCGCCGACCTGCTCGGTGAACCGATCGCCCATCGGTCACTGCCTCCGGAACCGGAAGCGCCGGCCGGCATACTTGTGGTGGACCGCCTGCTTGGTGACGCCGAGCTTGGCGGCGATCTGCTGCCACGACCAGCCCTTGGCGCGGGCGTTCTCGACCTGCAGCGCCTCCAGGACCTCGACCAGGCCGCGCAGGGCAGCCACCGCGGCCAGGCCCACCTCCGGGTCTTGGCTGCTGGTCGCTGCCGCCACCGCGGTCACCTCGCTTGGGGCCGCTTCGCTCATGGAGTCAATCTACGTTGACCCGCCCCGCGGTGTCAATCTCCCTTGACTCAAGTTGAAGCGTTGCTGGACGCCCAGCAGGTCGGCCTGCAGCGAGGCTCGGCTGACCATGGGTCCCACGCCGGGAGCGGTTGGGCCGGGCTTCCACGCCGGGGACCTGGTTCGAGCAGGTCATGGTGGCAGCAGGGGAAGGCGCGGTCGATGTTCGTGCGGTGTGCTCCGGGCGGTGGCCGCGTCATGCGTCCAGCTGGACGGTGCGGATCTCCCATGGGGCAAGGTCGAGCCGCAGCGTGCCCACGCGCACCGGCAGCTCCGCACCCGGCCGGCCGAGCAGGTCGACCGCTCTGGCGCGGCGCAGGTCGCCTTCGACCACCACGGTCTGGGCCTCGGGATGCTCGCAGACCAGGCGCAGCTCGAGCCATCCGGCGCGACGCCGCAGCGACGCCAGCGCGATGCCGCGGCCACGGACCTGCAGCCGCGCTCCCTCGAGCGGCCCGCCCGGCGCGGCGGCGCCGCCCGACCCGTCGGCGCCGCCCGACCCGGTCACGAACGGATGCCGGTACCGTTCCAGCAGCCGTGGCACCTCGGCCTCGGCCCACGAGCCCGCGTGCGGGAAGATGCCGAGCCGGCAGGTGTGCGCTCCCAGTCCCTGCGCCGCCGGGACGGGGAGCTCCGGGCCGGCCGGCTCCTCCCGGTTGGGGTTGGCGGTCCGGCTGAGCAGGCCGATCGATCGGAGCAGGGTGCAGGCCAGCTCCCGGCCCTCGACCAGCTCGTACTCCATCGCCTGGTCGAACAGCACGGCCACCCCGCCGGCATCCACGAACCCGTAGGCGGGAAACGTCGGCAGGGGATGTTCGCCGTGGCCACCCTCGGCCCGCAGGCCGCGCTCGACCACGGCGAACTGCCCCTCCGCGAACGAGCTGGTCGCCGGCTGCCCGAGCCCCACATGCAGGCGGAGGCGATGGTCCCTGCAGGGGTTGTCGAAGGCGACCTCGAGGCGCACGAACGGCTCCCCGGCCTGCAGGGCCACCCGGGTGGCGACGGCGACGGGCACCCGCTCGGCCTGGCGTCCCCGGAGGTCGGGGCGCAGCCCGAGCGGCCACCGGTAGGTGCGGGTGACGACCAGCTCGCCGAGCACCGGGCCGCGCAGCCCCACCGAGACGTCGACGGTCTCCGGCTGCTCGACCAGCTCGTCGGTGCTCGGCGCGGCGAAGTTGTAGGCGTCGCCGGCATCGCCGCCGTCGACGAGCCTGCCGGCACCGTGCAGCTCGACCCCACCCGCACGCAGCGACAGCGTCCCGTCGGCGGCGACCTCCGCCCGGACGAGCCCGTTGTCGAGGGCGGCGCCCTCGACCTGGACCGGATGGCCGATGGTGCCCTGGCCCTCGGCGACCCGCACGGTCGTCCAGCCCAGCCCGGGAGCTGGCACGTCGGCCAGCAGCCGCCGCCGGGGAGGCTGGCCGGGGGCGGCGCCCTCGCGGGCGATCTCCTGGGTGGCGAGCATCCGGCCGTCCGGAAGGGCCACGGCGACATCACCCCAGCGCTGCGGGACGGGCAGGTCGACCGCCACCAGGCCGCTTCGCGCCCATGGGGACGGGTTCAGCACGAGCGCCGCGCCACGCGGGACACGCCCGGCGAGGTCGTCGACGACGCGGTCACGCAGGGCCGCGGCGATCTGCTCCGCCTCGGCCACGCGCACCGCAACCTCGGCGGCCACCGCGTCGACGCCGCAGCCGGTGATGGAGTCGTGCCCGGAGCTGTCGATCAGCCGCCGCCAGGCCAGCGCCAGCAACGATTCCGGCCACGCCGGCCCGTACAGCGCCTGGAGGGGCTCGGCGTAGCGCACGAGCAGCCGCTCGGCACGGGCATACGCGGCCTTCAGGTCGACGCGGGCCGACGTCACGCCCATCAGCAGGTTCGCCCGCGCGCAGGAGCGCAGCTCCCCCCGCCAGAAGGGAAGGTCGTCGCGGGGTCGGTCGACCGCCGTGACGTAGCCCGCCAGCGTCTGGATGCGGACCTCGAAGCGGTCCTGTGCCCGGTTTGCGGCCGCCACGGCATCGACCAGGTCCGGCAGGGGCGCCGAGTGATCGGCGCCGTACATGGCGAGCACCGGATCATCCCCGAACGAGGGACGCAGCCGGCGCACGAGCTGCTCCAGCGCGGTCGCGAGGCGATCCGGGGCGTCGAGCAGATGGTGGCCGTTGCTGTAGCCCTCGACCAGGTATTCGGTGTGCACCGAGGACCCGTCGGGTGCGACCCAGCGGAACTCGTGCCGGTCGATTGCTGCTGGGACGCCACGCCAGACCACCGCCCGGTCGAAGCCGGCGCGACGCAGAAGTTGCGGCATCTGCGCGATGTGCCCGAACTCGTCGGGCAGGTAGCCGACGGGCATCCCGCCGCCCAGCTCGGTCGCCCGGCGCCACCCGGCCTCCAGGTTCCGGATCAGGGTCTCGCCCGACACCAGGAACTCGTCCGCCAGGATCCGCCACGGCCCGACGGCGAACTGCCCGCCGGCGACGAGCTGGCGGATGCGCGCCTCCGCCGCGGGCCGAACCTCCAGGTAGTCGTCGATCGCCGCGGTCTGGCCGTCGAACGTGAACGCGAACCCGGGCTCCTGCTCGGCGCGACCCAGCACCTGGTCGACCAGGTCGACGAGCCGGATGCGGAACTGCTGAAACGGCAGGTACCACTCACGGTCCCAGTGCGTGTGGGGCACCAGGAAGACGACCTCCACCGGCCGCATGCGCCCGTCCACCCTCACCCCCGGCATCCGCTGCGCCATCGTCACCTCGCACCGCCGGCCCGCATCGCGGGCGGCAGGCGCAGGGTATTACGGTAGACCGGCGGGGGACCGACCCGCCGCCACGGCCAGGTATTCACAGCTCCAGACGGCAGTCGCATGCTTGCGGGGTGGGAGCCGACGGGCTCGCCACGATCGTGGACGTCGAGGGGAACCATGAACGCCGCAGCGGCAGGTCCAACGGCAGGTGAACAGCAACGCGGTCACCGTGGAGGAGCGATCTGGCCTGCGTGAGGGATCTGCGCCCTCGCCGGGACGATCGCCGCGTTGACGTGGCTGCTGTACGCCAAGAACACGGCCGGCCCGGTGTCGCTGTCGGCCACCGGCCAGGCCGTCTCCCCGCTGTTCGACGCCGGGGTGCTCGTGGTCTTGTGCGTGCCAGCCGCCCTCATCGTCTCCCGGCAGCCCGGCAATCCGATCGGGTGGCTGTTGGCCGTGATCGGCCTTGGGGCTGCCCGACAACCCCCACCGGCGTGCAGGCGTCGGTCAATCTGACGGACGCCGCGACCGTGCTGGCCTGGTCGATGGTCCTGGCGTTGACGCTCGTCTCCCTGAGCGGTCTGGTGGTCCGCTTCCGGCGCGCGACCGGTGTGCCGCGTCAGCAGCTGAAGTGGTTCGCCTGTGACTCCTCTGTCGCCTGAAGGCGTCAGCTTCTCAGGCCGCGCGAGCAGCCTGACGGGCAAGCCCTGCCCGAAGAATGTTGCCCGCCGCGTTCCCATCCGCGTGGGCAGCATGCCCACACGCCACACAGCAGAACGCGGCCTGGCTGCGGCGGCTCTCGGCCGCCACCTGCCCGCAGGAAGGGCAGGTCCGCGAGGTGGTGCGAGGGTCCACCGCGACCAGCGTGCGACCAGCGCTTGCAGCCTGGTCGGCCAGGACCGCCAGCAACACCCCCCACCCCGCAGCCAGGATCGACCGGTTCAACCCCGCCTGCTGCGCCACCTTCGTCCCAGGCCGGTCGACCGAGCCCGCGGCCGAACGAGTCAGGTTGGCGATCTGCAGCGCCTCATGGACGAGCAGGTCGTAGCCGCGCACCAGCTCGAGGGCGGTCTTGTGGGCATGGTCGCGGCGCTGCCGGCCGATCTTGCGGTAGAGCGCCGCGACCCGCGCTTTGGCTTTCCCCCGCCGCTTGGAGCTGGGCTGTTTGCGGGCCAGGGCCTGCTGGGCGCGGGCCAGCTTGGCGGCCGAGGCGGCCAGCCAGCGCGGGTTGGCGATCTGCCGGCCATCCGAGGTGGTCAGCAGCCAGGCCACCCCCAGGTCCAGGCCAACCACCGCCCCCGTCGGCGGCAGTGGGACGGCGGGCACGTCGTCGCAGGACAAGATCAGAAACCAGCGTTTGCCTTCGCGCTTGACGCTGAGGGTCTTGACCGTGCCCTGGACCGGCCGGTAGGCATGGACCTTCACCTGGCCGATGCCCTGCAGGTAGACGCGCCGCTGCTCGGGGTGCCAGCGGCAGCCATCCCCATCTTTGGGCCAGGTGACGGTGTCGAACCAGCCCTTGCCTTTGAACCTTGGATAGCCAGGCTGCTGGCCGGCCTTGACCCGCCGGGAGAACGCCTGGAAGGCCTGGTCGAGGCGGCGCAGGGTGGCCTGCTGGCAGGAGCACGACCAGCGGCCCTGCCCGGCCGGATCAGCCCGGCGGATATCTTTGAGCTCGGCGGACTGGTCCGTGTAGCGGATGGTGACGGCGCGCAGCTGCCAGGCGGTGCGGCGGTGCTCCAGGGCGCCGTTGTACAGCTGCCGGTGATCTTCGACCATCGCGGTCAGCGCCCCGGTTTGCTTGCTGGTGGGGCGCAGGGGGAACTTGGAGGCGCGTCGCATGGCCGGAGTATCGCAGCTGGCTGCGACGGTGGGTGGTCAACCGCAGCGATTGTGGATTGCGAAGGGGGTGGCGCGCCGATGCCTCTGCCGCCTG
>JBIOYL010000282.1:0-4748 GCA_044870185.1 Actinomycetes bacterium | reverse complement strand
CTCACCACCGCCGCCGCCCCGACCACGACCGCCGCCCCCACCACCACGGCGCCCCCGACCACGGCGCCGGCGCCGCCCGCCGGATGGACGCTGTTCGCCGACGACCCCATCGGCTACCGGATCGCCTTCCCGGCGAGCTGGGAGGTGGAGCACCCGGACGACCAGACCGTGGAGTTCCACGACCGCTCCGTCCCGACCATCATGCGGGTCCGCTTCGCGCCCGCGCCGGTGCCCGACCCGGTCGCTGCCCAGGTGCAGTCCTCCCAGGAGCACGCGGCCAACCACGAGGGCAGCTACCAGCAGACCCGGCTCGACCCGAACAACTTCCAGGGCCGCCCCGGCGCGGTGCTGGAATTCACCTTCCTCGGCGACGACCAGCAGCCGTACCGCGCCATCGAGCTCGGCACCAACACGCCACCCGGGCCCAACGGCCCCGGGTACTGGGTCACCATCTTCGTCCAGTCCCGCGAGGTGGACTGGGGGGTGGCCCAGTCGCTGCTGCAGACCGCCCTGGACTCGTTCGTGCCGCCGCCCAGCTAGCGGGAGTTTCCGGCCTTGGTGGTTGATCGATGTGGTATCCGTTGTGGTGCTTGGCTTTCAGGCACGGATGGTGTATTACCCACATATGCCATCGATCGTGGGGAAGCGTCGCGGGAAGCGGACCTACTACTACCTGGTGGAGTCCGCCCGGGTCGACGGCCAGCCGCGGATCGTGTCCCAACAGTACCTGGGCACCGCCGAGGAAGTGCTGGCGCGACTGTCGGGCACGGCAGGCGACGAGCCAGCCCGCAGCCAGCACAAGCAGTTCGGGGACCTGGCCGCGGTCTGGTCGATGCTGGAGCGCCTGGACGTGGCCGGGGTCATCGACCAGGCGGTGCCGCGCTATGCCAACGCCGCCGCCTCGGTGGGCACCTACATCGCCCTGGCCATCGCCAACCGGATCGTCGACCCCTGCTCCAAGCGGGGATTTGGGGACTGGTGGGCCACCACCGCCGGACCGCGGTGGGTCAAGCTCCCCCAGGCCGCCGTGGACCACCGGCGGTTCTGGGATGCGATGGACCGCCTCGGCGAGGCGGACCTGCGTCGCATCGAGACCGCGCTGGGACGGCGGATGGTGGCCCAGTTCGGGTTGGACCTTTCGGGGCTGGTGCTGGACATGACCAACTTCGCCACCTTCATCGACTCGACCAACCAGCGGGCACCCATCGCGCAGCGGGGCAAGGCCAAGCAGCATCGCGTTGATCTGCGGCTGGTCGGGCTGGCGCTGGTGGTCACCCGCGACGGCGGGGTGCCGGTCATCTCCCACGCCTACCCCGGCGACCGGCCCGACGTCACCCAGTTCAGCGCCGTCATCGACGAGCTGGTGGCGCGCTATCGGGACCTGGCCGCCCAGGTCGAGTCGTTGACCGTGGTCTACGACGCCGGGCAGAACTCGGCCGACAACCACGCGGTGGTCGAGGCGTGGGGGATCGGGTTCGTCGGCTCGCTTGCGCCCAGCGACCACCCCGACCTGCTGGCGATCCCCCGGTCCCGCTACACGCCGGTGGATGCTGATCGCTGGCCGGGACTTTCCTGTGTGGACACCACCGTCACCGCGCTGGGCGTCACCCGCCGGGCGGTGCTGACCCATTCGCCAACCCTACATGCCGCCCAGTCCCGCGGCCTGGACCAGACCCTGGCCAAGGCCCACCGGCGCCTGGCCCAGCTGCAAGCCAAGCTCGCCCGCGGCAAGACCCGCCGCCAGCGCCAGGCTGTGGAGGCCGAGCTGGCCGCGATCGTCAAGCCCCGCTGGGTCGGCCAGATCATCACCACCACCCTGACCGGCGACACACCGGCCGAGCTGCGCCTGTCGTGGCGCACCGACACCCGCGCCCGCAACCGCCTGGAAGCCAAGCTGTTCGGCAAACGAATCCTGTTCACCAACCGCGACACCTGGCCGGTGGCTGACGTGGTCGCCGCCTACCGCTCCCAGTCCGAGGTTGAAGCAGGCTTTCGCCAGATGAAAGACCCCCAGGTGGTGTCGTTTAGCCCCATGCACCACTGGACCGACCAAAAGATCCGCGTCCACGTCTTCTACTGCGTGCTGGCCTTGGCCATCGCCCACCTGCTGCGCCGCCAAGCCGACCACGCCGGCCTGCACCTGTCAGTACGCGAACTGCTGGCGGAGCTGGCCGGCATCCAGGAAACCGTGCTGCTCTACCACGACGGCGGCAAGGGACGCCCCCGCGCCCGGCGCATGCTCACCCAGATGAGCCCGACCCAACAACGCCTGGCCGACCTGTTCGACATCCACCGCTACGCACCGACCCGCTGACCACGCCCACACCGGCGAGGTGGGTAATACACCAACCCCACCCGCCCACACCGTCCTACCAGCAGAAACAGCCTCAACGATCAACGAAGGCCGGAAACTCCCGCTAGGAGGCCCCTGAATAATCCGCGATAGTCTCCCGCCCAAGGGTGCTGGCCGGGTTTGGGAGGCTGGAGCGTGCAGGGTGTGGAGCGGCAGGACCGCAAGCTGTTGGACGCGGCGGCGCTGGTGGGGCATCTGGTCCCAGAGGGCAGCATGTTCTGGTTCCTGGCGACCCATCGCGGCCAGCTGTTTCCCGACGAGCAGTTCGCCGACCTGTTCCCCTCGAGTCGTGGCCGTCCGTCGCTGCCCGCGCCGGTGGCAGCCGCGGTGTTGACCTTGCAGAGCCTGTATGACCTGTCGGATGCCGAGACCGCGGAGGCAGCCCGCTGTGATCTGCGCTGGAAGGTCGCTGTGGGGATGGCCTTGGATGACAAGGGGTTTCATCCTTCCACGCTGACCTACTGGCGGCAGCGGCTGGCCCGCTCGGACAGGCCGCACCGGATCAACGATGCGGTCAAGCGGGTGATCGAAGAGACCGGGATTGTGCGTGGCCGGCGTCGGCGGGCGGTGGACTCCACGATCCTTGATGATGCGGTCGCCACCCAGGACACCATCACCCAGTCGATCGCGGCGATCCGCCGGGTGGCCCGCCAGGTGCCCGGTGCGGCCGCCCAGATCCAGGCGGTGTGTACGGGCCATGACTACAGCGTCCCGGGCAAGCCCACGATCGACTGGGACGACCCACAGGCCAAGGACGTGCTGGTGTCGGCCCTGGTCAATGACGCCGATGCGCTGGTGGCGGCGCTGGCCGACGCCGAGTTGGACGAGCGGGCCCAAGCTGCGGTGGCGCTGTTGGCGCTGGTGGCTGGCCAGGACGTGGAACCGGCCGAGGGCTCGGATGGGACCGATGGGCGCTTCAGGATCGCCCGCAAGGTCGCTGAGGACCGCGTCATCTCTACGGTGGACCCGGATGCTCGCCACACCCGCAAGTCGTCGCAGAGTCGCCGGGACGGCTACCGGGCGCACGTGGCCGCCGAGCCCGAGACCGGGATCATCACCGACGAGGAACTCACCAAGGCCGCCGGAGCCGAAAACTCCGACCCGGCCGTCGCCGAGCGCTTCCTGGCCACCGAAACCATGCAAGCCACTCCCGGCAGCCAGGACGTCACTGCAGACGATGACCGCGTCCTGGAGTGGTATGGCGACTCGGCCTACGGCACCGGGGACCTGCGCGACGCCATCGCGGGTGCCGGGCACGTCGCGGTGCTCAAGCCCAAGCCGTTGCAGCCGGCGGTGGCGGGCGGGTTCACCGTCGATGACTTCACCGTTGACCACCGGGCTGGCACGGTGGGCTGCCCAGGCGGCCACACCCGGCCGATCAGCGCCACCAGGGTGGCCACCTTCGGTGCGCTGTGCCGCACCTGTCCGCTGCGAGCGCGGTGCACCACCTGCAAGACCGGCCGCAAGATCGTCTTGCACGAGCACGACGCACTGCTGCGCCAGGCCCGCCGCGACTGGGCCCAGGACCCCGGACTGCGGGAGCGCTACCGGCACCACCGGCCCAATGTCGAACGCGTCATCTCCCAGCTCGCCAGCCGTGGTGGCCGCCGCCTCAAGCTGCGCTACCTGGGTGTGGCCGCCAACCACGCCTGGCTCAAGCGCCGCACCGCCGCCTTGAACCTGCGCAACCTCATCGGCCGCGGCCTGACCCGCCGCGACGGCACCTGGGCGCTGGCCACCACCTAAAGCCGCCAGCCCGGCCAGACCCTGGACCAGCCCACCCCGGGCTGCGCCAAGGACGGCCAACGGCAGCCACCACGCCGACCCGGGCCGCGGCACCCCCACAGCTCCCACGCCCAGGTCCCGCCAAGGCCAGTCGCCGCGACGCAAAATCGGCGTAATTCAGTGCCCTCCTAGGCGTCTTGGTTGGGCCGCTCCCCAGAAGCGCCCTGCGACCTGACTGGCCGAGGAGTCGCTGCCGCCTCCGACGTCGGCGTGCGCCGTACGACGCCGAGACGGCGTAGCGCCGCGGCCTCCTGGAACTGGTCAGCCAGGTTCTCGAGCAGACTCGTGGCGGGAGTGGCGGGCTCGGCGGCCAGCCGCGCGATCAACCCGTCGACGACGATGTGGGCGAGCCGTTCCACTTCGGGGTCGATGGTTGGGACCGGCTGGTCGGGGAGCGCGCTCGGCGTGCCGCTGAGGTAGCTCATGGTCTTCCATCAACCTCCTCGTGACGCTCGAAGCTGGATCCATGCCATGCAATAGAGCGTCAGGTGCCCATGAGACCCGAGAAGGTTCAGCAACGGCAGCTTGGCTCCCAGCCACTGTACGCCCTGCGGTCTCCTACGCTCTGGCGTCTCCTTCGACCTGCGCGGCGGATGGGACTGCAGCCAGC
>JBIOYL010000281.1:0-5790 GCA_044870185.1 Actinomycetes bacterium | reverse complement strand
CCTCAAGGAGCTGAGACCAAGCCCGCAAAGTCGGCCGCCGCCTCCTCGAGCCAGCCGGTGGGCAGCCCTTCCTTGATCGCAGCTTCGGTTTCGCCATCAAAGTACGAGTCCCGGACCGGGTGATCGGCAGGAGCAAGCGCGGCATGTGCGGAGCATCGCATCTGCATCGCACGGTGCGAAGCGGGACGCCGGCATGCTGCTCCTCCCGACGTCCCGCCCCGCTCGTCGGGTTGGCTACTGGCTCTGGCTCCGCGTCGTCCTGGTCGTCGTTGCCGTTGCCCAGCGCAGGCTCGGCCCCAGCTCGTCGGCCACGACCTCGATGGTGGAGCGGGTGCTGCCGTCCTCAGCCGTCCAGGCCCGCTGCTGGAGCCGGCCCACGACCACGACCCGGCTGCCCTTCGACAGCGACCGCGCGGCATGCTCGGCCTGATCACACCAGACGACCACGGTGAAGAACGACGGCTCCTGCTCCCGCCGACCGCTGACGGCGACCCGGAACATGGCCCGGGCGATCCCGCCTTCGGTGTAGAGGACCTCGGGTCGTCGGTGAGGTTGCCGGCGAAGCTCACGCTCGGCTCGGTCATGGTGCTGCCCTCCTGGGACTGTCTGGCCGGGCGGTCTGCCCTGCCCTTGGACTCGGGGGACGGTGGAGGCCGTGGCATGCCGAGAGACCTTCGGGGGCAAGCGGTGGAGCCAACGAAGTCGGCCCGTCTCGATCAACCGCCGGCCGTGGCCGGCTCAGGAGCCGGGTTGGTTGGCGGCGCTTGCGGCTGGGGGTCGGGCATGCCAGCACCGTCCGGTCAGATCCCTCCACCCTGGGCGTGGTCGGAGAACGAGGCTCCCGCCACGAGAGCTGCTTGCAGCACGTCTCAGGCTCAGCCGGTCAGGCTCTCGACCTCTTGCAGGCGGGGCGTTGGGATGCGCTCGGCTGGCCGCTGGAACAACGCCCCGGAGGGGTTGTGGGGCAGGACGACGGTGCGGACGTAGGTGAAGCCCTGCTTGAGGTAGTAGTGCTGGAGGCGCTCGTTAGCGCCGATTCTCGCAACAGCGAATCCCACCCCAACCTCGACCGCCGCCGCTGGGTGCCGCCCTGCCTGCACCCCGGCCCAGGCAACAGCTCCGGGCTCGCGGACCTGGCCGGAAACTGGGCCGGTTCCGCTGCCCACAGGGATACCGTCCTGGTTGCGGTGCGACTGGCCGCGGGCACCGTCATGCCGGCACGTGCTCACGGACCAGGCGCGGGGCAAGCGATCTGCCGCACCGGACCGGCCTGCCGACGGTCCGACGCGCCAGCACCGCTTATCGGCAGCACCGCCGATGGTCAGCGAAACCGACCCCAGTCTGAGCCTCCTGTGTGGTGTGCACCGCCTTGGCTGGCAACGGGTTGCGCCGACTGTCATCCGCTCCGCTTCGGGTCGACGAGAGCTGTACGAGAATCGGCGTTAGTGGTCCAGACGTCCACCCGCAGCCAGTCCGCGCCTTCGTCGGCGGTGCGGGTGCCGGCCCAGTCCAGCAGCTCAGCGCCCAAACCCTGGCCGCCGTAGGCGCGATCCACGGTGACTTTGTGGGCGTACAGCGCCGGCTCGGCTCGCTCCTGCTCGGTCCACAGCTCAGGCTTGGCGTAGTGGTTGATGGTGATGGTCGCTGCTGGGATGTGGTCGTCGTCCCAGACGATGAAGGTCTCCTCGGCCTCGATATTGCGCAGCATGCCTTCGACCATCAGGTCCTCGGTGGGCCAGGGCTCCTGCCACTGGTCGATGCCCTTGGCGGCGAGCCAGGCGGCGGCCTGGTCCCGGAAAGCGACGAGGGTGTCGAGGTCCTCGGGGGTGGCGCGGGTGATGCGCATCACTGGTCCCGCTCGTAGAGGGCATCCAGGTCGCCCAGTTCGTAGACCAGGCGGTTGCGGTCCCCGGCGAAGATGGTCTCGGTGAGCCGCACCGGCCGCTCCTTGGTGTAGCAGGTACGCACATAGGCCAGGACGGGCACGCCGGCCCCCAAGTCGAGGGTCTGAGCCTCCTCCGGGGTGGGCATGCGGGTAGTCAGCTCGTCGCGGTAGCCGACCTCAACATGTCCGTGCTCGGCCATGGCCCGTACGGTGCCCCCTAGCAGGTCATGGGGCACGAGCAAGCCGGCCTCCTGGGCGATATCCATGGGATAGGAGCTGTCCTGGATGCTCCAGGGCTCGCCGTCGACGTAGCGGATCATGCGCCGCACGACGACCGCCTCGCCTTCCTCGACCCGGAGGCGCTGGGCGACGGCCAGGGAGGCGGGGTCGATGCGCATGTCGAAGCGCTGGCTGGGCTGGCGGCCTTGCTGGCGGACCTCGGTGAAGTGGGCGTCGGTGTGCCAGTCGTCGGCCCGGTCGGCGGCCTCGGCACGCGAGGCGTGGTAGTCAGCATCATCCGGTCGCGGACGAAGGTGCCCCGGCCAGGGGTGCTGGTGATGATGCCTTCGGCTGGTGATGATGCCTTCGTTGGTGAGCAGGCCGAGGGCGAGCTGGGCTGGCCGACTACCAGCGGGCCGCCGGGTATCTGGCTGACACCTGGGGCTGTGTGACGGTGCGGGCCGAGCAGCAGGCTCCCGGCCTGATCCGGCTCCGGGGCCTGTACTACGACCCGCTGCTGGCCCCGGCCCGGGTCGATCTGCCCGGCACCGCCCCGGCCTCCCTGACGAGCTGGTGGCTGGGCTGGGCCGACGACTCCCAGGCGGTCATGGTCCGGCTGGCCGAAGTCTCCGGCATCGTGGTCGCCGGCCTGGCCGGGTTCGGCAAGACCATGCTGGTGGCCCACCTGCTCGGCCAGCTCGCCCCCTCCCCAGCCGTCCAGTTCGTCCTGATCGACGGCAAGGGCGGCCCCGACTACGACCGCCTGACCCCTCGCGCCTGGCTGGCGGCCAAGGACGACCTGGACCAGGTCCGCGACGTGCTCCGACGAGTCCACCGCCTCATGCTCGACCGCCAAGCCAGCATCGCTCAGGTCCTGGGCGTCACCGACGCCTGGCACCTCAGCCCCTCCCCGTCCTGGCCCCTGGTGCTCGTCGTGATCGATGAGGCCCACACCTTCTTCCATGAGCGCAAGGGCACCGCACCCGAGGTCAAGGCCCACAACGCCCTGGTCGCCGAGCTGTCGCGCCTGGTCGAGGAGCTGATCAGAAAGGGCCGCAACGTCGCCATCGGCGTCATGCTCCTCACCCAGCGGGCCACCGGCGATGCCATCCCGACCCGCATCCGCGATAACTGCCAGGTCGCGATGTCCTTCGCCACCCGGACCGTGGACGGGGCGGTGGCTGCCCTGGGGGAGGAGATCCGCCAGCACCCTGACGCCTCCCCGGTCCTGCTGAATGACCCGGCCTATGTCGGGTGGCCGTGACCAGCCTGCCCGGCCGGCCGGGGTTCCATCGGGTGCGGACCCCGCAGGTGGACCACTGCCAGGTCGCGGCCATCATCCGGGCCACCGCCGGCCTGCGGGCTGACCCGGCTGGGCTGCTGGCCGAGCAGGCCCCGGGCCTGCGGGCCGTGCCGGACGTGTCGGAGCCGGGGGAGGTGGCATGACGGAGCCGGCCCGGGTGAGCGAGCTGCTGCCGGGGGTGCTGGCCGAGGTCGTGGACCGGGCCGGCCACGGCTATGCGCGGTGGGCCGAGCTGTTCGCCCAGGCCGGCTACTGCCACCACCCGATCCGCCTCGCCGGCCGGGTCGAGCACGCCGACCGGCTGACGGGCGAGGTCCGCACCGTCTACGACAGCGAGGCCGAGCCGGATGGGGTGCTGCTCAAGGCGTGCGGCACCCGGCGGGAGTCCCGCTGCCCGTCCTGTGCGGCCACCTACCGGGCCGACGCCTACCAGCTCCTCGCCGCCGGCCTCAAGGGCGGCAAGGGCGTCCCCGAGTCCGTGGCTGGGCATCCGAGGTTGTTCGTGACCTTCACCGCCCCCAGCTTCGGCCCGGTGCACACAAGGAAGGCGCAGGGGCGGCTGGTGCTGCCCTGTCATCCCTACCGCCAGGGTGCCCGCTGCCCCCATGGCAACCGGGCCGGCTGCTGGCACCGCCACGACGAGGACGACCCTCGGCTGGGCGAGCCGCTCTGTGCGGCCTGCTACGACGCCCCGGCGCAGGTGCTGTGGAACGCCCTGGCGCCGGAGCTGTGGCGCCGGACCACCATCGCTCTCCAGCGTGCCCTGGCCCGCCTGGTCGGCCTTCAGGAGGGCGAGCTGCGCCAGCTCGTCCGCGTGAGCTACGCGAAGGTGGCCGAGTTCCAGCGCCGCGGGGCGATCCACTTCCATGCCGTCATCCGCCTGGACGCGGCGACCGAGTGCCGCTGCCCGGCCTGCCTAGCCCCACCTCCGGCCGGCTTCACAGCCGAGCTGCTCGAGGAGGCCGTCCGGCAGGCGGCGGCCGCCGTCACCGTGCCCTGCCCACCCGTCGACGAGGATGGGATGAGCCGCTATGCGCGCTGGGGCGAGCAACTCGACGTCCACAACATCACCACCGGCGACGATCAGGCGGGGGAGCTGTCGGCTGAGCAGGTCGCCGGCTACATCGCCAAGTACGCCACCACGGCCACCGAGAGCTTCGGCTCGGGTCTGGACCGCCGCCTGGGGGCCGGCGACCTGGACCACCTGGACCGGCTGCCCGCCCATGTGGCCGAGCTCGTCCAGGCATGCTGGAACCTGGGTGGCCGCCGGGAGCTGGAGGGCCTCAGGTTGCGGGCCTGGGCGCACATGCTCGGGTTCCGGGGCCACTGGTCGACCAAGAGCCGCCGCTACTCCACCACCATGGGCGCCCTGCGGCGGGCCCGGGTCGCCTTCGCCAAGCGGCGCCGAGCCAAGGACGGCGTGCCCCTGGACGCCTGGGGCCGACCCGAGGACGACCAGGCCGTGATCGTCGTCGCCTCTTGGGTGTTCGTCGGCACCGGCTATGAGACCGAGGGGGAGCGGTGGCTCGCGCTCTCGGCCGCGGCTCGTGCCCGCGAACAGCGACGGATCGCCAGGGAGGAGCTGACCACCACGACCGCATCCGCTGCTGCATGACCCCCGCACGTTCCAGGAGACCACCGGAGTTGGACACGCTGCTATCTGTCGAGCAGGCCGCCGAGCGGCTGGGCACGAGCCCCCGGTTCGTGCGCCGCCTGGTCGCGGAGCGCCGCATCGCCTACGTCAAGCTTGGCCGCCACGTCCGCATCACCGCCGCCGACCTGGAGGCGTTCATCGCCGCCGGTCGGGTGGTGGGTGGCGCGGCTCGGAAGGCCGTGAGCTGACATGGCGGGCAAGGGCCGGCGGGCGTTCGGGTCGGTGCGGCAGCTCGCCTCGGGCCGGTGGCAGGCGCGCTACCTGGATGCGGCCGGGGTGCGGCATACGGCGCCTCGGACGTTCCCGACGAAGGTGGAGGCGACCCGCTATCTGGCCCAGGTCGAGGCTGACCTGCTGCGCGGGAGCTGGGCGGATCCGAAGCTCGGCCGGGTGACATTCGGGGAGTGGGTGGAGCAGTGGCGGCCGACCACGGCCAACCTGCGGCCGGGGACGCTGGTGCTGTACGACTACCTATTGCGCCGGTTCCTGCTGCCGGCGTTCGGGCCGGTGCCGCTGGGTCGGCTGGACACGATGACGGTCCGGGCCTGGCTGGCGGACCTGCATCGTGCGGGCGAGGTCACGCCGACCACGATCGCCAAGGCGTACCGGCTGCTGCGCCGCATCCTCAACGTGGCCGTGGAGGCGGGCTACCTGCCGCGCAACCCGTGCACGGCCAAGGGTGCCGGGATCGAGCGGGCGGCCGAGATGCGCCATGCCAGCATCCCGCAG
>JBIOYL010000280.1:0-12049 GCA_044870185.1 Actinomycetes bacterium | reverse complement strand
GGCGGCGGCGGCAACTTCGGGGTGGTGACCTCCCTGGAGTACCGCCTCCACCCGGTCGGCCCGCTCGTCTTCGCCGGCCCGGTGTTCTACGCCGCAGCGGACGCGGTCCAGGTGCTGCGCGGCTGGCGCGACCTCGCCGCCACCATGCCCGACGAGCTCACCACCCTGGCCAACCTCCTCGTCGCGCCGCCGCTGCCGTTCCTGCCCGAGGCCGCCCACGGCCGGATGGTGGTCGGCATCCTCGGCGTCTACGCCGGTCCCGTCGAGGACGGCGCAGGAGCCGCCCAGCCGCTGCGGACCCTGGCCGACCCGATCGCCGACCTCATGGGTCCCATGCCCTACACCGCCATGCAGAGCCTGCTGGACCCATTGTGGACCGCAGGCGCCCACAACTACTTCACCGCGGCGCTGCTGGAGCGGCTGACCGACGACACCATCGACACCCTACTGGCCCGGCACGCAGCCGGTCGGGCGCCCGTCCACGAGCTGCACCTGCACCCCTGCGGCGGCGCCATGGCCCGGGTCCCCGCCGCCGCCACCGCGTTCGCGCACCGCAACGCGGCGTACGTCCTCAACATCATCGCCCGCTCGCCCGACCGCGCCGGCTTTGCCGAGCATGCCGCCTGGGCGCGCGCAACCCACCAGGCCGTGGACCCGTGGAGCACCGGCGGCGCCTACGTCAACTTCACCTCCGAACCCGGGCAGGACAAGGTGCGGGCCTCCTACCCGCCCGACACCTACGCCCGCCTGGTCGCGGTCAAGGACCGGTACGACCCGACCAACCTGTTCCAGCTCAACCAGAACATCCAGCCCTCCGGCGGCCACTGACCGCTTCCACGACGCCACCGGGCCGCCCGCCGCTGTCGGCGCCGCCCTGGCGTCGCGGCGCCGCGGGTGACAGGCTGGGCAGGCACGAGCAGGGCCGACCGCATGGGAGTTTGATGACCGACCGGTTCGACATGGTGGTGATCGGCGCCGGCCCGGCCGGCGAGAAGGCCGCCGCGCAGGCGGCGTACTTCGGCAAGCGTGTGGCGATCGTGGACCGGTCGAGCAGGCCAGGCGGGTCGGCGGTCGGCAGCGCCGGCATCCCCACCAAGACGCTGCGGGAGACGGCGCTGTACATCACCGGCTTCCGGCGGCGCGACGTCTACGGCCTGAGCCTGCAGCTCGACCCGGAAGCGACCCTGAAACGGCTGCGCACCCGAACCGCCGAGGTGGTCGAGCTCATGACCACGATGGTGCAGCGCAACCTCGAGCGCCACGGGATCGAGCTCGTCCACGGCCAGGCCACGCTGACACCGGACCGGTCCGTGCTGGTCACCGGGCCGGACGGGCGGCCGCGCACCCTCCGGGCCGACGTGGTCCTGATCGCCACCGGGTCCCGCCCGTCCCACCCGCCGCAGGTCCCGGCCGACGACCCGGACGTCTGCGACTCCGAGA
The DNA here is from genome assembly GCA_044870185.1 of Actinomycetes bacterium. Lineage (GTDB taxonomy): Bacteria > Actinomycetota > CALGFH01 > CALGFH01 > CALGFH01 > JBIOYL01. The sequence continues at coordinate 10,609 of JBIOYL010000280.1, read as the reverse complement.
CGATCCTGGAGATCGACGAGCCCTTCGGGCGCATGGTCGTGTTGGGCGGTGGCGCCACCGGGTGCGAGTACGCGTCGATCATGACCGCGCTGGGCGTGGAGGTGACCCTGGTCGACAGCGGCGACCGCCTGGTCAAGTTCCTGGACGCCGAGCTGTCACGCCTGCTCGTGGAGGCGTTCCGCAGCGAGGGGATGCGGGTGCTGCTCGACCGGGGCAGGCCGGCGGTCCGGCGTGACGACAGGGGGCTTGCGGTGGTGCTGCCCGACGGGCAGCTGCTGCGCACCGACAAGGTGCTCGCGTCGGCCGGGCGGGCCGGCAACGTCGAGGGCCTCGGTCTGGACGCCGCCGGCGTCGCCGTCGACGCCCGGAACCGGATCCTGGTCGATGCGACCTACCGGACCACGGCCGCCAACGTCTATGCGGCCGGGGACGTCATCGGGCCGCCGGGGCTGTCGTCGGTGTCGATGGAGCAGGGCAGGGTGGCCGCCTGCTACGCCTTCGGCATCCCCTTCAAGGAGACGGTGGATCCCCTCGCCCCGTTCGGGATCTACTCGATCCCGGAGGCGGCCAGGGTCGGCCTGACCGAGCAGGCCGCCGCCGAACAAGGCGTCGACTACGAGGTGGGCCGGGGCTGGTTCGCCGACAACACCCGGGCGGCCATCGCCGGCGCCACCGACGGGCTCGTCAAGCTCGTGTTCCGGCGGGCGGACCGGGCGCTGCTCGGCGTGCACATCCTGGGTGACCTGGCCGCCGAGCTCATCCACATCGGGCAGAACGTCGTCCAGGACGGCGGGACCATCGACCGGTTCATCCACGCCACGTTCAACGTCCCGACCCAGAGCGAGGCGTACAAGTACGCCGCCTACGACGGCCTCCAGCGCCTGGCCGGAAGGCCCGGCCCGGGACGGCCGGTCGGTGGCCGCGCCGCCTCCTGACCGACCACGCCAGCCGGCGCACGCCGGACGGGTAGGCAGGTTTGCCTGCCGGCGGCGCTGCCGTAGGCTGCAGCCGTCCGCGGCGCCGGCTGGCGAACTGGGAGGATGCACAGGTGGAGCAGCAAGCCCCCATCCTGGTCACCGGGATGCCACGCGCCGCCACCAGCTGGACCGGCAAGATGCTGGAGGCGAGCGGCCGGGTCGTGTACGTCAACGAGCCGCTCAACCCACACCATCCCCCCGGCCGCTGCCCGGGCGTCCTGAACGCCCCGGTCCGGTTCGCCTTCCAGTACATCGTCGAGGACAACGAGGCCGACTACCTGGCGGCGTTCCGGGACACCCTCGCGCTGCGCTACCACTACCTGGCCGAGCTGCGCTGCAACCATGCGCCCTACGACCTGCTGCGGCTGGTCAAGTACGCGACCAGCTTCGCCGCCGGGCGGCTGGCCGGCCGGCGCCCCCTGCTGGACGATCCGTACGCGTCGTTCTGCGTCCCCTGGCTCGTCCGCCGCTTCCGCTGCCAGGTGGTGATCTGTGTGCGGGACCCGGTGGCGCTGGTCGGCAGCTGGAAGCGGCTGGGCTGGCGCACCGGCCTCGACCAGCTGCTGGGCCAGCCGTTGCTGCTGCGTGACTGGCTCGAGCCGTTCCGGGGCGACCTGGAGACGATGACCGCCGCACCAGGGGACATCGTGGGCCGGGCGAGCCTGCTGTGGCGGATGATCTACCACGTGCTCGACCGCTGCCGCCGGGACCTTGCCGACGTCACGGTGGTGCGCCACGAGGACATGTCGCTCGATCCGCTGATGGCCTACCGGGCCCTGTATGCCAGGCTGGGCCTGCCCTTCCACGAGCGGGCCAGGAAGGCGATCCGCTCGTCGACCTCCGGACGGTCCGCGGACACGGCGTTCGCCTGGTCGCGCTCCGGCCTGGGCCTGTCCAGGACCGGGGCTCGCCGCCTGGACAGCCGCCAGAGCCTCGACGCGTGGAAGCAGCGGCTCACGCCCGCCGAGATCGCCCGGGTCCGCGAGCTGACCGCGGATGTGGCGGTGCGCTACTACCCGGCCGCAGAGGCCGTGGGCTGACGTCGCGCCGGGCCTTGCATAGGGTACCGGGGTAGACTACCGAAGTACCCCATCGAAGGAGCCGCAATGCAGGGCTACACCGACCGCAAGGACGCCGTCCAGGCGCGACTGCGACGCATCGAGGGCCAGGTCCGGGGCATCCAGCGCATGGTGGACGCCGACAGCTACTGCATCGACGTGCTCACCCAGATCTCGGAGGCGACCAGGGCGCTCGAGTCGGTCGCCCTCGAGTTGCTCGACGACCATCTCGCCCACTGCGTGCGCCAGGCGATCGCCTCGGGCGGCCCGGACGCCGAGGCGAAGGTGGCCGAGGCGTCGGCGGCCATCGCGCGGCTGGTGCGCTCGTGACCTGGCCGGCGCCCAGGCGGCGCGGACCCGGGCCGCCGGCGAGGCCTCGGTGACCGGCCCGCTCGCCGCCATCGGCCTGCACGACGTGGCTGCCGGCCTGCGCGAGGGCTTCTTCATGCTGTGGCAGACCCTGCGGCCACGGCCATGGCGAAGTCACTGTTCGCCAAGGGCGGCGACTTCCTGTCGGCGACGGTGTTCATGTTCGCCTCGACCAACCTGGTGCTCGAGCTCGGCATCGTGCTGCTCGTGCTCATGGGCTGGCAGTTCGCGGCCGCCGAGTTCGTCGGCGGCCCGATCATGATCGTGCTGCTCGTCCTGCTCGGCGGCGTCGTGCTCGGCCGCGGGCTCGTCGAGCAGGCCCGCAGCCGCCTCGACCCCGCCGGTGGGGGAGGCGAAGGCCACGAGCACTACGGCGGGGACGCGGACGGCGCGGCGCTGCAGGCGCAGCCTTGGCCGGTCAGGCTGCGCTCCAAGGCGGGCTGGGCCGACGCGGCCAGCTCCACCATGGCCGACCTCACGATGCTGCGGAAAGAGCTCGTGGTCGGCTACCTGGTGGCCGGCCTGCTGGCCGTGCTGGTGCCCGTGCAGGCGTGGAACGCCGTGTTCCTGCACGGCCACGGGTTCTGGACCAGCGTCGAGAACGTGCTCGTCGGCCCGTTCATCGCGCTGATCAGCTTCGTCTGCTCGATCGGCAACGTGCCCATGGCGGCCGCGCTGTGGCATGGCGGCATCAGCTTCGGCGGCGTGGTCAGCTTCATCTTCGCCGACCTGATCAGCCTGCCGCTGCTCCTGAGCTACCGGAAGTTCTACGGCGGCAGGCTTGCCCTGCGGCTCCTCGGCCTGTTCTGGGCGGTCATGGCGGCCGCAGGGCTGGCCGTGGAGGGGCTGTTCACGCTGTTCGGCGTCGTCCCGCAGACCCGCCCGGCCCAGATCGTGCCCACCGGCTTCGCCTGGAACTCCACCACCGTCCTGAACCTCGTCTTCCTGGGCGTGTTCGGGTTGCTGTGGTGGCTGGCCCGCAACCGCGAGCGCTTCGGCGGCGGCCTGGCCTACGCCATCGACCCGGTGTGCGGCATGCAGGTGGCAAGGGCCCACGCGCCGGCCACCGCCGAGCAGGCGGGCCAGACCTGGTACTTCTGCTCCGACCACTGCCGCGACCGGTTCCTGGTCGACCCCGGCCACACTCCGGCCCGGCGCTCGGCGCCCGCCCGCTGACCGCCCGCCGTCCATGCGGAACGGCCGAGCGGCCCGGTGGTAGGGTCGTTGCCATGGACGCCGCCGATTCCGACGGGGCCGCTCGCATGAACCACAGCGGCCGCCGCGCGATCCTGGCCGCCCTGCTGGCCAACCTCGGGATCGCGACCGCCAAGCTCGTCGCCTTCCTGGTCACCGGCGCCAGCTCGATGCTGGCCGAGGCGATCCACTCCGTCGCCGACTCCGGCAACCAGGGCCTGCTCGTCCTCGGCGGCCGGCGGAGCGGCCAGGCGCCGACGCCCGACCATCCCTTCGGGTACGGGCGGGAGCGCTACTTCTGGGCCTTCCTCGTCGCGGTCGTGCTGTTCACCGTCGGCGGGCTGTTCGCCTTGTACGAAGGCGTCGAGAAGCTGCGCCATCCCCACGCGATCGACTCGCCCATCTGGGCGTTCGCGACCCTCGGCGTGGCCGTCGTGCTGGAGGCCGGGTCGCTGCGGACCGCCGTGCACGAGGCCGGCCCGGCCCGGCGCGACCAGTCGTGGTGGTCGTTCATCCGGCACACCAAGAGCCCCGAGCTGCCGGTCGTGCTCCTCGAGGACACCGGCGCGCTGCTCGGCCTCTGCTTCGCCCTGGTCGGCATCACCCTGGCCGTCGCGACCGGCAACGCCCGCTTCGACGCGCTCGGCAGCATCGCGATCGGCCTGCTGCTCACCAGCATCGCCGTCGTCGTCGGCACCGAGATGCGCAGCCTTCTGGTCGGCGAGGCGGCCAGCCCGCGCCGGGTGGCCGCCATCCGGCGCGCGCTGGCCGGCACCCCGCACGTCCGCCGGCTCATCCATCTGCGCACCATGCACCTTGGTCCCGACGAGCTGCTCGTCGGGGCCAAGGTCGAGTTCGACCCGGAGCTGTCGTTTGCCGAGGTGGCCCGGGCGGTCAACGACGCCGAGGCGCGCATCCGCGAGCAGGTGCCGAGCGCGCAGCTCATCTACCTCGAACCGGACGTCTTCCGGCCCGCCACGCCGGCCGCGCCGCCCGACCGGCCCACCGCGCCGCCTGTCACGCCGGTCGCACCGCCCGACGAGCCCACCGTCTGAGCCGAACCGGCCTGCCGCAGCCGCAGGCGCCCTGCGGAGCACGGCTCGGCCCCGCCCGACCACCCGTCACGCCCACCCGGGCGGCCCAGGGGCCGCGCGTATACTGGCCGAGCCTGCCCACCTTGCCCGGACGGCTTGCGGACGCGGCGCCGGGTGCCGGCGGCCTTCGGGCGCCGCCGGCCGCCGAGGGGCCGGGCGGGCCCCACACGTCAGCAGCCGACCTGTCCTAGACCGTCCCGGTAGACCGTTGCGGAGGCACCTGTGCGCAGCACCGTCGAGTCAGTCGAGCCCACCAAGGTCAAGATCACGATCGTCGTGGACCCTGACGAGCTCGCTCCTGCCATCGATCGGACCGCACGCCGGCTGGCCCGGGAGGTCAAGGTGCCCGGGTTCCGCAAGGGCAAGGTGCCTCGCCGGGTGATCGAGGCCCGCATCGGCCGGGACGCGCTCGTGGCCGAGGCGATCGAGCACGAGGCGGTGCCGGAGTTCTTCGCCAAGGCGGTCGAGGCGCTCGGCGTCGAGCCCCTGTCGCGCGCCGAGGTCTCCTCGCCCGCCTACACGGCCGGGCAGCCGCTGGAGTTCTCGGCCACGGTCGAGGTCAAGCCCAAGGTGGACCTGCCCCCCTACCGGGGGATCAAGGTCGAGGCGCCCGACCTGGGGGTCACCGACGAGCACGTCGACGCCCAGCTCGACCGGCTGCGCGATCGCTTCGCCCGGCTCGAGGTGATCGGACGGCCGCTCACCAAGGGTGACTTCGCCCAGATCGACCTGCGTGCCACCCGCCACATCCAGGAGATCCCCGAGCTGACCCGCACCGACTTCCTGTACGAGCTCGGCTCCGGGTCGGTCGTGCCGGAGCTGGACGCCGAGCTCGACGGCACGCGCAAAGGGGACATCCTGCGTTTCAACGCGACCGTGCCCGAGGCCGCCGGCCAGCTCGCCGGCCAGGAGGTGACCTTCTCGGTGCTGGTCAAGGAGGCCAAGACCAAGATCCTGCCCGCGCTCGACGACGACTTCGCCCAGGAGGCCAGCGAGTTCGACACGCTGGAGGAGCTCAAGGCCGACCTGCGCCGGCGCACCGAGCAGGCCGCCGCCGGGCAGCGGGCCGCCGAGCTCGAGAGTCGGGTGCTGGAGACCTATCTCGCCCTGGTCGACGTGCCCCTGCCCCAGGCGCTGGTCCGCGACGAGCTCCACTACCGGGCCGACCGCTTCGCCCGGCAGCTTGCCGCCACGGGCATGCCGCTGGACCAGTACCTCCAGGCCACCGACCAGACCCAGCAGCAGGTCGAGGCCGACCTGCGCGCCCAGGCCGAGAAGGCGGTGAAAGCCCAGCTCGTGCTGGAGGCGGTGGCCGAGGCCGAGGGGATGCAGGCATCCGAGGAGGAGCTCGAGGCGGAGGTCCAGCGTCAGGCGCGGCGGGTCGGGCGCAGCCCGGCCGAGGTGCGCGCCGCCCTGGCGTCAGGCCAGGGCGGCGCCATCCGGGATGCTATCCTGCGGTCGAAGGCTCTTGCGTTCCTGGTCGAACATGCCGACGTGCAGCCGGCCGGCGGCGGGGGAGCGGCTGCACCCGCACCCGAGGAGGCGAGCGGCACCATCGAGACGGCCACGAGCAACGCGACGCCCGACGGCGACCCACGTGAGTCCTCAAGTCCGTAAAGGAGTGGCAATGCGGCCGGTGAGCAACTACCTCGTCCCGGTGGTCGTCGAGCAGACCAGCCGGGGGGAGCGCTCCTTCGACATCTACTCCCGCCTGCTCAACGAGCGCATCGTCTTCCTCGGCACGCCCATCGACGACACCGTGGCCAACCTCGTCATGGCGCAGCTGCTGCACCTGGAGAGCGAGGACCCGGACAAGGACATCCAGCTCTACATCAACTCGCCCGGCGGGTCGGTGACGGCGCTGCTCGCCATCTACGACACCATGCAGTACATCAAGCCGGACGTGGCCACCACGTGCATGGGCCAGGCCGCCTCGGCGGCCGCCGTGCTGCTGGCGGCCGGGGCCAAGGGCAAGCGCTACGGCCTGCCGCACTCGCGCGTGCTCATCCACCAGCCCTCGGGGGGCGCCGAGGGCCAGAGCGTCGACATCGAGATCCAGGCCCGCGAGATCCTGCGCATGCGCCGCATGCTCGACGAGATCCTGGCCGCCCACACCGGCCAGCCGATCGAGCGTGTGTCCCGCGACACCGACCGCGACTTCATCATGACCGCCGAGCAGGCCAAGGAGTACGGGATCATCGACGAGATCATCGAGAGCCGCCGGACCGTCGACGAGCTCGCCGCCGCGGCAGCCGCGGCCGCGGCCCGCTGACAATCCGCGGGCGGTGCTGGCGGGACGCCGCACCGGGCGCGTACGCTCCAGCAATCGACCCGCTGCACGCGTCGCGATCGCTGAAGGGGACGACAGATGGCCAAGTTCGGAGATGGCGGCGACCTGTTGAAGTGCTCCTTCTGCGGCAAGTCACAGAAGCAGGTCAAGAAGCTGATCGCCGGCCCCGGCGTGTACATCTGCGACGAGTGCATCGACCTGTGCAACGAGATCATCGAAGAGGAGCTGTCGGAGACCAGCGAGCTCAAGTTCGACGAGCTGCCCAAGCCGCGCGAGATCTACGAGTTCCTCAACGACTACGTGATCGGCCAGGACGAGGCCAAGAAGGTCCTGTCCGTCGCCGTCTACAACCACTACAAGCGCATCCAGGTCGGCACGACCGCGTCCGGCGACGTGGAGCTGCAGAAGTCCAACATCATCCTGCTCGGCCCGACCGGCTGCGGCAAGACGCTGCTGGCCCAGACGCTGGCCAGGATGCTCAACGTGCCGTTCGCGATCGCGGACGCCACCGCGCTGACCGAGGCCGGCTACGTCGGCGAGGACGTCGAGAACATTCTGCTCAAGCTCATCCAGGCGGCCGACTACGACGTCAAGAAGGCCGAGACGGGCATCATCTACATCGACGAGATCGACAAGATCGCCCGCAAGTCCGAGAACCCCTCGATCACCCGGGACGTCTCCGGCGAGGGGGTGCAGCAGGCGCTGCTCAAGATCCTGGAGGGCACCACGGCCAGCGTGCCGCCCCAGGGCGGCCGCAAGCACCCCCACCAGGAGTTCATCCAGATCGACACGACCAACGTCCTGTTCATCTGCGGCGGGGCGTTTGCTGGGCTCGAGAAGATCATCGAGTCCCGCATCGGCCACAAGGGCGTCGGCTTCGGCGCCGACCTGCGCCGCATCGGCGACAAGGACATCGGCGAGATCCTCGCCAAGGTCCTGCCCGAGGACCTGCTGAAATACGGCCTCATCCCGGAGTTCATCGGCCGCCTGCCGGTGATCAGCTCGGTGCACTCGCTGGACAAGCAGGCGCTGGTCCGCATCCTGGTCGAGCCCAAGAACGCGCTCATCAAGCAGTACCACCGGTTCTTCGAGTTCGACGGGGTGGAGCTGGAGTTCTCCGACGACGCGCTGCAGGCCATCGCCGACCAGGCCATCCTGCGCGGCACCGGCGCCCGCGGGCTGCGGGCCATCCTCGAGGAGGTGCTGCTCGACGTGCAGTACGAGCTGCCCTCCCGGACCGACGTACGCCGCTGCGTGATCACGGCCGACGTGGTGTTGCGCGGCGTCAACCCGACCCTGGTCCCCCGCGACCGGGAGGCCGTCGGCGAGCCGCGCACCCGCCGGGAGCGCTCGGCCTGAGGCGCTGGGGGGAACGTGAGCAGATTCGCGGCGACGCTGGCGGCCCAGACCGCCTCTGCCTGGCGAGTACCCGCCTAGCCCGCGCGGCAGGCCGGCGACCCGCCCGCCCCCGCCGCCCGACGCTCGCCCGGCCCCGGCCGGTGCTCGCCGGGCCCCGCCGCCATCCAACCTGCTCGATCCGCCCCCAGCGGGCGGCCAACGCCTGAGGAGCCATTTCCGTGACCGTCGCAGCCCGCCGGCCTGAGCTGCCCAAGACCTACGACCCGAAGGCGGTCGAGGAGCCCACCTACCGGCGCTGGATCGACGCCGGCGTCTTCACCGCCCGGCGCGAGGACGGCCGGCCGCGGTTCAGCATGGCGCTGCCGCCACCCAACGTCACCGGCTCGCTGCACATCGGCCACGCGCTCGACCACACCATCCAGGACTACCTGGCCCGCTTCCACCGCATGCGCGGCGACGAGGTGCTGTGGCTGCCCGGCATGGACCACGCCGGCATCGCCACCCAGAACGTGGTCGAGCGCGAGCTCGCCAAACAGGGCAAGACCCGCTTCGACCTCGGCCGGGAGGCGTTCGTCGAGCGGGTGTGGGCGTGGAAGGCCGCCTCGGGCGGGCGGATCCTCGACCAGATGAAGCGGCTGGGCGACTCGGTGGACTGGACCCGCGAGCGCTTCACCATGGACCAGGGCCTGTCCCGCGCCGTGCGCGAGGTGTTCGTCAGCCTGTACGAGCAGGGCCTTCTGTACCGGGGCCGGCGCATCATCAACTGGTGCCCGCGCTGCTTGACCGCCCTGTCCGACATCGAGGTGGAGCACGAGGAGGTGCCCGGCGAGCTCGCCCGGCTGCGCTACCCGCTCGCCGACGGGTCGGGGTCGGTGGTCGTGGCCACCTCCCGGGCCGAGACGATGCTCGGCGACACCGCCGTGGCCGTCCACCCCGGCGACCCGCGCTACGCCGGCCTGGTCGGGCGCACCGTGCGCCTGCCCCTGGTCGAGCGCGACATCCCGATCGTCGCCGACGAGGCGGTGGACCCGTCCTTCGGCACGGGCGCCGTCAAGGTGACCCCCGCCCACGACCCCAACGACTACGAGCTCGCCGAGCGCCACGGCCTGCCGGCGGTGGACATCCTCACCGAGGAGGCGGTCGTCAACGCGGCCGGCGGGCGCTTCGAGGGGCTGGACCGCTATGCCGCCCGCGCGGCGGTCAAGCAGGCGCTCGACGAGCTCGGGCTGCTCGTGGGGGTGGACGAGGCGCCGCACGCGGTCGGCCACTGCTACCGCTGCGCGACCGAGGTGGAGCCGCGGCTGTCGCTGCAGTGGTTCGTGGCCACCCGGCCGCTGGCCGAGCAGGCCATGGCGGTCGTGCGCTCCGGGCGGACCCGCTTCGAGCCGGCCCGCTTCGCCAGGACGTTCTTCGCCTGGATGGAGAACATCCGCGACTGGTGCGTGTCCCGCCAGCTGTGGTGGGGTCACCGCATCCCGGCCTGGTACTGCCCGGACGGGCACGTGACGGTGCGCCGCACCGACCCGGCCGCCTGCGCCCGCTGCGGCAGCGGCCGGCTCACCCAGGACCCCGACGTGCTGGACACCTGGTTCTCCAGCGGGCTGTGGCCGTTCTCGACGCTCGGCTGGCCCGACCCGACCCCCGACCTGGCCGCCTTCTACCCGACGTCGGTGCTGGTGACCGGCTACGACATCATCTTCTTCTGGGTCGCGCGCATGCTGATGTTCGGCTGCCACTTCCAGCCCCCGACGCCGTTCGAGGTGGTCGCCATCCACGGCATGGTACGTGACGCGCTGGGCAGGAAGATGTCCAAGTCGTTCGGCAACGTGATCGACCCGCTTGAGCTGATGGACCGCTACGGCACCGACGCCGTGCGCTTCGCGCTGGTGCGCGGCGCCAACCCGGGCAGCGACGTGCCGCTGGCCGAGGAGTGGGTGGAGGGCGCCCGCAACTTCGCCAACAAGCTGTGGAACCTCGGCCGGTTCGTGCTGTCGGCCCTCGGCGACAACCCCCCGCCCGCCCCGCCCGAGCCAACTGACCCGCCGGGGTCGCCCGCCCCGCCCTCCCCGGCCGAGCGCAGCCTGGCCGACCGCTGGCTGCTGTCCCGCCTGGACGCCACCCGGGCGACCGTCCAGGCCGCCTACGAGCGCTTCGACCCGGCCTCGGCGGCCCGCGCGCTGTACGCGTTCACCTGGGGTGAGCTCGCCGACTGGGGGGTCGAGCTGGCCAAGCCGCGCCTGGCCGCCGCCCGCGGCCAGGCGCGCGCGG
>JBIOYL010000279.1:0-4524 GCA_044870185.1 Actinomycetes bacterium | reverse complement strand
GGCTTGGTCGAGCTTCGCGCTCACCCCCGCATCATCGGCACAGGGTCGTGTGGTAGCGGCAGGCCACGACCGTCGGGGTCTCGACGGGCCTGCCCGCGTCGATCGAGGCGGCCAGGCGGACGAACTGGGCGTGCGACCACGCCAGCGGGGTGGCCGAGAAGGTGTTCTCGCCCGGCCGGAACTGCGGGTTGCCGTCGGCGGGCGGCTGGTGGTCCCAGACCTGCTCGGCGAGCAGGGACGTCGTGTCGTTGGCCGCGCCGGCCATGGTGTCGAGGTAGCGCTGCGCGGCCTGCCTGGCGGCCAGCGTGTACTCGCCACGTTCGCCGCTGAGCAGCGGCCAGCCGCGGCCGACGGTCAGCCCCGAGCCGGGCGGGACGGGCTCCCACTGGCTGCCGTCGCGCTTCTCGCCGTAGCCGTCGAAGCTCGCCCGGTGCCAGAACGGGCCGTTGGCGGTCTGGTAGCGCAGCTCGCGGTCGACCACCGGCAGGGAGGACAGGACGTTGGGGTCCAGGGCCGACTTCACCCCCAGGCGGACGACCTCCAGGAAGCTGGGGTCGACGACCCGCCGCTGGTCCACCAGCGGGCCGCCGTCGGAGATCTGGATCTGGACCCGCGAGTTCGCGTCGCCGTTGGCGGTGATGCGCAGGTAGTAGGGGCTGGTGGACAGCGGGCCGTTGGTGGTCACCGTCCAGCGCTCGATGGTGCGCTGCCAGGCGTCGGCGGTGGCGAGGTAGCGCGCCGCGGCGGACGCCTGCCCGTTGCGCCTGGCGATGTCGGCGGCGCACACCAGCCCGGCGATCTCGGCGGCGATGGTGGCCGGCGAGTAGCCGCCGATGTTCTCCCAGCGCTCCTGGGGGGTGCTCGGCCCGTTGGCCACGATGAACTCCGCCGACCGGCGCACGTGCTCCCAGTCGGCCGGCCCGGTCCTGTGCAGCTGCCAGGCGAGCACGATCGGGAACGACACCTCGTCCAGCTGCAGCCCGCCGAATACCGGCTCGCCGTCGAGCCGCGAGTTCTGCGGGAACGAGCCGTCGGGTCGCTGCTGCACCGCCCACAGGTAGTCGAGCGCCCGGTTGGCCGCGGCCGTGTCCCCGGCGGCCAGCAGGGCGGTCGCGATCTGGTACAGGTCACGCGACCAGACCGCGATGTAGACGGGCAGGAACTGCAGCGAGTTCGCCCACGCCCACGGCCGGCCCGGCGCGGCGACGAAGCCGCCGCGGAACGTCTTGTCCTCGCTTGCCGCCAGCACCATCACCGAGACGTCGTAGGTGGTGCGCCAGCGGGTGGCGCTGCGCGGCGCCGGCCGCAACGACGCCAGGTAACCGTGCCAGCCGGCCGCGTAGGCCGCCTGGGCGGCGGCGAAGCCGCGGTGCAGCGCCGCGGCGGCGACAGAGACGCTGGCGCCCGGCGCCGCGGCGAAGCCGAGCGCGAGGGTCAGGTGCTGCGCCCCCGGCAGGCCGGTCAGGCGGGTGCGGCCCATCTGCACGACGTTGCCGCGCTGCCTGGCCTCATACGACCAGTCCATGCGGAAGTTGTCCTGCAGGTCGGTCCAGCCGTCGCTGCGGGCCAGGTAGCCGCTGGAGGTCCTGGTGAAGCCCGAGGAGGCGAGCACCGTGCTGCTCAGCACCCCGTCGGCGGCGACCAGCCCGCCGCCCGCGCTCCAGCCCATGTCGTCGTTGGCGTTGAGCCCGAGGCCGACGTCGTGGAGCACGTACACCGCGTAGGGACGTCCGGTGAGCGACTCGAAGCGGACGTCGACCAGCACGGCCGACCGGGCCGGGTCGGTCACGTAGGTCTTGGTGATCCGGTAGTTGCCGGAGCGCGCCGTGTTTACCTGCCGGTAGAGGAGGCTGCGGCCGTCCGGCAGGGCCACCGTGTGGGTGGTGCTCAGGTCCTCCCGGTCGGCGAAGGTCGCGCCGTCGGACACGGCGAGCTGGGTGTCCCGGGTCGCGGGCGTGTCGATGCGCGGGAAGAACACCTCGCTCAGCGCGCCGTCGTTGAGCGTGTACCAGACCTTGCTGGCGGTGGTCCGGGCCGTGCCGAAGCCGTCCTTGTCACCCGGCGACCAGGTCGCCGCCTGCCCGGGGACGCCGGGCGCCTGGGAGCTGGTGGCGGCCAAGCCGGGCGCGGCGCCGACGCCCGCGAAGCCGACCAGGAGCGCGCCCGTGACCAGCCAGGCGGCGGCTCGGCGGGGACGCACAGCGATAAAACGGAGCAGCTCGTGCATGTCCCACGCTCCTTCGTGTGGAGCTTCCCGGGCATGGCCCGCGTCCCGACGGCGACGCGGAGCCGTCTGCGAACACTCAAAGCAATGCACAAGCGGGCGACCGTTCAAACCTGCGACGTGGCCGGTCACGCCACCTGGGGCAGGTTGCGGGCCGGCCACCCGGGCTGGTGGCGGGTTCCGGCGGCGGATCAGGAGGGTCCGGCCGCTCTGGCCAGGCGCGCGGCCTCGGCCGCGCCCCCGGTCCAGGGCTCGCCGTGGCCGGGCAGGAGCACGTCGGCCGGGATACGGTCGAGGACGTCCAGCGACCTGAGCGCCTGCGGGGTGTCACGGTTGAGCCCCGACGGCATGATCTGCGGGCCGACCCGGCCGGTGAGCGGGTTCCTGGTGGCCAGCACGTCGCCGGTCAGCAGCACCCGCCGGCCCTCCAGCAACAGCGCGGCGCTGCCTGGGGTGTGCCCGGGCGCGAGCACGGCTCGGGGCCGTCCCGGCACCGCCAACGTCTCGCCGTCGGCGAAGGTGGACACCTCGCGGACGGGGACGATCTTGGTGGCCCCGCGGCGGGTGAGCGAGAACAGCGTCCGGTAGAACTCGACCCGCAGTAGGTACGAGCTGGCCTTGCCGTCGTTCTTGCCGGGCTTGGCGCCCTTGGCCACGGCGGCATCCGCCTGGTGGATCCACACCGGCACGCCGGCGGTGGTGCGGGCGCGTTCGGCGAACCCGGTGTGGTCGCTGTGGGCATGGGTGATCAGCACGGCCGCCAGGTCGTCCAGCCTGCGGCCGAGCGCGGCCAGGGTGCGCACCAGCAGGTTCCAGTCGCGGGGTGCCCCGGCGTCGACCAGCACGAGCTTGCCGGCGTCCTCGATCAGGTAGAAGTTGCAGACGCCCGGTGTCAGCCGGTGAATTCCTTGCCCGACCTGCACGTGACCACCTCCAGCCGCGATCTCAGGTCAGGGCAGCATATTCTGGACGAGGAGGCGTGCCGACCTGACAGGCGCCGGAGCTCACCCGGGTCGGCGTCACCGTCGAGGTCGGCGGCCGGCTCGACGTGTCGGGGGCGGGGTGGCGCATGGAGAACGTCGAAGTGCTGCTGCTCGTGTTGCCGCGCACGCACCGATCGGCGGGCTGTCGCCGGAGTGCGACATCTGGTAGGCACACGATCCTGCAAGGACCTATGAGCTGGGGAAACGGACCAGAGTAAACGGCCATGGCGTGTGCCTACGCCATGACCTGTCTTGGCTGAGCACCTTCGCCAGCATCCCCGAACCGAAGTGGTCACCACGATCGGCCACAGGCCGTGCGACCGCTGGCACCAGCGCTGCGAGCCGTTCAGTGAACCAAGCTCAGACCAGCTCCTGGTCACTCGGGCGTGGCTATGGCGCAACAAGCAGGGCCGCAGGCGCGCATGCTCATAGTGCCTTAGCCGGTGGCGAACAGCCGGGCGAGCACCCCCACGGCAACCAGCGCGCCAAGGAGTCTGGCCAGCGCCCGCCGACGCGCGCTCGCCTGGACCGTCAGGGCATCAGCGAAGGGGACCAGCCCCAAGGCCAGCAGCCCATACACCCGGGTTCGACAGTTGTAGGTGAACGGGCTGGTAGAACTGGTCTGTGAGCAGGCAGGCTGCAAGCAGGCCGGAGGGGCGCGTGTGCCTACACCGAGGTGTGGGCCCGCCGGCGCCGCGGCCGGGCGGCCTGCAAGTCAAACACCAGCGGCGGCTCGCTGACCTCCAGGGCGCGCAGCAGCTCCCGCTGGCGAGCGGTGGTCTCGGTGCGCTGGGTCAGCCGGCCAGCGGGACCGACAAACTCGACCAGGTGCAGGCGCTCCAGCTCCTGGCGGATGGTCGGCCAGGTGGCCCCGGTGGTGGTCTCGGCCACCCGCACCAGCATCAACGCCAGGAAACACAAGGTGACGTGGGCGCGGATGCGCTCTTCTTTCCGGTGATAGATCGGGCGCAGCTCCAGGGTGTGGGTGAGGTCCCGCCAGGCGCGCTCGACCTCGAGGAGCTGCTTGTACCCCACCGCCAGGTCGGTGGCGCCGACCGCATCGTCGGTGGCCGACAGCAGCCACTTGCCGTCCAGCTTGGCGTCGGCGCGCACCTTGGCCTGATCGATGACCAGCCGCCCACCGCGGCGAGACAGGTAGCGGCCCAGGCTAGGGTGGGCGAGCAGTTCGCCTTCGGCGCGCAGGCGGGCGTCGCCCTGCTTGCGCTGCATGGCGGCCAGCTCGTCGTCCAAGCGGGCCAGGGCGCGCTCGCGGCGGGCCTGGTCGTGGTGGGCTTCGGCCAGGTTGCGGCAGACCAC
>JBIOYL010000278.1:0-12662 GCA_044870185.1 Actinomycetes bacterium | reverse complement strand
GCCGGGCATCGGCCCTCCCTTGCCTGCACCAATCCAGGTCATGTCGACCGACCGGTGAACCGGATCAGCAGGCTTGTCGATACCGGCTTGGACCTCGTCCTCGTGCTCGGCAGCGAGGTCCTTGCCCTTGTCGATGAAGTCCATGCAGCTCCTCCTGGAGGCTCGTCAGGAGATGCGCCCGTCCGTCAGCACCCTAGCAGGTGGGACCGCTCCAGCGCGGCTGCGGTCTCCTCCAGCACGTCGGCCAGCTCGCTGGAGGACGACCACCGCGATGCGTAGCGGCGTGGCGGCGATCAGCCTACTGAGCAGGTCGGCCACGGCCACACCGACGGCGATCCCGAGCAGGAGCTCCAGGGCACGCCGCACGTGCTGGCCGCGGCCACCGCCGTCTGCAGGACCGGCCATCCGCCTGCCGCAGCCGGCCGATCCCTGCCCGCAGCCGGCCGCTATGCCGAGCCATCGCCTGAGCGGGCGGTCAGGGGAGGCCCCAGGAGCATGCCGATCCTCCTCGTCGCATGATCGCGCCTCGCTACAGGAGCCCGGCCGTGCAGCGCGCCTCGGGCGCGCCGTGTAGGGTGACCAGGTGACGCGGCCGACGCCTTTGCGGCCGCCGCGGCACGGGGCCTCGCGACGCGCTCACCCGTCTGGTAGTCTGCGCGCGCTCGCGCCGCTAGCTCAATTGGCAGAGCAGTGCCCTCTTAAGGCAACGGTTCGGGGTTCGAGTCCCTGGCGGCGCACCGACTGGGTCATTGCACGAACCCCCCGCCGGATGCCCCGGATGCCGGCGGCAACGCCGCCGGCACGCGGGAGACCGGGATGATGCTGGCGCAGCTTTCGACCCCGACCTCGTGGACCAGGGCGTGGACGACCTTCTTGCGGGTCGGCATCGGCCCAGTCTGCACCGCGAATCGGACCTGCGCGGCCAGGTCGGCCAGCTCCTGGCGGCTGGGCGGCCGGAGGTTGACGGCCGCCGGCGCCATACCGAGCTCGTCGTGGCGCACGCGCAGCTCGGCGATCTTGCCGCTCAGCCGCTGGACCCCGCTGGCCGCACTGGTCTTCTGGGAGGCTGCCGGCCCCGAAGGCCGACCTGCTGCGCGTGCCCTATGCCGACGCGCATGACCCTGGGCGCTCGTGTGATGCGTGTCCATGCTGTCGCCGGCAAGCTGGAAGGTGTTGCCAACCACACGACCACGAGGAGCTCTGCTCATGGCCGACCAGGCATCCGTGACCGCAAGCGCTGCCGGAACGATCGACCTCGGCGGTGACCTCACCGTCAACCGGCTCGGCTTCGGCGCCATGCGCATCACCGGAGCCGGCATCTGGGGCGAGCCGCCGGACCGCGACCAGGCCAAGGCGGTGCTGCGCCGGGCTGTCGAGCTCGACGTCAACTTCATCGACACCGCCGACTCCTACGGTCCAGGGGTCAGCGAGACGCTGCTCGGCGAAGCCCTGTACCCGTACCCGGACGACCTGGTGATCGCGACCAAAGGCGGCCTGGAGCGGCCCGGGCCGGGACGGTGGCCGGCCAACGGCCGGCCCGAGCACCTCAAGCAGGCCTGCGAGGGCAGCCTGCGGCGCCTGAGGCTGGAGCAGATCCCGTTGTACCAGCTCCACCGCCCTGACCCGCGGGTGCCGCTGGAGGAGTCGGTCGGTGCCCTGGTCGAGCTGCGGGAGCAGGGCAAGATCCGCCACATCGGGCTCTCCAACGTCACCGAGGACCAGCTGCGTCGGGCTCAGCGCCTGACCGCGATCGTCTCCATCCAGAACCGCTACAACCTGGGCGACCGCAAGTGGGACTCGCTGATCGACCTGTGCGAGCAGGAGCAGCTGGTCTTCCTGCCCTGGGCGCCGATCCAGGACCTCGACCGCAATCCGACCGTGCAGGAGGTCGCCCACCGCCACCGCGCCACAGCAAGGCAAGTCGTCCTGGCCTGGCTGCTGGCCCGCTCTCCGGCGGTGCTGCCGATCCCCGGCACTGGCAGCGTCGCGCATCTGGAGCACAACGTCGCCGCCGCCGGCCTGCGGCTGAGCGCCGCGGAAGTCGACGCCTTGAGCACGGGCGCCCCAGCAGGCCCGTGATGGTGATCCGACGGTCCGCCCCCAAGCTCCGCCCGCATCCGCCTCACCGGCCCGCCAGTGACACCGTTCGCTTGACAGACCCCTCGTCAGGGTCCTTCGATGCCTCGTCGGGGGACCATCGCCTCTGCCGTCATTGGCGCGGGTGCGGGATCGTCGGTGGAAGGGGTTCCGGACGGCGAGGCGAGGTGAGTGCGATGCGGAAGCGCCGGGACGCCGGACCACCGCGTGGCCCCGGGCACTACTCCAAGGACGGCCGGTGGTGGTGGGATGATGGCCGCCGCCGCTGGTTCCGCACGACCGGGCAGGAGGACGTCCTCGAGATCGAGGCCGAAGACGTCCGCGGCCTGTCGCCGCTGTGGAGCGCGTACCAGACCCTGGCGGGCGGGTGGTTCACCCTCTACTACCGGTTCGGGGGGCGGGCACAAAGCGCCGACCCGCGCTGGCCGGCCTACTCGGTCGTTGGGGCGACCTTCCCCGTGATCCGCGGCGAGCCCCTCGACCACCTGCAGAACCAGGGCGCCTGGGTGGACACCATCACGGCGCGGTTCGACGAGCTGCACCAGCGGCTGGTCCGCGAGGGATGGCGGCCGAGCAGGCACGGCGCGCACTGGTGGTCGGTCGTCTACCGGCGCCCGACCCTGGATTGGGACACGGTGCCCGACGGGTCGCCGGACACCGCGGGTCGTGTCACGATCCGTTGAGGTGACCTCGGGGAGTCCGGCGAAGGCCCCGAGCAGCAGAGGCGCAGCCTGCCGGCTAGGATGTCGTCGTGATGAGCGACGAGCTGCGAGCGATTGTCCCGTCGTCCGAGGAGCTGTCCGGCGCGGAGCTGGCCGCCAGGGCGGGCGTCGGAGAAGAGGAGATCCAGCGCCTGGTCACCCACGGCATCCTCGTCCCGCGCCAGGGGCAGGTGGCTCCCTTCCGGACCGTCGACGTCCTGAAGATTCGCGTCGCGCGGGCATGCGAGGAGGGCGGCCTGCCGATGGAGGGCATGGCCAAGGCCATCCAGGCGGGGCATCTGTCCTTCGCATTCTGTGAGAGCTGGCCCTTCGAGCGCTGGGCCGCGCGCGGCCCACGGACCCATGCCGAGCTGGCCAAGGAAGTGCGCCTTCCGTTCGAGTCACTCCAGCGGATCGTGGAGGCCTTCGGCTTCGCCCGGCCCGAGCCTGGAGATGCGGTCGTGGCGGCCGAGCGCCCCGTCGCCTCGTTGATGGGGCGGGCCATGGAGCTCGGCTTCGTCGACGAGGCGACCTCGGTGCGATTCGGGAACGTCTATGCGGAGGCGCTCCGGCGGATCGCCTTGGTGGAGACCGAGGTCTACCACTCGGGGGTCGAGATGCCGCTGCTGCGCTCGGGCCTGGGCGAGCGACGGGCCATGGAGCTGGCCTCGGAGGCGGGCGAGGGGTTCACCGAGCTACTGGACGAGGCGCTCATGGCCGTCTACCGGCGCCAGCAGGAGCTGACCTGGACCGAGCACCAGATCGAGCACGTCGAGCAGGCCCTGGAGGCGTCAGGGGTTGCGCTGCCGCCCGGGCAGCCGCCGGCGATGTGCTTCCTCGACCTAACGGGATACACCCGGCTGACCGAGGAGCGGGGCGACGAGGAGGCCGCGGCGCTTGCGGCGAGGCTGTCCGACATCGTGCAGCACGGCCCACGCCAGCATCGCGGGGAGCCGGTGAAGTGGCTCGGGGACGGGGTCATGTTCCGCTTCCGGGACCCGTCGGGGGCGGTGGTGTCGGCCCTGGACATGGTGGAGGACGTCCCGGCCGCCGGCTTGCCGCCCGCCCACGTTGGGGTGGCCGCCGGGCCGGTGATCCGTCAGGGAGGCGATTACTTCGGGCGGACGGTGAACCTGGCGTCCCGGATCGCGGATCATGCCCGCGGCGGCCAGGTGCTGGTGAGCGAGCCGGTGGTGGAGATGACCTCGGTTCCTGGCGTGCGTTTCGATGGCATGGGCCCCATCGAGCTGCCGGGCCTGACGCGCCCGATCCGGCTCTTCGAGGCCCGTCGCCGCTGACAGCGCCTCCGTGCGGCATGCACCGGGGTCGTGGCGGGCGCATCCACCAACGGCAGGAGGTCCTCGCCCAGGGCTTGGCGTACCAGGCAGCACGTGCCCTGGAGTCCTCACGAGCTCAGTTCGGGGCGGTCGCAGGCGACGAGCGTGCCACTCGGCTCCGCAGGCCCCGGCGATGTGCAGCGCCGGCCTCGACCGCGGCGGCGGCCAGCTCGACCGCCCGGTCGACTCCCCGTTCCAGAGCCGCAGGGTCCAAGGCGACCCGGGCCGACCGGGCGGCGTTGGCCCGGGTCGCCCGGCGGATCGTCGCCGGCACCGCCCGTTCCATGGGCATCGGCGTCAAGGACTGACCGCGGCCCGAAACCCCCCACTGCGTGGGATTGGCGGCACCCCGCCAGCTTCCTAGCCTGCCAGATGGTCCGACCACAAGCGAGACCCGCCAACCCGTTCGACACGACGACATCCCGCCACGCCAACCGACCAACGCACACCTGGGAGGACGCGACGATGCGGTCGCCCACCGAGCCTGTCATGACCATCAGCCAGTTCGAGGCGGTCGACGCGTCTACAGATCCCGACGCTCTCATCGGCTACCTGGAGGTCGCCAACGCCCTGCCCGGGCTGCGGGCCGCCAAGGCGGTGCTGCTGGAGGAGCTGCGCCTGCGGCCGGGGCAGGTGGTCTTGGACGCCGGCTGCGGCTATGGACAGGACACCGCCGACCTGGCCGCCAGCGTCGCCCCCGGCGGCCGGGCGGTCGGCGTCGACAGCAGTCAGGCGATGCTCGCCGAAGCCCGCCGCCGCAGCGCCCACCTGGTCCACCGGCCGTCGTTCCAGCCCGGCGACGTGACCGCCCTGCCGTTCGCCGACGCCAGCTTCGACGCCTGCCGCGCCGAGACCCTGCTGCAGCACGTCGGCGACCCCGGGCGGGCCGTCGCCGAGCTGGCCCGGGTCACCCGCCCGGGCGGGCGGGTCGCCATGCTCGAGATCGACCTGGGCACGGTGTTCTTGGACCATCCCGACCCGGCCACCACCCAGCAGGTGCTGCACACGCTGGCGGCCGACGCGGCTCAGGGCTGGATGGGCCGCCAGCTGCCCCGGCTGCTGGCCGCGGCCGGCCTGGCCGGGGTGTGCGTCCGTCCGCAGGTCGTGTGCAGCGGCTTGGCGTTCTTCCGGCAGCTGCTCGCCGGGCCGGCCGCGGCCTTGCTGGCGGCGGGCACGCTGCCCGCCGAGCGGCTGGAGCGCTGGTGGGCCTGGCTGGCCGAGGCGGACCGGGCCGGCTGCTTCACCGGCGGTGGGACCGCGTTCGTGGTCGCCGGGATCAAGCCGTAGCCCAAAGACCACACGAGACCATCCGACCAAGGGGAGTCCGGGAGATGTCCACGTTCGTGCTCGTGCACGGCTCCTGGCAGGCGGCTGGGCCTGGGACGAGGTCGCCCGCCACCTGGTGGCCCGCGGCCACCAGGTACTGGCACCCACCCTGCCCGGCCACCACCACCCCGGCGAGGACCGCGCCGAGATCGGCCACGACCACCTGGTCGCCGCCGCCCTGGCCACCCTGGAGGCGGCCGGCCCCGACCCGGTAGTGCTGGTCGGCCACAGCCTGGGCGGCGCGGTGATCAGCCAGGTCGCCGACCGCCGCCCGGCTACTGGCACCCGGGCATGTCGAGCCGGCTGCCCGGCGCCGCCGTGGTCGAGCTCGACGGCGACCACCCGGTCATGCTGACCGCCCCGGCCCGGCTCGCCGACACCCTCCACCGGGTGGCAACCGGCAGCCGGCCGGCCCAGGAGGAGGGAACCTCGATGACCGGGGCCTGGAGCTGTCGGTGCGCGGCGGCGGGCACGGCGTGGCCGGCCAGGCGATCGCCGGCGAGCTGGTCGTCGACCTGTCCGGTCTGCGCCGGGTGGTGGTCGACCCGGCTGCCCGCACCGCCACCGCCGATGGTGGCGTGGTCTGGGGCGAGCTGGACCGTGCCACCCAGCGGCACGGCCTGGCCGTCCCCGGTGGGCGGGTCAGCACCACCAGGATCGCCGGGCTCACCCTCGGCGGCGGGCAGGGCTGGCTGTCCGGCCGCTACGGGCTGTCCTGCGACAACCTGCTCGCCGCCGAGCTGGTCTGTGCCGACGGGCGCCTGCTCGCCGTCGACGACCAGCATCCCGAGCTGCTGTGGGCGCTGCGCGGCGGCGGCGGCAACTTCGGGGTGGTGACTCCTGGGAGCGCCCCGCCGACGATCAGGCGAACCGGGACTGGGTGCGTGCCACCGCCGCCGCGGTCGGCCCCTATGCCTCCCCGGCACCTACCTCAACGCCGACGCGGCGACCACCGACGCCGCCCGGGTGCGGGCGGTGTTCGGCCCGGCCGCCTACGCCCGGCTCGCCGCGGTCAAGCAGGCCCTCGACCCCGACAACGTGTTCCGCCACACCCCGAACATCCGCCCGGCCCACCGGGCCGCAAGCTAGTACAGGGAGCCTGCGGCTGTGGTCGCGGACATCTGCCAGACGACCTGCCAACCCGTCGAGGAGGCTCCAGGGGGCCGACCCATGCCCCAGACCGACGGGCGCCAGCGCCGTCCGCGCAGCGCAAGCTCGGAGAGCGCAACCCCGGAGGCAGTGTGATGGCAAGGGCGACGGCGTCCGGCGGGCACCCGGGAGCTGGCGGCGCGGGCACCGCCTCGACCGGCAGGCGTACCGGTCCAGGCTACAGTTGAGCGATGACGCCAGAGGCCTCCGACCGGAGCAGGACAGTGACCGACAAGGACGAGCGGGGATGACCGCCGCCGAAGCCGATCTGCGGCTGGGCGCGGTGCTGGACCGGATGGCGCAGGCGGCCGGCGCCTGGCTGGGATCGTTGACCCCCGCCCAGCGGCGCAAGGCATGGTTCGGCTTCCCTGCGCCCGAGGAGCGTACCCGCTGGTACTACGTCCCCACCGAGCAGGGGGGCCTGCCGCTGGCCGAGCTGGACCCCGCCCAGCAGCGCCTGGCGCACCAGCTGCTGGCCAGCGGGCTCAGCCGGCCAGGGTACGTGCTGGCGGCCACCGTTATGGGGCTGGAGAACGTGCTGGACGCCGCCGAGGGCTGGCGCACGCCCTACCCGGGACGGCCCGCCCCGAGCCGCGGCCGTGACCCCCTGCTGTACTACCTCAGCGTCTTCGGCGAGCCCGGCGGTCCCGCGTGGGGCTGGCGCGTCGGCGGCCACCACCTGGCCCTCAACTACACCATCGTCGGCGGGCAGGTGGCGGCCAGCCCCCTGTTCGTCGGCGCCAACCCGGCCACCTCCCCGCTGGTCGGCCCGGACGTGCTGCGGCCCCTGGCCGCCGAGGAGGAGCTGGGCCGCGAGCTGCTCGGCGCGCTGGCGCCCGACCAGCGGGCCCAGGCGGTGCTGTCACCGGTGCCGCCACCCGACGTGGTGCAGGCCAACCGGCCGTTCGTGGAGGCGGGCGCGCTGCCCAAGCCCCGCCAGGAGCTGTTCGGCGTGCCGCTGCCCGAGCCGGCCGTGCGGCTGCTCGCGACGCGGGAGGCCGAGCACCGGGCGTGGCTGGGCGCAGCCGACGAGCGGCTGGCCGCGGTGGGCTACCAGCCCACGCCGAGCGGGCTGGCAGCAGCCCGGATGACGCCGCCGCAGCGGGCCCTGCTCGAGCGGCTGGTCGGCCAGTACCTGGGCCGCCTGCCCGACGCGGTCGCCGCCCTCCAGCGGCGGCGGGCGGCCGGGCCGGCGCTGGAGGCACCGCACTTCGCCTGGGCCGGCGGCGGCGAGCCCGGCCGGCCGCACTACTACCGTGTCCAGGGCCCGCGGCTGCTGATCGAGTACGACAACACCCAGGACGGCGCCAACCACGCCCACTCCGTCTGGCGCGATCCCGCCGGCGACTTCGGCGCCGACCTGCTGCCCCAGCCGGGATGACCGTGCCGGTCCGGCAGCCCACGCCGCCGAGCAGGACCACAGGTGCCGCTCAGCGGCCCGTGCCGCCAGCCTCGATCGCGAAGGTCCGGCGCAGCCCGGCAGCCCCGGCCGGGGTGACGTGGGCGGCGCGGCCGCGGTCGGCGTGGCGCAGCCAGCCCAGCTCCAACAGCCGCCACGCCAGCGCGGCACCGAGCGCCCCGGCCAGGTGGTGGCGCTGCTCGCTCCAGTCGACGCAGTAGCGCACCAGCGGCCGGCGGCCACCCGCCACACCGACGCCGAGGTCGGCGAGCAGGCGGGCACCGCCGAGCCGGTAGTCGAGGCCGCGTCCGGGGGCGGCCAGGCGGTCGGTGCGGGCGGCCTGGCCCCACATGACGGCGCGCGGCTACGGCCGCATCCTGCTGACGGTCTCCGGGGTCGCCTTGTACCTGGAGGCGGCCGCCCCGGACCTGGTCGCCTACAGCGCGGGCAAGGCAGCCCAGTTCGGCCTCCTGCACGCCCTGGCCGCCGCAGGGGAGCCGCTCGGGATCCGGGTGAACGCGATCTCGCCGGTGGCGGCCACGCGCATGTACCGCGCCGAGGTGGACCCGGGCCGGCTCGGATATCCCACGTCGCCTGGGATCGACCGGCCACCGCGCCGGCGGCACGCTGTCCCCGGCCTGTCACCCAACCACCAGAGAGGGAGCCCATACACGGCGACCTTGCCAGGTCCCTGGACGCGTTGGAGTCCGAGGGCGCGATCCGGCGGCTCATGGCCGCCTACCTCGACGCAGCCGACCACAGACGCGACGGGGTCGAGATCGCCGCCAACCGTGAGCACCTGACCTTCTCGCTGCACCTGCCCGGCAGCGAGTCGATCGTCGTCGACGGCGACCGTGCGACCGGCACCTGGACCTACCTGCAGGCCGCCGTCCACGACGGCCAAGCGGTCTGGGTCGCCGGGCGCTGGCGCAACGACTTCACCCGAGTGAACAAGGTGCAGGCCAGCCTGCCGGCCATCGTGCCCGCAGGCGTCGGCGTGGCCATCCCCCGCGCTCTGACCGCCACCAGGTCGCCCTCGGCGGTGCGCAACGTGGCGTGCACGTTCAGCTGCAGCACCCCATCTGCCCGGACGGTCAGGTAGTCCACGCCCTCGAGGTGCCTGGACGCGACCGTCTGGATCGGAGTCCCCGGCCAGGTGCAGGTCGATTCGTCTGCCGGCCGGCGTCGGGCCGATCTCGTGTGGCTGCATCCTTGCCGTCACGGCAAGCAGCGGCTCCAGGCGCACGGACCTCTCCCTCTTCCCGCGGCGTGACCAAGCGGCTACCACCTCGGCGGTGGTAGACTCAACTAGTCTACTGTCGACTAGTCGAGCCGAGAATGGACCTGCCCACCTCCTCCTTCGCGCTGCTTGGCCTGCTGGCGATCCGGGAGATGTCCGGCTACCAGCTGGCCGCGTTCGCCGACAAGTCCCTGGGCTACTTTTGGCCCATGCACCGCAGCCTGGTCTACCGGGAGCTCCGGCGGCTGGAGCAGCTCGGCTACGTCGCCGGCACCGACATCCGCCAGCAGCGCGTGCCGGACAAGCGGGTCTACCGGCTCACCGGGCGGGGCCACCGCGCGCTGGTCGACTGGCTGATCCGGCCCGGGTTCCAGCCGCCCCAGCAACGCAACGAGTTCCTGGTCAAGCTCTTCTTCGCCCGGCAGCTCGACACCGCGCAGGTCCAGGCGCTGCTGGCCGACTACCGCGAGGCCGTGGCCATGGACCTGGCCGACCTGGAGGCCACCGTCGGCAAGCTGGACGCGATCCCCGAGGGGCTGTTCGGCCAGCTCGTCGCCCGCCATGGCGTCCGAACCCGCAAGGCCATCCTCGCCTGGACCGCCGAGGTGGACCAGACGCTCCGCAACCGGCCAACGCCTCGCGGGACCGGCGGCGGCGGTCGAGCCACCAGCGACAACGCCAGCGCCCCGCCCCTCCCCAGAGGTGACCGGTGACCAGCGCGATCGTCGTGGTCAGCGTGGGTGCTGACCGGGCTGTTCGCCGGCAACGAGCTGGCGACGCTGACGGCGCTGCACCCCGCCCTGCGCGCCTTGCCGCTGCCGACCCAGATCGCGGCGGAACGGGCCCTGACCCACCGGCTCCGGCAGATCATGCTCGTGGTGATGACCACCACGCTGGTGGTCACCGCCGCGGCCACCGCCGCGCTGGCCGGCGATCCCGGGTTCGGCCTGGCCGTGGTGGCCACGGCCGCGCTGGCGGCGATGCTGGCGATCACGCTGCTCGGCAGCATGCCCCTCAACCTGCGCACCGAGGCATTCCCCACCGAGGGCGACGCCGCCGAGTGGCGCACCCTCCGCAGCCGCTGGGAACGCCTGCACGTCGTGCGCGTACTCCTCGACCTGCTCGCGTTCGCCTGCCTGATCGCAGCGCTCCAACAGGCCGGTCCATGACGAACAATTGCGCCGGTCGGGTGGTAGGGCGACGGTCAGCAGGGTGAAGGCGGCGTCGCGGTGGCCGACCGCGGGCACCCGTCAGGACCGCGCCGCCTCGTTCCGCGCCGCCACCCGCTCCAGCACCTCCTCGAGCGGCGGGTCGCCCTCGAGGTCCTTGCAAGCGGCCAGCCTGCGGTACAGCTCGGCGGCGGCCACTCGGTCAGGGCCGCTGCCTGCGCGCGGCGTCGGGTGGCCGGCCCTCGACCGGCCGAGAGCCACAGCACCTCGATCCCGGCCCGGCGCAGGGCAGCGCCGATCGAGGCGCCCATCTCACCGGGATGGAGCAGGCCGACACTGCGCATGGACCGAGGATACCGAGGCGAGCCGCCGCTCAGGGGCGCGGGCCGCCGACCACGGATCGGCGTTCCTTCCGACAGCCGCCATCAGGGCCCGGTCAGGTCGTTGCTTGCCGTGTCCGGAGCCGGGCATCGTGGCATCGGCGTGTCTACTCCAGTTCAGCACGACGGAAGGAGTCTCCATGCTGCTCCGCCATCGCGGCCGTGAGCCGGTGATCGACCCGTCCGCGTTCGTCGCGCCGACCGCCACGCTCGTCGGTGACGTGCGCATCGGCCCGCGCGCCCGGGTGATGTACGGCGCGGTCCTGGACGCCGAAGCGTCACGGATCGAGGTGGGTGAGTGCGCAATCGTGTGCGAGCATGCGGTGCTCCGTGCCACCGCGGCCGGCGGGACCCCTCGGCCGGTCGTGCTCGCCGATCATGTCTTCGTCGGGCCGCACGCCACGCTGTTGGGCTGTCGGATCGACCGCTGTGCGTACGTCGCCACGGGCGCGACCGTGCTGCACGCCGCGCGGATTGGGGCTGGTGGATCGGTGGCCGTGGGTGCGCTGGTCCACGCCGGCGCGGTGGTCCCTGATGAGTTCTTCCTTCCGCCGAACATGGTCGCCGTCGGCGACCCTGTCCGCGTGCACCCGCCCGACGACCCGGTGGCGTTGGGTGAGGCGGTGCGGTCAACGGGGTTCGCGCGCTTGGCGTTCGGGGTGCAGGCGGCATGGGAGGATCGCATTGCGCGGTACGAGCAGGCGGCCGAGGTGCGCTCGCGGGAGTTCGTGGCGCACGTGGACGACGTGGTCGTGGTGAGCTGACGAGCCCCGACGGTGTGGCGATCGGCGCGAATACCGACGGCCCGTGGTAGCTCAGAATCCTCTGCAAGGCGCGCTGCGCGACCTGTGGTGCGCCCGCTCAGCTGCCTACGGCCAGCCGGCACCCGGTTCGGGTGCCGGGACGGTCAGGATCTGACCCCTTCGCTCCCGGTCGGCCGTGCTCTGCAGCCCACGCCACTCCCTGACCACCAGGAACAGCGTTCTCCTGTCCTCGCCCCCGAGCATGCAGGCGAAGCAGCCGAGCTTCAAGTCGACCGTCTGCAGCAGCTCGCCGCCTTCGCGCACGCGCACACACCGCTTGTTGGGGACGTCCGCATACCAGACGGCGCCCTCCGCGTCCAGGCAGATGCCGTCGGGGACGCCGTCGGCGAGGTCGGCCCACACCCTCCGGTGCGACAGGCTGCCGTCGGCTGCGATGTCGAAGGCGGTGAGCTTGTTCGCGTACGACTCGGCGACGATCAGCGTCGAGTTGTCTGGCGTCACGGCCATGCCGTTGGGGAACGCGATGCCGTCCGCCACCTGCCGGGCCGAGCCGTCGGGCGTGACCAGCGCGACGATGCCAGGGGCGAAGCGCTCACCGGCCATCAGGTCGAAGCCGCCGCCGTTGACGTAGGCGTTGCCGCGGCTGTCCACGACCACCTCGTTCCAGCCGCGGTCGGAGAGGCCGCTCAGGTCGGCGTGGGTCACAAGCGAGCCGTCGGGGTCCCTTCGCAGCAGCACCCCGTCGCTCGACGAGACGATGAGCAGGCGGCCGTCCGGCAGCCAGTCGATGCAGATGGCCTGAAATGAGGTGGAGTGCAGCCGGACCATGACGTCGCTGTTGCCTTCGAGATCGACGGCGACGATCTCGTGGGTGCCCCAGTCGGCGAACCACAGACGGCCATCGCGTCCCCAACGCGGCGACTCGCCGAACACGATCCCGGTCAGCAGGACTTGCGGTTCAGGCACTGAAGACTCCTAATGAGTCCTGGGAGCCAGCCATCCGGCAGACTCCTGATGGGTAGGTAGCCGCCGGCGGGTGAGCACTTGTGCCTCCTGGACCTTGAGTCCTGACGAAAGATCGTGCCCCTGCCGGTCGGTTG
>JBIOYL010000277.1:0-13068 GCA_044870185.1 Actinomycetes bacterium | reverse complement strand
CCAGGTTCAAGGGCAAGGGCTGGTTCGACACCGTGACCTGGCCCAAAGATGGCGACGGCTGCCGCTGGCACCCTGACCAGCAGCGCGTCTACCTGCAGGGCATCGGCCACGTCAAGGTGCACGCCTACCGGCCGGTGCAGGGCCGGGTCAAGACGCTCAGCGTCAAGCGCGAAGGCAAACGCTGGTTTCTGGTGCTGTCGTGTGCCGACGTGCCGGCGGTGCCGTTGCCGCCGACCGGGTCGGTGGTCGGCATCGACCTGGGCGTGGCCTGGCTGCTGACCACCAGTGATGGCGAGCACGTCCCCAACCCGCGCTGGCTGGCCGCCTCGGCTGCCAAGCTGGCCCGCGCGCAGCAGGCCCTTGCCCGCAAACAGCGCGGCTCGCATCGGCGCCGCAAGGCCAAGGCGCGGGTCGCGGCGCTGCATGGCAAGATCCGCCGGCAGCGCCGCGACCACGCCCACAAGGTCGCCCTTGGCCTGGTGCGTCGCTACGACCTGCTCGTCCACGAGGCATTGCAGATTGCCAACATGACGCGCTCGGCGTCCGGTACGGCGGAGGCGCCGGGCACCGGCGTGGCGCAGAAGGCGGGGTTGAACCGGTCGATCCTGGCTGCGGGCTGGGGGGTGTTCCTCACAGTGCTTGCGCACAAGGCTGAAAGCGCCGGTCGCAAGCTGCTCATGGTGGACCCCCGCAACACCTCCCGCACCTGCCCCGACTGTGGACAGGTGGCAGCGGAGAGCCGCCGCAGTCAGGCGGTGTTCTGCTGTGTGGTGTGTGGGCGTGCTGCCCACGCGGATGTGAACGCGGCGAGCAACATTCTCCGGGCAGGGCTTGCCCGTCAGGCTGCGCGCGCGGCCTGAGAAGCTGTCGCCTTCAGGCGACAGAGGAGTCACCAAGCAGCTGCTCGGCATCATCATCAGGTAGCCGTCTGGCCGCCGGAGGGCCCTCCAGCCGCCTCGACCGAGCCGGCGGCGGCCGCGCCACCAGGCAGGGCTGGTCGCCGCCGGGCCGTCTCAGCGCCGCACCAGGGCTCCGGTCGGCGCAGGCGGACGGGATCCGCCGCTGTCGGCGGCCTGTCCGGCGGCGATCAGCCCCACCGGCCGCCAGCCCTGGCCGACGTCCAAGGCGGCGGCCAGCGCTCCGGCGGCAGCCGGTCCGACGGGCGTGAACGCGCTCCCGATCCCGTAGGCGTGCAGGGCCAGCAGCAGGCTTTGCAGCGCCCGCCCGGCGGCCAGCTCGCCGCTGGGCGCAGCCGCCGCCAGGCCCGGCACGAGCAGCAGCGGCGCGTCGCCGAGCTCCCCGGCTGGCGAGCCCACCACGGCCAGGACGGCCGAGCGCGCCGCCGCCGAGGCGGCCTGCACGACCCGGAACGCGGGTTCGACGGTCGCTGCGGCGGCTGCGGCCCGCTCCACCACGGCCTCCTCGACCGGATCCGGGCGGAAGCGGGTGACGGCCGGCAGGGACTCGACGAACGCGGCCAGGTCGGCCGCTGTCGCGCCGCTGCGGAACAGGTCCTGGGCGGCCGGGCGGACCAGGTCACGGGCGCTGCCCTTGCCGGCCGGACGGGGCACGCCACGCAGCAGGGCGGCCGGGACGCCGGCGACCTTGCCCTTGACCAGGTCGGCGGCTGCGGCCACCTCGTCGGCCACGGCCACCTCGGTGACCTCCAGCATGCGGCCGTCGGCGTCCGGCCGCCCACGGTAGTCCTCCAGGGCGCCCATGCCGGCCAGACCGACGGCGGCGTCGGTCTGGCCGAGCCGCCAGGGCCGCCCGAGGGTGTCGGTGACCACCACGGCCACGTCGCAGCCGGAGGCGGCCTGCAGCGACGCCCGCAGGCGGGCGGCCGACGCGTCCGGGTCGGCGGGCAGGAGCACGAGCGCGTCGCCGCCCGCATTGGACGCGTCGACCAGCGCGTTGGCGCCGACCAGGCCATGCCGGGTCTCGGCGATGACCGTCGGCCCTCGGCGGGCGACCACCCGCACGGTCTCCGCGGCCACCGTGGCCTCCTGGACCCGGGCGCGCTCGGCCGGGTCGGCGGGCAGCCGCACCAGCCGGCCCTCCGCCTTGGCGACGACCTTCGAGGTGACGGCCAGCACGTCCCCGTCGCGCAAGCGCTCGCCGGCCGCTGCGACGCCCTGCAGCAGCAGCGCGGCCAGGTCGTCGCCGGGCCGGATCTCGGGCAGCCCGGGCAGGCCGACCACGGTGAGCCTGCTCGCCTGCCCAAGGACCGGTCCCCCGGCCCCTTCGGCGCTCATCGCTCCAGCATGGCCAGCGTCACCTTGGCCAGCGCCACCGCGTCGTCGATGGTGTGCATGAGGGTCGGCGCGACCACCGGCTCCAGGCCGAGGGCGGCGACGTCGGCGGCCTGGTCGGCGTCCACCTCGTCCAGGACGAACGCGTCGGCGAGGCCCGCGTACAGGCCGGCCACCCCGCGTGCCGACACCTCGGCACCCCAGGCCGGCAGCAGCTTGTCGGCCATGCCGCGGACCGGCGCGCCACCGACGATCGGGCTCACGGCGACGAGGCGGCAGGGCGCCGCCTCGAGCGCGGCCCTGACGCCGGGGACCGCCAGGATGGGCGCGATCGACACCACCGGGTTGGAGGGGCAGACGAGCATGCCGTCGGCGGCCGCGATCGCCTCGAGGACGCCCGGGGCCGGGCGGGCCCGCTCGACGCCGGCGAAGCGGACCCGGCGCACCGGGTCGCGGGCGCCGCGGCCGACCCAGTACTGCTGGAAGCCCAGGTCCTCCGGCCCGTCCGGGCCGTCGACCTCGATCCGGGTCTCGACCGGGTCGTCGGTCATCGGGACGATCCGGACGGTCACGCCGAAGCGCCGGCAGAGCTCGGCGGTGACCGCGCTCAGCGGCCAGCCCTCGGCCAGCAGACGGGTGCGCAGCAGGTGGGTGGCGACGTCGCGGTCGCCGAGCGCGAACCAGCCCGGCTCGCCCAGCCGGACCAGCGCGTCGTGGACGTTCCAGGTCTCGCCGGCCAGCCCCCAGCCGCGCACCTCGTCGCCCAGGCCCGCGAGCGTGTAGGTGACCGAGTCGAGGTCGGGCGACACCGCGAGGCCGTGAAGGCGCAGGTCGTCGCCGGTGTTGCCCACGACGAGCAGCTCGGCGGGGGGGTGCACGCGGATCACGCCACGCAGGAACCGGGCGGCGCCGACGCCGCCCGCGAGCGCGACGAGCAAGGCGGGTCCTTTCTTGGTCGGCCGGGCAGGACACTCAAGGATACCGGCGCCCGTCTCCCAGCGGCCTGGCGCAGCGGCGGCCATGGTCAGCGGTGCGGCCCGCCACCTGCGTCATGGGCCCGCGTCATGGGCCTGCGTCATGGGTCCGGCCGGCGTGGCCGGCGTGGCCGCCACTGGCGACATTGCCGCCACCATGGCCGCTGTTGCCGTCGCTGCCGCCGTGGCCACCGTTGTCGCCGCTGCCGCCGTGGCCGTCGGCGTGGTTCCGGACGCCGTCATCGGCCGTCGCGCTGCCGTGGTCCTGGCCGGCGGTGCCGCCGGTCGCCCCGCCGCGGTCGCGGCTGCTGTCGCCGCCGCCATTGCGCGTCTGTCTGGTGGCGTCGCCGGTCGGGTGGGCAGCGGGCGGAGCGATCACACGCCGGGGTGTGTCGGGTGGAGATGTCGCGCGTCGAGGGGTGACGGGCGCGGGTGTGCCACACGAGGGGGTGACCGGCGCCGGTGTGACGCAGGAAGCTGTGACGGGTGCGGGTGTGCCGACCGTGGGCGTGAGGGGCGGAGGGGTGGTCGGTGGGTCCAGCGCTGCGCTGGAGTTCCCGTCGGCCGGGGCTGGGGCGTCCTGGGCGTCCGGCGTCGTGGCGTCCTGGGCGTCCTGCGCTGCGGCGTCCGGGGCGTCCTGCGCCGCGGCGTCCGGAGCGGCCTGGGCCGTAGCGTCCGGGGCGGCCTGGGCCGGGGCTGGGACGCTCTGGGCGGGCGGGGCAAGCATGGGGGCAGTCGCTCGCGATCCCGCGACGGTCACCTGGGCAGCCTGGTCCGTGGCGGGTGCCGCGGCCGGCGCGGCGACTTGCTGCAACGCGGCCGCCTGGCCATTTCGGATGCTGTCGAGCCGGTCGAGCAGGTCGGCGAGCTCGACCGCCGAGGCACCCTGCCGCTGGGCGTCGGCGATGGCGCGCTGCGCCGCAGTCACCGCGGCCTGCAGATCGGTGACCGCCTCCGGGATGGGGCCGGTGTCGTGCTGGCGCAGCAGCGCCTGCAGCTCCTCCAGGCGGGTCGCGGCGATCCGCAGCCGCTCGTCGGCTGCGCTGCCAGGAGAGCGGGCGGCGACGATCAGCCGCACGTTCTCGACCAGCCGCTTCACGTCGTACAGCGGGTCCCCGGGCAGCGCATGGGCCGAGGCGAGCACGGCCGGGACGAGCAGCAGCGCGGCCGCCAGCAGCAGCGAGACGACCTGTCGCCGCCACGAGCGCCGGGCCCGCGGCCGGTCGGGCACGCCGACGGCCGGCCGCCGTGAGCGCCGGACCCGCGGCCCCTCGGGTGCCCTGGTGGCCGGCCGCCGGCCGAGCGCCTGGTCGATGTGCCTGGCGGCGACGTCCGGGTCGAGCTCGATCGCGGCGACCTCGGCCCGCAGCGCCCTGGCCACGGTCGCCAGCGGCGCCAGCTCCTCGGACACGGCGACCGCGTCGCCGTCGAGCAGCGCGTCCAGCTCCTCGAGGTGCTGTGACCGGCTCATCCTCACGCCTCCTCCCGTCTGGAGAGGCGCTTTGCCTGGACCGATGGATACGGGCCGGCGCCGTCGGCGGTGCCGCCCGACCCGGCGTCGCCGTCCGCCACCGTCCCGCCGCCTGACCCGCTGCCGTCGCGCAACCCTGCTTCGTCGCCCGCCACTGTCCTATCGCCCGACCCGGCCCCGCCGCGCGACCCGGCCCTGTCGGCCGACCCGGCCCTGTCGGCCGACGTTGCCCCGTCGCGCGACACGCCGAGCAGGCGGGCCATGCTGGCCAGGCCGCGATGCTGGAGCGACTTCACGGCGCCGGTGGTCTTGCCCAGCAGCTCGGCGACCTCGGGGGCGGTCAGGCCGGCCGCCATGCGCAGCAGCAGCACCTCGCGCTGGTCGGAGGAGAGCTGGTCCAGGGCCGCCCGCAGGCGCCGCCGGTCGAGCCGTGCCATGGCCAGCTCCTCGGGATCGTCGGCCCCGGCGGCGGCCGCCGCCTCCTCGAGCCGGTCGTCGAGCGGCTCGAGGCGCGACCGGGCGGCGCTGCGCCGGAAGTCGGACAGGTCGTGGCGGGCGATGCGGAACAGCCAGCCGCCGAGCGCCTCGACCGGGCCGCGGAAGCCCGGCAGGCTCTCGATCGCGGCGGCGAACACCGCCCCGGTCAGGTCCTCGGCGGTGTGCCAGTCGCCGACGGCCAGGTTGAAGTTGAAGAAGCGCGTCAGCGGGAGCGCATAGGCCTGGTAGATCCGGGCCACGGCGGCCGGCTCGCGGCGGCGAGCGGCGTCGAGATCGGCTGCCGTCAGCACGATCTCGTGTGGCTGGCTCCCGTTACGGCTCGACTCTGGCACGACCATCCCCAAGCATGCCCGAAGGGCCACAAGCATCGCACGAACCGGCCCGGCCCGTCCCGGGACCCGCCACGGCCGGGAGCCCGCCGCGAAATTTCGTCTTGATTTGCTTGTCGGGCTGGCCGAGAATGTCACAGCTGTAATTACGATGGTGGAGTTCGGGCGGCCGCCGGGCGGTCTGTTGTTCCGACCCACCTTCCAGGAGGCAGCGATGGGCCGACTCCTCCCAGTCGAGACGCAACCCTGGTACGAGCGCGCAGCCTGCCTCGAGGCAGACGCCGACTGGTTCTTCCCCGAGAAGGGCGGCTCGACCCGGCAGGCCAAGCGCATCTGCGCCACCTGCGCGGTGCAGGTCGAGTGCCTGGCCTACGCGCTCGCCAACGACGAGCGGTTCGGCATCTGGGGCGGCATGAGCGAGCGCGAGCGCCGGCGCCTGAAGCGGCTGGCCTCCTGATTCGCTTGGGGCGCCAGCCGGGCCGGCCCTGCTGGGCCTCGCCGGGCGGCCCGCAGCCGGCCCAGCCGGACGGCCGCTCCGTTTGGGGTTTTGCGGCCGCGGCGTGGTAGCATCCCACCCGCCCGCGGGGGAGCTTGCACCTCTGCGGGTCTTTCACGTCAGGTCGGCGCACCGGACCCCCCCGGTGCCGAGAGGAGCGTGTTGTCAGCCACCCGTCCCCACGTCATCGCCGTCGTCGTCTCGCACAATGGCCGCCCCTTCCTGCAGGACACCTTCCGCGCCCTGGCCGCGCAGACCCGCCCGATCGACGACATCCTGGTCGTCGACACCGGCTCGACCGACGGCAGCGCCAACTGGGCACGATCACGCCTCGGCCACGACGCCGTCCTCGCCGTCCGAGGCAAGTTCGGCCGGGCCGTCATGGCCGCCCTGCGCGACCCCCGCACGCAGGGCATGGACTGGCTGTGGCTGCTCCACGACGACGCCGCCCCGGAGCCGAGCGCCCTCGAGCGCCTCCTGGCCGAGGCCGGGACCCGCCCGAAGGCGTGGGTGCTCGGCCCCAAGCTGGTCGACTGGAGCAACCCGGCGCGCCTGCGCAGCGTCGGCTGGTCGGTCGACCGCACCGGCCGCGGCGTGACGCGGCTGGAAGGCGAAGAGATCGACCAGGGCCAGCACGACCAGATCACCGACGTCTTCTTCGTGTCGACCGCCGGCATGCTGGTACGCCGCTCGGCCCTGGTCGCGGTCGGCGGGTTCGACGAGCGCATGGCGGCCTGGCGCGACGACCTGGACCTGTGCTGGCGCATGCACCTGCTCGGCGGGCGGGTGCTGGCCGTCCCCACCGCCCGCGTCCGCCACTTCGGCGCGGCGATGTCCCGCGCCGAGCGGCGCAGCATCCTGCGCTACCCCCGCTACCTGGCCGAGCGGCACACGGTCGCGTCGGCCATCAAGTGCACCTCGCTGCGCCGCCTGCCGCTCGTGCTCACCCTGGCGTTTGTCGGCATGCTCCTGCGGCTCGTCGCGCTCACCCTCACCGGCCGCCCGGGGGACGCCGCCCAGGTGCTGGCCGCCTGGGGCTGGAACGTGAAGGAGCTGCCGGTCACCCTGTCGCTGCGCCGGCGCGCCCAGTCCCGGCGCAAGCTCGACGACGCCGCCCTCGATCCCCTGCGGGCGCCCGGCGGCCAGCGCCTGCGGGCCGTCTGGCGCGCGCTGCTCGACCTGCTGGACAGCGGCAGCGGCGAGCACGTCGCCCAGATCTCCATCGAGGAAGCCGACCTGCCGGCGCCGAGCGGCGCCGCCCGACGCTTCCTGGCCCGCCATCCGGCGGGGATGATGCTGGCCGGCCTCGCCGTGCTGATGGCCGTGTCGCTGCGGTCGCTGCTGGTCGCGCCGGGGATCGCCGGCGGTGCCATGGCGCTGTTCCCGGACAGCGCCCGGACGCTGGCGGCCGAGTTCGTCAACGTGTTCCACCCCGGCGGGCTGGGCTCCACCCAGCCGGCCTCGCCGTCGCTGGCCGTGCTGGCGGGCGTGGCCGCCCTGACCTTCGGCAAGGGCCTGGCCGCCCAGAAGCTGCTGCTGTGGGCGGCCCTGCCGCTGGCCGCCCTCACCTGCACCCGGGCGCTGCGGGTGCTCGTCCCCTCGCCCGCCGTGCGCGCCGTCGCCGCCCTGCTGTACGCGGCGTCGCCGCTGGCGGTGGCTGCGCTCGCCCAGGGCCGCCTCGGCGTGCTCGCGTTCGGCGTGCTCGCCCCACCCGCCCTGGCCCAGGTGCTGCTCGCCTTCCGGCCCGACCAGCCCCGCGAGCGCTGGCGGCCCGCGCTGCGCTTCGGCCTGCTCGTCGGCCTGGCCGGCGCCGCCTACCCGCCGGCGCTGGTGCTGCTCGGGCTGGTCGCCGTGGGCGCCGCCGTGCTGGCCGTCGGCCGGTCCGACGCGGCGTTGCGCCCGTGGACCGTGCGCCAGGCCCTGCTGCTGCTCGGCGGTCTGGCGCTCGCGCTGCTGCTGCTCGAGCCGTGGTCGGGGTCGCTGCTCTCCGCCTCCTCGCCCTTGGCCCCGCTCGGCGGCCGGCAGGGGCACGTGCCCGTGCTCGACCTGCTCCAGCTCCGCCCGCCCGGCGGCGGCCTGCCGGTCGCGCTCGTCGGCCCGGTCTACCCGCTGCTGGCCCTGGCCGCCGTCCTGGTCACGCCGCCTGCTCGCCGCCGGCAGGCGTTCTGGCTGGTCGCCGGCATGCTCGGCGCCGTCGCGGTCGCCGTGTGGCAGGCCGCCGGGCTGCCGCCGCACACCGACTGGATCGGCGCGGCCCTGGTCCCGGGGGCGGTCGCGTGGGCCGGGGCCGCGGCGCTGGCGCTGGCGGCCATCGGCCCGGCGGTCCGCTCGGGTGCCTCCTCGGCCAGGCGGGTCAGCGCGGTCGGCCTGGCCGCGCTGCTGGCGCTGTCCGGCCTCGTGCTGGCCGCCCACCTCGCCCGGGGCGCGTGGGCGCCGATCGCGGCGGTCCACGACGCCGCCCTGCCGGCCACCGTCACCAGTGGGCGCGTGCTGTGGCTGCAAGGCCAGCCCGACCACCGCGTCAGCTTTGCGGTCACCGGCCCGGATGCCCGCACGCTCATCGACCTCGGCGACGTGCGTCCCAAGCCGGCGGCCGACGCGCTCGCCTCGGTCGTCACCGACATCCTGGAGGCCCGCACGCACCGGGGTGGCACGCTGCTGGCCATGTCGGGCATCGACCACGTGATGGTCCGGCCCGGCCCCGACGACACCCGCCTGATCGACCTGCTGGCCCGCCAGCAGGACCTGACCTCCGAGGTGCAGGCCGGCCTGTTCGCCGGGCCCGGCGTGCCCGCCGCCGGCTGGGTGCTCCCTGGCGGGCCGCCGAGCCGCGTGCAGGAGCTGGTCGCCTCCCCGACGGCGGCCCAGCCCGTTCCGCTGCCCGCCCGTGGGGGGTCGGTCACCGGCCCGGCCACCATCGTCGTGCCGATCCCGGCCGGTTCCGCCTGGCAGGCGTCGGCGGGCGGCACCCGGCTCGCCCGGACCAAGGCGTTCGGCTGGGCGCAGGGGTTCATCGTCCCGGCCGGCGTGCGCGGACGGGTCGAGCAGGGCCCGTCCGGCCAGGAACGCCGCCAGCTCCTGCTCGTCGTCGAGGCGCTGCTCGTGCTGGCCGCCCTGGCGACCCTCGCCCGACCGACCCGGCCCGTCCCGCCCGCCGCCCCGGTGCCAAGCGAGGACAGCACCGGCGAACTGCGGCAGGTCCAACCGCTCGCCGCGCAAGGCGGTGTGCGATGAGCAGCCGCGCCGGCCGTCACAGCCCACCAGGCCGCTGGGCGCGGCGCCCGGCGGAGCGTCAGCCTGGGCAGCAGCCTGGGCACCCGCCGACCTTGAACGGCCCCGACCGCCCGGACCGGCCACCTCGCCCGGACCGGCCACCTCGCCCGGACCGGCCACCCGGCCTGTCCAAGCTGGGCTCGGCGATCGGGCTGGCCGGCATCCTGGCCGTCGCCGCGGGACTGCTGGCCGTTGCCGGGCAGGCCATCCCGAGCCCCGGGCGACCGGCAACACCCGCGTCCGGCGATCCCTACTCGGCGCGCTGGGTGTGCCCGCTGTTGCCCGGCGGCGCCCCGAACGCCCATGTGGTCAACGTGGGAACCGGGCGGGCGCTCGTCCGCACGACCGCGCTGAGCGGGGGCAGGACGACCGGCTCGACGTCGACGTCGATGGCGCCCGGCCAGGCCAGCTCCGCGCCGGTGCCGGCGGTCGGGCCGGCCGGCGGCGTGCTCCAGGTGGAGGCGTTCGGCGCACCCGTCATGGTCTCGGTCGGCGGCCAGCCGGCGTGCAGCCCCGGCACCGGCGACCACTGGTG
Organism: Actinomycetes bacterium; assembly: GCA_044870185.1. Classification (GTDB taxonomy): domain Bacteria; phylum Actinomycetota; class CALGFH01; order CALGFH01; family CALGFH01; genus JBIOYL01. Next base: position 3,240 of record JBIOYL010000277.1, on the reverse strand, counting down.
GCTGGCCGACGGCGGGCCGGGCGCCACCTCGACCGGCGGCGCCCACACCGAGCTGGTCCTGGCCAACCCCAACGCCGGCGACGCCACCGTCGCGGTGGTCCCGCACGGCGTCGGCGGCGCGATGCACCCGCCGGAGCTGGCGCAGGTGCTCGTCCCGCACCGGTCGGCGGTACGGCTCGACCTGGACAAGCCGGCGGCGCTGCCGCGCTACTCCATCGAGGTGATCGCCCGGCAGGGCCAGGTCGCCGTCGGGCAGGTCATCGTGGCCGGATCGGGCGGCACCCCGATCCTGTCCGTCCCGGGCCAGTCCACCGTCCATTCGACCTGGTGGTTCCCGGGCGGGCAGGCGAGCCCGGAGGACACCACCGAGCTGCTGCTCACCAACCCGGGCTCCGACCCGCTGTCGGTGGACGTCACGGTGGCCAGCACCAAGGGCACGACCAGGCCGGCCGGCTTCGAGGACCTCGTCGTGCCGGCCAACAACACCAAGACCCAGGTGCTGCAGCTGCAGGACGACCTCGGGCCGTTCAGCCTGCGGGTCTCCTCCCGCTCGGGCAGCCGCTTCGAGGCCGCCCTCAAGGTCACCACGGCCGGCCAGCAGGGCCAGGAGCGGCAGCGGATCGACCCGGGCACCGGCACGGCTGACCGCCGCTGGGTGGTGCCGCCGGTCGCCGGCGGCCAGCCGCTCGTCCTTGCCAACATGGGCGCCACGCCGCTCGTCGCACGCGTCGAGGAGCTGAACGGCAGGCGCCAGCTCCAGCAGGTGCCGATCGCGCCGGGCAAGGTCGTCACCTCGCAGCCCGGCAAATCGGCTAGCGGGGTGATCGTCGAGTCGAACGGCCAGGCGCTGCTCGTCGCCCCGCTGGGTGCGCCCGCGGCCGTGCCCGCCTCGGTGGTCGGCGGCCTGCCCGCCCCCGGCCCGGTCGTGCCCGGTCCGGTCGCCCAGCCCTGAGCTCACGGCGCCGGTCGGACCGGGGCGGTCGCCGAGCCCGCCCGGCCGGGCCGGGCCGGGGTGGTCGTCGAGCCCGGCGCCGAGGCCGCCCGGTCGGCGCCGGTCGGGCCGGCTACCAGCCGAGCTCGTCCAGCCGGTCGTCGTCGAGCCCGAGGTAGTGGCCAACCTCGTGGATGACGACCTCGCGGACCAGCTCGGCCAGGTCGGCGTCCGAGCGCGCCCGCGCCTCGATCGGGCGGCGGAAGATGACGATGCGATCGGGCAGCACGCCCGAGTAGCCGGCGGCCCGGGCCGACAGCGGAATGCCCTCGTACAGCCCGAGCAGCAGCCCGGCGCCCGGGACCTCGTCGCCGCGTGGCGTCTCCTCGACCACGAACCGCACGTTGTCGAGTCGCTCCCGGAACTGGGCGGGGATCGACGCGACGGCCGCCTCGACCAGGCGCATGAACGCCGCGGCGCTGGTGCCGTACGGCTGGACGGTGGGCAGGCCCAGCCGCGGCCGGGGCGCGCGGCGAGCGTGACGAGGGCGGGGCACCGGCGAGCTCCTCCGACGGGGCAGGCGATGATGCCAAGCGTAGCCCGCCCGGCCCGCCGCCGCCCGGGAGCCGGTTGCACAGCTCGCGGCTGCCGCCGCCAGGGGCCGGTTGCGCTCGTCGCCGGCGAGGAGTAACGTCCTGCGCCGGCACCCGCGGGAACCGGTAGAGGAAGCTCGAAGGTTACCGCGGGTGCCGCCGTATGCGGTGGCGCCGCCGTGCGGCGGACACCCGACGCTCGCCACCCGGCCTCGGCCGGTGCCCGCCATGTGGGTCGCACCCGACGCGATCGCCACGCCCGGGCTTTGCGGACCAGGGTTGACGGACCCAGGGTTGCAATTCGTCACCAACTCGTTATAGTTCGAACGTACGTTCGATCCATGGTGAGGGGCCGTGCCGTCGAGGCCGGCCCCTTCATGCGAGGTGGTGCGGGCGATGCGCAGCGGCACGGGGGGCAGGAGGCTGGCCGGTCCCGTGTTCGTCGGCCTGCTGGTACTGGCCTTGCTGGCCGGCCGGGCCTCGCCGGGCTTCTCGGCCGCGCTGGCCGCGAGCGTCACCCACCGCAGCCCCGCCCCGCGCAGCGCCGCGCCGACCCTGCGCCAGGCGCCAGACAGAACGGCCGCGGCGGCCCTCGCGCGGGCACCCTCGAGCCCGGCGGCCGCGGCCCTGTGGTGGGCGCTGGACAGGCGCGGCACGCCCTACCTCTGGGGTGGCACCGGCCCGGGCGGCTTCGACTGCTCGGGGCTGGCGATGATGGCCTACCGGCACGCCGGCATCACGATCCCTCGGGTCTCCGCCGACCAGTACGCCGCCGGGCCCCGCGTGCCCGTGTCCGCCCTGGCACCCGGTGACCTCGTCTTCTTCGCCTACGACCTGCACGACCCGTCCACCGTGCACCACGTCGGCCTGTACCTGGGCGCCGGGCAGATGCTGGACGCCCCCCACACCGGGGCCGTCGTCCGGGTCGAGCCGGTGTGGTGGTCGCAGCTCATCGGCGTGACCAGACCCGCGCTCGGCAGGAGCTAGCGTTGTAGGCTCTCGAAAGAGATGTCGTCTTCTCATATGGGTTGTCGGCGAGTTGTCGTTTCCGACATCTCGGTGTGAAGATCGCCGGCATGCCTGCCGGTCCTCAACAGCGTGGCCGCCGCGTGCGGGTGCGCTATCGCGCTGAGGACGGCACTGCCGTTGAGACCGCGTTGTATCGTGTGGTCGCTGGCGAGGTCGTGGGCGGGCTGCCGGTGCGGGAGTGCCGCTGGCACACTAGCACAAGGGACAGCGGCACTACTCGGGGTGGTACTGGTCGGCGACCGTGGAGCGGCTGGTGGCCTACGAGAGCCGCCTGGAGCTGGCGCGGATCATGCTGGCGGACTTCGATCCCGAGGTGATCGCCATCGCGGGGCAGCCGTTCCAGCTCGTGGGTCCGGACGGTGCCCGGATCAGGCGGCATGTTCCCGACCTGCTGCTGGTCGGCGCTGGCGGGGACGTGACCGTGGTGGACGTCAAGGCGCCGAGCAAGATGGCCGATCGGGAGGTCCAGGCGCTGATGGCGTGGACCAAGAAGACGGTCGCGCTGCGCGGGTGGGCGTTCGAGGCGTGGTGTGGTGCTCCTGCGCGGCTGCTGGCCAATGTGCGGTTCCTGGCCGGCTATCGGCGTCGCGGGCTGGTCCAGGATGAGCTGATCCCTGTGGTCTGCGACGCGGTGGGCTCGGGTGCGACGATCGTGGACGTGGAGCGCTCGCTTGGGGACGTCCCAGC
>JBIOYL010000276.1:0-2168 GCA_044870185.1 Actinomycetes bacterium | reverse complement strand
CGCGGCGGGCGGCGCCCTGGCGGGCCTCGAGCTCCTCCCAGTTGTGCAGCAGGTGGCTTGTGGGCGTCGCCGGCACCAGCAGCACGAACTCGGCCGAGGGGTCGTCGGCGGCAAGCCGCTGGACCTGTGCGGCGAGCTCCGTGCTCGCCGCCGTCTGGTGCGCCACGATCAGGTATCGGGCCATGACATCCCTCCGCGCTCGCCGGCCGCCGGCCGCAGCCGGACGGGATCCGCAGCGCCCTTGTGCACTGGTGTTGTCCGCCGGGCGGCGCGGCCTGTCAAGGCCCGGCGCCCGGCCAGCGGGGCCACCCGGCCGGCGGGGCGAGCCGGCCACCCGACCGGCTGGTAGCCTTTGGCCGACGACGGCTGTGCGGCGGGAGCGGGCATGGGGCGGTTCGAGGTTGGCTCCGAGATCGGGCGGCTGCGCACGGTGCTGCTGCACGAGCCGGACCTCGAGCTGCTGCGCCTCACCCCGTCCAACGTCCACGACCTGCTGTTCGACGAGATCATGTGGGTCGACCAGGCCCGGGCCGAGCACGAGGCGTTCCAGGCGCTGCTGCGCCGCCGCGGCGTCGAGGTGCACCTGCTCGCCGACCTGTTGGCCGAGACGCTCACCCAGGAGCCGGCCCGCAAGGAGCTGCTGGACCGGGTGGTCACGGTGGACGCCTTCGGCAAGGGCCTGGCGCCCGAGCTGCGCGCGTGGTTCGAGTCGTTGCCGCCGGGCGAGCTGGTCCGCTACCTGATCGGCGGGGTCATCCCCGAGGACCTGCCGTTCCGGCCCGACGGCCTGGTCGGCGCCAGCTTCCACCCGAGCGCGTTCGTGCTGCCCCCGCTGCCCAACCAGATGTTCACGCGTGACACCTCGGCCTGGATGTACGGCGGGGTGTCGATCAACCCGATGGCCTTTCCCGCCCGCCGGCGCGAGACCATGCATCTGGAGACGGTCTACCGCCGCCACCCGATGTTCGCCGCCGAGGCGTTCCCGATCTGGTACGGCGGCGACGGCCTGGACCACTACCCTGCCGTGGTCGAGGGCGGCGACCTGCTGGTGATCGGCAACGGGGTGCTGCTCGTCGGCCTCGGCGAGCGCACCACCCACCAGGGCATCGAGGCGCTCGCCCGGCGCATGTTCGACGCCGGGGTGCTCGACATGGTGATCGCCGTCGAACTGCCCAAGGTGCGCGCCTACATGCACCTGGACACGGTGCTGACCCAGGTCGACCACGACGCCTTCGTGATCTTTCCCGGCCTCAAGCAGCAGATGCGCCCGTTCGTGGTCAGGCCGGGCAGCCGCAGCCATCTGCGCGTCGAGCCGGCAGACGACCTGCTCAGCACGCTTGCCCGGGTGCTCGGGGTGGCCCGCATCCGCACGTTCGAGACGGGCGGCAACGAGATGCTCGCCGCCCGCGAGCAGTGGGACGACGGCAACAACCTGCTGGCCGTGGAGCCCGGCGTGGTCGTCGCCTACGAGCGCAACGTCGACACCAATGCGCGGCTCCGCGACGACGGCGTCGAGGTGCTGACCATTCCCGGCTTCGAGCTCGGCCGGGGGCGTGGCGGGCCACGCTGCATGAGCTGCCCGCTGGCACGCGACCCGGCCGACCGCCAATCCTGACCACTTTTCGTGGTCGGGTGGAGCGCCGCCGGCGGCGCGACGGCGGCCGGCGGCCGGCGCACGCGGCCGCTGGCGCGCGCCCACACCGGCCGTCACGCCCGGCGTCGGCAGCCTTTCCAGCCGGCTCCGTCGGGTGGCGGCCGGTGGCCGCCGCCGGCGGACAGCCGCGCCAGGCCCCCCGGCCCGGGCCCACCTCCGCAGCTCCTAACTTCCTAGCTGAGCTGCATGTTTCCTGCCGATCCTGGGAGGAGGCGCGGGTGGCGGGAGGGGCTTGACGGCCGGCCCCGGAGGGTCGAAGCTGGTGTCGACGGACCCGCTCGCCCCGGTAGCCGCCCCGAGGATCCTCTCGTCCCGCCGCACGACGATCCCGCCTCGCCCCACCCTCGCGCCCGCTCCCGCCGCCACCCGACCACGCCCGCACCGCCACCGCTGACCACCCTGCGTGGTGGCGCTGGCACCCCCGCCCGCAACTTCACGCTCCGCCTCACCCGGCGCGCCGGCCGGTCGGTGCCGCCGCGCCCGGGGAGCGCCCGCACCCAACCGGCGGACCCGG
>JBIOYL010000275.1:0-19899 GCA_044870185.1 Actinomycetes bacterium | reverse complement strand
CCCGATGATCCCAGCGCGGGTCACCACCGGGCAGGCGGCCCAAGAGGCTGCCAGAGAAGCCAGCGACCAGGCCTGGCTGGGCGCCGGGTAGCGCCGCGGCGGTGGTGGTTCGGCGTCTCGAGGATGGCCGCCGTCTTCCTGACGCCCCGGCGCTACCCGGCGCCCAGCCAGGCCTGGTCGCTGGCTTCTCCGGCAGCCTCCCGGGCCGCCTGCCCGGTGGTGACCCGCGCCGGGATCATCGGGCCGTCGCCGGAGGGATCGAGGATGCCTTCCTCCAGCCAGGTGTAGGCGCCGCGCAGGACGCGCTGCGCGGCCGCGTTGTCGCGGCCGTCGTCGTTGGCCCACAGCTCGTGGAAGCGCCGGTCGACCCGACGGCGCGCACCCCGGCAGAACAGCTCGGCCAGCTCGACCGCACGCCCGGCCTCGGGCGCGTGGTCGACCAGCAGCATCTGGGTGCGCACGCAGGCGGCGCTGATCGCGAACAGCTCGGCGCCGATGTCGACGATCCGGCCAAGGAACCGCTGCTTGCGCTCGAGCCGGCCCTGCCAGCGGGCCATGCCGTAGAAGGTCGAGCGGGCAAGCCGGCGGCTGGCCCGTTCCACGAAGCGCAGGTGGGTGGCGAGAGGGCCGAACTCGGTGAAGCCGGTGGGCGCCTGCCCCTTGCCGACGGCGAGCCCGGGCAGCCAGCGGGCGTAGAAGCGGCTGGCCGAGGCGGCCACCCTGGCCTTGCTGGCGAGGTCGGCGTCGGGGTCGATCAGGCCGCCGGCGACCGTCAGGTGCTGGTCGACCGCCTCGCGGGCGACCAGCAGGTGCATGATCTCGGTCGAGCCCTCGAAGATGCGGTTGATGCGCAGGTCGCGCAGGAGCTGCTCGGCCCCGACCGGCCGCTCGCCGCGGGCGGCCAGCGACGCGGCCGTCTCGTAGCCGCGCCCGCCACGCAGCTGCACCAGCTCGTCGGCCACCAGCCAGGCCATCTCGGAGGCGTGCAGCTTGGTCAGGGCGGCCTCGATGCGGATGTCGTTGCGCTGGTCGTCGGCCAGCGCGCTGGCCAGCTCCAGGGTCGACTCCAGCCCGTAGGCCATGCCGGCGATGAACGCGATCTTGGCGGCGATGGCCTCGTGCCGGCCGATCGGCTTGCCCCACTGGACCCGCTCGGTGCACCACTGGCGGGCGATCCGCAGCGACCACTTGGCCGCCGCGCAGCAGATGGCAGGCAGCGACAGCCGCCCGGTATTGAGCGTCTGCAGCGCGATCTTGAGCCCGCGGCCCTCCTCGCCGAGCCGGTTGGCGGCCGGGACGCGCACGTCGTCGAAGACCGTGACCCCGTTCTCGATGCCGCGCAGCCCCATGAACTGGTTGCGGTGGGTGACCGTGATCCCGGGCGTGTGCGCGTCGACCACGAACGCGGTGATGCCGCCCCGGTGGCCGTCGGAGGCGGGCACGACCGCCATCACCACCAGCATGTCGGCGATCACGCCGTTGGTGGTCCACAGCTTGGCGCCGTTGAGCACGTAGGCGCTGCCGTCGGCGGTCGGCGTGGCCGTGGTGCGCATGCGGGCCGGGTCGCTGCCCACGTCGGGCTCGGTGAGCAGGAACGCGCTGACCTGGTCCTTGGCCACCGGTGGGAGGAAGCGCCGCTTCTGCTCCTCGGTGCCGAACAATCGCACGGGCTCGGGCACGCCGATCGACTGGTGGGCGCTCAGCAGCACCCCGATCGAGGAGTGGGCCGACGCGGCCAGGGCCAGCGCCCGGTTGTAGTACAGCTGGGACAGGCCGAGGCCGCCGTAGCGCTCCTCGATCTTGATCCCGAACGCGCCCAGCTCACCCAGGCCGCGCACGACCGCGTCGGGGATCTTGGCGTCGCGCTCGATCTGCAGCGGGTCGACCGCCTGGCGCAGGAACGCCTCCAGCCGGGCCAGGAAGGCCTCGCCCTTGCGCCGCTCCTCGGCGGTCGGGCGCGGGTGGGGGTGGATCAGGTCAAGCCGGAGCCGCCCCAAGAACAGCTCCTTGCCGAAGCTCGGCCGCTGCCAGCCCTGCTCGCGCGCCGCCTCGGCGACCTTGCGGGAGTCCTGCGCTGAAACCGTCTGCGCCTGCTGGGTCACGGCATCGCCTCGCTGCGGTCTGCCCATCGCCGACTCTGGACCGATTGTGCCCCTCCCGCGCAGGCGTCGCCCATGGCCAGCCGGTCCCCCAGGCCCAGGGAGCCTACGGGGGTCGCACGCGACGCCGGATCCCCGAGGCGACGATGTCACGGATGCTGACGATGCCCACCAGCTCACGCCCCTCCACCACGGGGAGGTGGCGGAAGCCGTGCTGGAGCATCACGTCCAGGGCCTCGTCGGTCGCCATGTCAGGACCGGCCGTGATCGGATCGCTCGTCATCCATGCCGAAACAGGTGACGTCGTGAGGTCTGTGCCCGAGGCGGCCGCCCGGAGCACGTCCCGCTCGGTCAGGATCCCGGCAAGCCACGCGCCCTGCTTGACCACGGCCGAGCCCACCCGGGCCTGCACCATCAGCCTGGTGGCCTCCGCGACCGGGCGTTCGCCCGAGGTGACGAGGACCTCGGCCGTCATGACCTCCCGAAGCTGGGCCAAGCTCTCCCTCCCTGTGTGCCGAGTTCTCCGCCTGGCTAGTCGCTGCCGCCGACCTCGTCCAGGTCGGGGTCGGTGGGTGGGGCGGCCGGGTCCACAAGCTCCTCGTTCAACAGCCGCCAGAGCGAGCCTGCCCATGAGCTCAAGCCCGGCCACGTCTTCCAGAAGACCTGCAGGCTCGTGTCGTCGAGCTGGTCGTAGGCGTCGTGAGGAGTCACAGCATCGGCAACCTCCTCGAGCCGCGCGATCGCGTCGAGGAAGCGATCCGAGAGGTCGTCCACGGGAGCTCCTTGGTGAGCGGGCCGCACCTGCCTCAGCCGAGGATGGAAGAGTGCGTGGCAGCATGCAACTTGCGCGGCCGGCCGCGACCGCTTGGGGACGGGTCGGCGCGGCTCGCGTCGGTGCGCGCCGCGTGGGGGCTACGGGCGCAGCAGCGGCATGACGACGTCGTCGAGGACCGACACGACGTAGGCGTCGGGCACCGGCGGGCCGTCGGCCAGGAAGCGCTGCACCACCATGGCCGGGCCGACCTCTGCCACCAGCGGGCTGACGGCGTCGGACCGCACCTGCCCACGCTCGGCGCCGCGCTGCAGCACGGTGAGAAACGCCTGCTTGCGTGGGGCGAGGACGCGCTCGTGCAGCAGGCGGACGAACGGGTGGTCGCGGTCGATCTCGGCCAGCAGGCACTGCAGCGCGCAGCCGGTCGGGGCGTTGAGCATCGCCGTCAAGCGCCGGAGCAGGTCGAGCAGGTCGTCGCGCACGCTGCCGTGGTCGGGCAGGTCGGCAAGCGACGGCAGCGCGTGGTCGAGCGCGTCCACGACCAGGTCCTCCTTGCCCGGCCAGCGGCGGTACAGCGCCGCTTTGCCGGTCTGGGCGCAGGCGGCGACCCCCTCCATGGTCAGGCCGCCGTAGCCGACCGACTGCAGCTGCTGGAGGACGGCGTCGAAGATGGCGTGCTCCAGGGTCTGGCCGCGGCGCCGCGTGGGACCGCACGGGGAATGCGTCGCGGCCGGCGTCACGGCCGGCGAGTGGTCCGCCCGCGCGGTCACCGCTCGACCTCCTCTGTAAGAGCATCCTAAGAAATGATAGTGAACGCTTGCGTTCCCAATCCGGCCCGTGTACCGTCGCTCGCAGTGAACGCCATCGTACACTAACCGGAGGGAAAGGGACAGCCATGACGGTCTCGCAGTCGGTGCGGTCCGCAGCCCCGGGTGCGGCGCGGCGCGGCCATCACCCTGCACTCGCGCTGCTCGTCATCGCGGCGTCGCAGCTCATGGTCGTGCTGGACGCCACCATCGTCAACATCGCCCTGCCGCAGGTCCAGCAGGCCCTGCACTTCTCCACCACCAGCCTGTCGTGGGTGCTCAACGCCTACACCCTCACCTTCGGCGGGCTGCTGCTGCTCGGCGGCCGCGCCGGCGACATCCTCGGCCGCCGCCGCATGTTCATCACCGGCATCGCCCTGTTCACCCTCGCCTCGTTCCTGGGGGGCCTGGCGACCTCGTCGGCCTGGCTGCTGGCCGCGCGCGCCCTGCAGGGCGTCGGCGCCGCCATCACCGCGCCGACCGCGCTGGCGCTGATCACCACCAACTTCCCAGAGGGTCGCGAGCGCAACCGCGCGTTCGGCGTGTTCGGGGCGGTGGCCGTGGCCGGCGGGTCCATCGGCCTGCTGGCCGGCGGCATGCTCACCTCGTGGCTGTCGTGGCGCTGGGTGCTGTTCGTCAACGTGCCCATCGGCCTGGCGCTGGCGCTGGTCGCACCGCTGTACATCACCGAGTCGGCGCGCCAGCCCGGCAGGTTCGACCTGGGCGGGGCGCTCACCTCGACGGCCGGCATGACCGCGCTGGTCTACGGCTTCATCCGCGCCGCGCAGCAGGGCTGGAGCGACCCCGGGACGATCGGCTCGTTCGTCGCCGCCGCCGTCCTGCTGGCCGCGTTCTACTCGATCGAGACCAGGATCCGCCAGCCCATCACCCCGCTGCACCTGTTCCGCGACCGCAACCGGGCCGGCAGCTACGCCATCATGCTCGCCCTGGCCGCGGGAATGTTCGGCATGTTCTTCTTCCTCACCCTGTTCGTGCAGGACGTGCTCGGCTACAGCCCGCTGCGGGCCGGGGTCGCGTTCCTGCCCATCACCGCAGCGATCGTGGTGACCTCGCAGTTCGCCGCGCGCTCGCTGCCGAGGTTCGGCCCGCAGCGCCTCATGGCGGCCGGCGCCCTGCTGGCGGTCACCGGGCTGGCCTGGCTGTCGCAGGTCTCGGTGACCAGCGGCTACCTGGACGGGATCCTCGGCCCGATGCTGGTGTTCGGCCTGGGCATGGGGCTGCTGTTCGTGCCGCTGACGATCGTGGCGGTCTCCGGCGTGGCGCCGCGCGAGTCGGGCGCGGCCTCCAGCCTGCTCAACGTCGCCCAGCAGGTCGGCGGCTCGCTCGGCCTGTCGATCCTGGTCACCGTGTTCGGCACCGCCAGCCGCCACGAGGCCGCCAACCAGGTCGGCCGGTTCCTGGCCAACGCCCCGCCGGCGCTGCGCGCCCGCTTCCTGCAGACCGGTCAGCTGCCCGCCGCCTACGCCGACCAGGTGCTGGCCCACGGCATCGCGACCGCCTTCCAGCTCGCGGTCGTGTTCGCGGCGCTGGCACTGGCGGTGTCGCTGGTGGTGATCCGCGCCAGGGCGTCGCAGCTGGGCGCCGCCGCCATGCCGGACATGGGCGCCTGAGCGGACGCCTGAGCCGTCGCGCTCCGGGCTCGTTGCCGGGCCCCGGTACGGGCCGGGGCCCGGCCCGGCCGTCTTTCACCTGGTTCCTCTGCAGGAAGCCGTTGCTTTGAAGCGACGAAGGAATGCGGTGCAGCCTGCAGGCTGGCGGTCTATAGATAGCTCTCGTGGTACTGGTACGCTGCGGGGATGAAACAGACGCTGGTCGTGAAGCTCGCCCCGAGCGCCGGCCAGCATGCGGCGCTGCTTCAGACGATGGAGCGGTTCAACCAGGCGTGCGACCACATCGCCGGGGTGGCATTCGAGCACCGGCTGGCGAACAAGATCGCCCTCCAGAAGCTCGTCTACTACGACGTGCGGGAGCGGTTCGGCCTGTCCAGCCAGCTGACCGTCCGCGCGATCAGCAAGACCGTGGAGGCGTACAAGCGCGACAAGGCAATCCGGCCAGCGTTCAGGCCGCACGGGGCGGTCTGCTACGACCAGCGGATCATGAGCTGGCGCGGGATCGAGGAGGTCAGCCTGCTGACCCTCGACGGCCGCGAGCCGATCCCGGTCCGGTTCGGCCCATACCAGGCCGCCCGGCTGGACCGCCGCCAGGGCCAGGCCGACCTTATCCTCAAAGGCGGCGTGTTCTACCTGTACGTGACGATCGACACGCCCACCCCGCCCCCCGGAACGCCCGACGACTACCTCGGCGTGGACCTGGGCATCGTCCACCTCGCGGTAGACTCCGACGGGAACCACTACACCGGCGCAGAGGTCGAGGCCAAGCGCCGCATCGACAGTCATCGCCGGCGGAACCTCCAACGCAAGGCCACCAAGGCCGCCAGGCGGAAACTCCGCCGACTCGGCCACAAGCAGTCCCGCTACCAGCGGGACACCAACCACTGCATCAGCAAGGCCGTGGTACGCAACGCCAAATGTGGCCACTGCGACAAGGCGAACCGGCCAAGCAGAGACCGGTTCTGCTGCCAAGCCTGCGGGCACGCTGCGCTCGCCGACCACACTGCGGCGCGGAACATCCGCGCCAGGGCCGCCGTCATGCGGCCAAACGACGGGCTCGCGCCCGTCAAGGTCTCGGAGGTCGCCTGACACGCGGCCGCGCCAGGGACAAGCTGCCTGCTTCAGCTGGCAGTTCATGACGTGCTCCAGCCGAAGTCGGTGCCGAGGTAGGCGGCCAGCGCCCGGTTGGGCGCGGCGAAGTGCTCGGCCAGGCGCGTCCGTAAGCGGGGGTCCAGCCGGTCGTACGAGCGGGCGTTGTGGGCCGCGAACACCTCGGGGGTGAAGGCGGGCAGCCCGAGGAAGTCCAGGACGCGGGCGAAGGTGGCCGCGGGGTCGCGGAACAGCTCCTCGCTGGCCAGTACCAGCAGCCGCTCGGGCGGCACGACGGCATGCCAGGCCTTGAGCTGGTCGACATAGACGCCGCGGGCCAGGTAGGCGTGATGCTGGTGCTCGAAGGAGTTGTACAGCGGCTCGGCCAGCAGGCGCTCGGTCTCGGCGGCCAGCCGCTGCGGCTCGCGCTCGATCGCCTGCTCGAACGACAGCTCCTCGAAGCCGCGGGCGCACTCGTGCTGGTAGTGGGACCACGCCCGCACGACCGGGTCGCGGAGCAGGCAGATGAGCTTGGCCTCGGGCAGGACGCTCGCGACCCGGCCGGGGACGTGCGGGTGGAACAGGTAGTAGGGGCTGGCCTCGCCGACGACCAGCCGCATGCCGTGCCGGCGCCACCTCCAGTCCCGGGACCAGACGGTCGGGAAGTGCGACCGGTACCAGGCCAGGCCCTTGCCGTAGTTGGTGTCGAAGTAGTGCACGCCCTTGGTGTGCAGCAGGTTGCCGACGGCCGGGTGCCCGAGCAGGTAGCGGTGCAGGGAGGTGGTGCCCGCCCGCTGCGCGCCGATGATGAGGTAGTCCGGGAGCAGCCGCAGCCCGCTGGTCGGCAGCGTGTAGGCGCGGGCGCTCCACCGCACCGCCGCGCCGGCCCGCGTTGCTAGCGTCGTCGCCACGCCGGTGTCCGTTGCGGCGGGCGCGTCGACCGGCCGGCGGTCGGCGTCCCAGCGGCGTCTGGTCCTGTCTGGCCGGCCAGGTGGGGGCCGGCGCCCTGCCCGGCTCGCCGCCGGGCCAGGGTGTCGAGCAGCGCGGCGCCCAGCAGGTCCGGCCGCCCGGTCAGGGCCGAGGCCGGCGCCTCCTCGGCCCGGCAGAGCCGCTCGAGCAGGTACAGGGTCAGGAGCAGGTCGGCGGCGCCCGGATCTTGGCCGAGCTCGGCCAGGTGGGGGCGGGCCGCCCGCAGGCTGGCCTGGGCCGCCTCGGCGGCCGGCTGCCGCCCGCGCAGCAGCGCCGCCTGGAAGTGGAAGTGCACCGTGTCGAACCCGACCGGCACGCCGTCGCCGCAGCGCTCCCAGTCCCACACGTACAGCCGGCCGGGCTCGGTCAGCGTGTTCTGCGGCGTCCAGTCGCCGTGCCAGGTGCCGAAGGCGAGCTCGGTGGTGGCCGCGCTGGCGTCCAGCTCGCCGGCCAGTGCCGCCGTCACCGCGGCCGTGCGGGGGTCGCCGACCGCGTGCAGCCGGGCTCGCAGGCCCTGCCAGTACGGGCTGGTGCCCAGGCGGTGGCGCGCGATGCCGCCGAGGGCGGCGATCTCGCGCGACACCGCGGCCGGCGGCAACGCCCCCACCCGGCCGTGACGCCAGCGGCCGTGACGCCAGCGGCCGTGACGCCACGGCCGCTGCGGCAGCGGCGAGCCGACCGTGACGTCCAGTCCCTGCCAGCTCCCGTAGTGGAGCAGACGCGGCGGTTGGAAGGTGGCCGGTCGGGCGCGCTCGAGCCGGCGCAGCACGGCGGCCTCGTTGCGCACCAGCCTGCGGGTGAGGTCGTTCCAGCCGACCTTGGCGTACCCGACCGCCGCGCCGTCCGGCCGGAGGAGCTGGACCACCGGCTTGCGGTTGGGCCGGGGCGGCCCGAGGCTGACCGCGAGCGTCAGGTCCGGCTCGTCCAAGGCGTCGGCGAGGTAGGCGTGCAGTGCGGGCCGGTCGGCCTGCCCACCGGTCCTGGTGCCGGCGCGCAGCACCAGCCCCCGCCGGTGCAGCACCCAGCCGAGGCCGCCGCTGCGCAGCGCGACGGCGGCGGCGGCCCTGGCGAGCCGGATGCGCACCGCCATGGCGTCGTCGTCCTGGCGCAGGGCGGCGGCGGCGGCCCGGCCAGACGTCAGGGGCACCAGGATGCGGGGGTGGGCCCGGCTTGGCAGGATGCCCCAGCTCGCCAGCGGCCGAAACCCGGCCGGGGAGGCCGGGCCGACGACGGCCTCCCCGCCCGCCTGGCCGTCCCACAGCAGGCCGGCAACCCAGGCCAGCTCGTCCGGTGCGGCGACGGCCATGCCCGGGCTCCCCTCAGACCGCAACGGGTTCCGGCCCTTCGACGGCGTCGGCCTTGGCCGCCTTCGCGGCGGCGCGGCGCGCCTGCTCGGCGTGCAGCTCGCGGAACGACAGGGCGGCGCCCACGGCGACGAGGTGGAGCTGGGCGTACAGCATGCTGTAGTAGGGGAGCTCCACCAGGGCGATGAAGATCACCACGTGCCCCCACAGCGGCACCCCGGCGGGGGCTCTGAAGGTGGCCAGGAACGCCCACAACCACCAGCCGACGAAGAACAGCAGGCCGGGCAGGCCGTGGGAGAACAGCACGAGCTGGACGGCGCCGTGCGTGCCGACCGGCGGCTCGTTGGGGTTCTGCGCCGACGGCCGCGGCCCGCCGAAGCCGAACACCGGTGACCTGCTCCAGCCCTGCAGCGCCTGCTGGGTGAGGTCCACCCGGCGGCTGTTGCTGTGCGGGTGGGCCAGGCGGTCGGCGACGAGCTGTTTGAGCGGGCTGAGCACGACCAGACCGCCCACGAGCACGAGCAGCGCGACGACACCGGCCAGGAGCCGGGCGTTGCCGCGCACGGCCGCGCGGACGGCCACATACAGCAGGCCAAGGCCGAGGCCGAGCCACATGCCGCGGTTGAGGGAGACGACGATCGGCACCAGCGAGGCGACCAGCAGCACCCGGATCAGGTTGCGGAACCAGCGCCGGCGGGCCACGCCCACGGCGGCGATCGCCAGCGGGGTGGCCAGCGACAGGTTGGCCCCCCACTCGTTGGTGTAGGTGAAGGGCGCGCTCGGGCGGCCGACCGGGTAGCCGAGGAACCCCTGTACCTGGGCGAAGGACGGGTGGATCAGGCTGTGGACGAACGCGTTGCGGGCATAGTTGGAGGGCACGAGCTGCTCCACGGGCGTGCTGAACGACCCGTTCGGGTCGAGCACGCCGAGGAACCCGCCGACCACCATGGCCATCCAGAACAGCGCTACCGCGACCAGGATGCGGCGGGCCGGGGCCTGGTCTCGCGGCAGGTTGTACACGTACAGGAACACGATCGTGACCGACAGGTACAGGCCGGCCCGGTAGACGAACGCGATCCAGCGGGTGGCGGTGTCGAGCTGGGTCGCCGAGGCCAGCATCCACACCAGGAACACGACCCACAGGCCGAAGCCGCGCGGGGCACGGACGCCCCGCAGCCACACCAGCCAGACGAGCATCGGCACGGCCATGACGAACCAGATGACCGATGCCAGCCCGAGCACCCACCACAGCGGGAACAGCCCGAACAGCAGGTACACCGGCCAGCCCACGGGCAGCCTCGCCCCGCGGGTGGCCGCCGGCGCCGCGACCGCCACCGCCTTCCTCCTCACCCGCCCGCCCCGGCCTGGCGGGGCGGCAGGTGCGGGGCTGCCCGCGCCTGCGACCCCCGCCGCCTGTGCCAGCCGAACGATCCCATCGGCACTTCCTCGAAGAGCTCGGTCGAAGAGCTCGGCAAAGGATATGGGGTTGGCGACCGGCGGGCGAGTGACGTAGGCAAGACACCGTAGACCCACCGATGGCCGATGCGGAGGAGCTCCACGGCCGTGGTCCCGGCCGCGGCCGGGGACCACGGGGACGGGCGGGTGGCTCAGTGCGGCACGTGCAGGTGGGGGTCGAGGCCGATCCGACGGAACGCGTCCAACGACGCCGGCGAGCTGGTCACGCGCCAGTTGCAGGTGCCGAAGTCGGGCGGGCCGGTGTTGAAGTAGACCACCGCCTTGAGCTGTGGGCGCTCGGTCCGCAGGGAGGCCAGCTCGTCCAGGAACCAGCGCGCCTTGGCCCCGGCGGCCTGCTCCATGGTGCCGTACTCGGCGAGCATGAGCGGCTTGCCCGGGTGGCTGGCCGTCGCCCAGTCGTAGAACGGCCGGGTGATCTCGCTGAACGTGCGCCACTTGACGCCGCTGCGGCAGCCGGCCCAGTTGTAGGGATCCCAGGCGATCCAGTCGACGTAGCGGTCGCCCGGGTACAGCTGCGGGTACAGGCCGCCCCAGCCCTGGACGAAGCCCATCATGTCCCACACCCACACCACGTTGGTGACGCCCAGGGCGGCGAAGGTGTCGTGCACGTGCCGCCAGGCGGCGGCGTAGTCGGCCGCCGAGCCCCATTGACCGACCTCGTCCTCGGGCTCGTGGTGGAAGGTGAGGAACAGCTTGGCGCCGAGCGAGCGGATCCTGGCCGCGGTCGCCGCGATCTGCGCGTCCTCGCGGCCGGAGGCCACCGCCGCCCACGTCACCTTGCCGCCGCCCCGGCGGGCCGGCTTCCAGTTGAGCAGCAGGTAGCGGCCACCGGCGGCCAGGGAGCGCTCGTCGGGGGTCGGGAAGGGCTGGTCCCACAGGTGGTAGAAGTGGGCGATGTCGAGCTTGCGGCCGAGCTGGCCCTCCAGCTCCGGCGACCAGCGGCTGGAGCCGAACAGCGTGCCGCTGGCGGGGGCGAGGTTGGCCCGCACGCCACCGCCGCTGCCGCCGCCGACCGTGGTGGTCGGGGCGGGCGTGGTGGGGGCGGGCGTGGTCGTGGCGGGCGGCCGGGTGGCCGGCGGCCTGGTGACGGTCGTGGGCGGCACGGTCGTGGCCGGGGCGAGCGCGAGCTGCGCCGCGAAGTGCGGGTCTTGGGCCATGCGCTTGAAGGCGGCCGCCGCGCGTGGCGAGGTGGTGCTGCGCCAGTCGCAGCCCAGGGTGGCGTCGACGTAGACGACCGCCTCGACGTTGGGCATGCTGCCGGCCAGCGCCGTGGTGGCGTGGTCGAACCAGCGCGCCTTGCGGCCCGGGTCGGCCGGGTCCTCGGTCGAGCCGGTCTCGGCGACCATGAGCGGCTTGTTGCGGCCCGAACCCCAGGCGTAGAAGCCCTTGAGCAGGTCGGCCAGCTCGGTCCAGCGGGCGCCCGCCCGGCAGCCGTAGGCGTTGTAGGCGTCGGTGCCGATCCAGTCGACGTACTGGTCGCCCGGGTAGTAGCGGGCGGCGCCGGGCCGGCCGGCGTCCAAGGCCGGGGCGCTGTCCTGGCCGGCGTCCAAGGCCGAGGCGCTGCTCTGGCCGGTGTCGAAGGCGCGGGCGCTGCCCGGGCTGGCGTCGAAGGCGCGGGCGCTCGGCGACCACACCCAGGCGGCCCGCACGCCGGCGAACAGGTCGTGGACGTGGCGCCAGGCCGCGACGTAGCCGGCGGGTGCGTCCACCCAGGCGCGGTTGCGCGGCTCGTTCATCTCGGGGGCGTAGCGCAGGAAGACCGGCCGACCAAGCGCCCGCACGCCGGCGGCCAGGGAGCGCAGGTAGGCGTCGCCGCGGCCGCTCACAACGGCCCGGGTGCCGAACCGGGCGCCGAACGTGATCAGCGGGATGCGCCCTTGGGCCACGTCCCAGGCCGGGCGGGCGCCGAGCCCCTGCCCCCAGGCGACGTCGATGGGGTCGATGCCGAGCCGCCGGCCGATGCGGTCCTCCAGGGCGGTGACGGCGGCTTGCTGGACGGCCTCGGAGGGGTCGGTGGCCTTGACCCAGGCGCCGAACCAGGCCGCCTGGGGCTCCAGCGCGGGGGGACGCAGCCGCCGCTCACCGAACGGCGAGATCGCGTTCGCCGACACGACCAGCCCGGCGGCCAGGGCGGCCACGCAGACGACGACCACCAGGGTACGGGACCGGCGGGCCGCGCCACGGGCGGCCCGGTGGCGGGAGCCGGTGGGCGCCTCGGTGAGGTGGCGCGGCGGGCGGCTGCGGGGCCGGGTAGGGGACGGAGGTTTCGCGTGGCGGGGCGAGGGGTGCATCGCTTCCTCCTGGCGACGTCTCGCCTGGAACGGGAGGCGTGGCGCCTCACGGGGAGCGTGGCCCGCGGGGGGATCCAGGCGTCCCTGGCGGACGGGTCACGCTTGGCTTCGGCCCGTCATCGACGGGCGGCGGTCCGCGTGGGGGTGCACGAAGCCGCCTGCTCGAGCCTGGGGGGACTCGGTGCTGCCAACGATTCGGTGCTCGGCCGATAACGATTCGGTGAAGCGGGTGCAGCTGTATCAGATGGGCGTTTCGGCAGTCAAACCGGCGGCCGGCCCGGCCGCACCCCGGGCAGCTCGGCCCGGCCCGCCGCCCGGCTCGGCCGGCCGGCGGCCGGCTCAGCCTGGACGGTCGCCGCGCGGCCGGTGCGGCCCGGGCGGTCGTGCCCGGCATGCGGATGCAGCAGATAGCCGTAGGAGAGCAGCAGCGGCCAGGTGGCCGCCAGCAGCAGCGCACGCTGGCCGGGGGGCAGCTTGCGGCGCCACTCCTCGTCGACGTGCAGCGGCACGCGGCCGCTGGCGAAGCGCATCGGGTTGCCGGCCAGGGCGTGGCTTGCGCCGAGCTCGGCGAAGCCGTCACCGACGAAGGCGAGCTCGCCGCCGGCCGGCCGCTGACCGGCGAACTCCAGGATGCGGCCGAGCTCGCGGCGGGGATGGCGGACGAGCGTCTCGTAACGCACCAGCAGTGACGGGACGCCGACCAGGCGCACCAGGTGGAACAGGCCGTTGTGGGTGAGCCAGCGGCCGCCCATGCGCAGGGGGGAGACGGTCGTCATGAGCGCCTCGCCGTCCACGACCTCGGGCCGGGGCACCCGCTTGGTCCACGAGAAGCCGACGCCGCGGCTGTCACGCACCAGATGGACGACCCGCAGGTCCAGGCCGGGCACCCGGCGCAGCAGGTAGGCGGAGGAGACATGCTTGGTCGCGTCGACCAGGATCGGCGCGCCGGCGACCCGCTGGATCGCCCCGTACAGCCGGCCGAGCAGCGCCGCGTAGCGGTCGAGGTCGGCCCGGTAGGCCGGCGACAGCGCCGGTGCCACCAGCAGCGGGATGTAGCGGCTGCGGTCGACCCGCCGCTTGAGGGCGAGCACCGCGTCGACGTCGACGGCGTCCCAGCCGCCGAACGCCTCCCGGCCGACCGCGGCCCAGAACGGGCAGGCGTGGAAGCGCACACCGCAGCCGCAGCGGTTGTTGGCCGCCAGGCCGCGTTCCCAGAGGTGGACCAGCTCGCCCACCGAGCAGAACCCAGGGATCTGCCCGAGCATGCGGTCCAGCAGGGTGCTGCCGCTGCGTCCGACGCCGCCAATGTACAGCACGCGCACCAGCGCCCGCGCCCCCGTCCGGCCGGACGGGGGCGGCCGGCGCTGCGAGGCGTCTTCGGATGCCCGTCCCACGCTCGTCAATAGGCGCCCCGCGCCCACAGCAGGATCGGGATCGTCTTGGCGAGGATGAACACGTCCATCGCCAGCGACCAGTTCTCGATGTAGAACAGGTCGAGCCGGACGTAGTCGTCGAAGGACAGGTTGCTGCGTCCGCTCACCTGCCACATGCCGGTGATCCCGGGGCGCACCTCGAGCCGGTCGAGCTGCCACTCGTCGTAGCGGGCGACCTCGTCGGCCAGGGGCGGCCGCGGGCCGACCAGGCTCATCTCGCCGCGCAGGACGTTCACGAGCTGGGGCAGCTCGTCCAGGCTGTAGCGGCGCAGCAGGCGGCCGACCCGGGTCACCCGCGGGTCGGCGCGCAGCTTGAACAGCGGCCCGTCCGCCTCGTTCTGGTCACGCAGGCCGCCCTGCAGCAGGTGGGCGCCGTCCACCATCGTGCGGAACTTCAGCAGGGTGAACGGCCGGCTGCGCAGCCCGACGCGCTGCTGGCGGAAGATCACCGGCCCCGGCGAGGTCAGCTCGATGGCCAGGGCGATCGCGGCGAACAGCGGCGACAGCCCGACGAGCAGCAGCGCGGAGACCACGACGTCGGTGGTGCGCTTCACCGCCGCCTGGAAGCGGGTGAGCTGGACCGCGTTGACGGCCAGGGCGATCGCGGCGCCGATCGGCTGGGGGCTCAGCCGGGTGGACAGGATGTTCCAGAAGCTGGAGGTGAAGCGGACCTCGATGTCCTCCAGGCGGCGGGCCTTCAGCACCTGGCGGACGTCCTCGGCGCCGGCCGCGCTGGAGGCGACGAACACGCAGCCGGCGCCGGTCTCGCGGACCAGGTCACGCAGCCGCCCGACCGGGCCGAGCACACCCGGGTCGTCCCGGCGAACCCTCTCCCCGTCCGCCGACACGAACCCGATCGGGTCGAAGCCGAAGTCCTTGTGCTGCAAGGTCACCGCCAGCCATTCCGCCTCGGCGTTGGTGCCCACGATCAGGGTGCGGAACACCAGGTGGCCCTGGCGGCGCTCCTGCCGGATGCGCCAGTGCCACAGGCGGCGGCACGATACCGCAAACGCCAGGGCGAACAGCCAGGACAGCAGGATCCACAGCCGCGAGAACGACGCCTTGGACCAGAACGAGACCATCACGGTGACGGTGACGATCATGCTGATCGCCAGGGTCACGCGCCGCAGCTCCTCGGCCGACGAGTACTGGTGCGACCGGTACAGCCCGAGCGCCAGGTACACGCCCGGGGTGAGCAGCGGGGTGAGCGCCAGCAGCAGCCAGAAGTCCCATCCCGGCAGGAAGTGCGTGTAGCGGATCTGGTAGGCGAGCAGCAGGCCGGCGAACACCGACAGCGTGTCCGTCAGGGCGATGTTCAGGTACAGCTCGCGGTACTGGCCGCGGACGTCGGACCGGCCCGACCTGCCGGGTGCGCGCAGCAGCGAGCCGCCGGGGCCTCCCAGCGCCGCCGTCTCGGGCACGGCTCGCCGCACCGCTCACCCTCCTCCCAGGGAACCGGACCCGGGCTCCACGCGGGCCGGACGACCGGTCAGGCCTGCTCCGGTCTGGCCTTGCTGGCGGCGTAGTAGTAGGAGCCGGCCGACACCTTCGCCGACCGGTTGATGATCGAGCCGACCACCTTGCCGCCGACCTGGTCGAGCTGGTCGGCGAGCTGCATGATCGCGGCGCGCTTGGTCGACTTGGCGTCGGCGACGACGAGCACCGCGTCGGCAAGCGACGCGAGCGCCAGGGAGTCGGACACCACCAGGGCTGGCGGGCAGTCCATGACGATGAAATCGAACAGGTCGCGCTGCTCTTTGAGGAACTGCCGCATGGCGTCGCTGTCGAGCAGCGCCGAGGGGTGCTGCGGCAGGGGCCCGCTGGCGATCACCCAGAGGTTCTCGGCGACCGACCACAGCTCGAGCGAGACGCGCCTGGACTCGACGGCCGCCCGGTCGTCTGCCTGCTCGTGCTCGGGGTGCAGCGCGTCGGCGAGCAGGTTGGACAGCCCGGAACGGTTGCTCAGCCCGAAGAACTCGTGCACGCGCGGCCGGCGCAGGTCGGCCGAGACCAGCAGCACGTCCCTGCCGGACTCGGCCAGGGCCACGGCCAGGTTGGCCGCGGTGGTGCTCTTGCCCTCGTTCACACCCGGGCTGACGACCATGATGGTCTTGACGTCGAGCTGGCCGGCCAGCACCGCGACCCGCGTGCGCAGCGTGCGGTAGGCCTCGGCCGCCGGGCCGTCCGGCTCGGACAGGGTGACGAGCTGGGAGCGGTGGCGGCGCCGGACGCCGAGCCGCGTGCCCGGCTTGCGGTACAGGCGGCGCAGCTTGGGCAGCAACGCCAGCACGGGCCGGTCGAGCAGGGCGGCGAGGTCCTCCCGGCCGCGGATGCGGTCCTGGGTCCGGTCACGCACCACGGCCAGCGCGACGCCGACGAACAGGCCGAGGAACAGGCCCAGGCCGAGGTCGACGGCATGCCGGGGCGTCGACGGCGAGGCCGGCAGGGTCGCCGACTGGATGACGTCGCCGGGGTTGATGTCGAGGCTCTCGAGCTGGGCGTACTGGCCGCGCAGGGTCTGGATCTGGCCGTTGAGCACGCTCTTGGCGGCGCTGGCGTTCTGCTTCTCGGTGTCGGTCGCCTTCGGGTCGGCGAGGACGGCGTCCTGGCGCTGCACGTCCGCGCCGAGCTTGATGAGGCGGCTCTGGATGCTGACCTTGGAGGCGTCCGCGGTCTTCTGCGCGTCGGCCTTGCGGAAGCCGAGGTAGGACGAGGCGAAGGCGTTGGCGCGCTGCTGGGCGCGCACGGGGCTGGGGTCGGAGAAGGTGATCGCCAGGATCTGCGAGTTGGCGGGCACGTCCGCCGAGACGCCCTCCAGCAGCGACGGGATGTCGGTCGTCTTCAGCTTCAGCGCCCTGGCGGCGCCCAGCGCGACCGGCTGGGAGACGACCAGCTCCTTCTGGTTGTTCATGTTCAGCAGCTGGTCCGGGCGCACGCCGGGCTCGAAGGCGTTGACGGTGATCGGCTTGACCAGGATCTGCGCCGTCGACCGGTACATCGGGGTCTGCCGGGCGTCCCAGGCGGCGGCCGCGCCGAGTCCGAGCAGGGCGATCACGGTGATGAGCAGCCACTGGCGCTTGAGCAGCGCGACGTAGTCCCTGAGTTCGAATGCACCCGCAGGCAGTTGTTCTTGCGTCACCGGTTCAACCGCTTTCTGATCGTTCGAGTTTCCACGTCGGCCCGTCGGCGGGCGCCTGCCCGCCCCGCGTGCAAGCTGTGCCCCCCACCCAAGCGATGCCACCCCGGCTCGGGCGCACGCCTGGCTGGCGGGCGGCAGCCTGCCGCGCACGGCGTCCTAATTCTGCATCATTGGCCGCGCTTGGGAGCTAAGTACCTTTACGTAGTGTGCAGTCGCAGCACGCATGGTGGTCTTGCGTAGCCCGCGAGCCGCTGGGCGCTGACGGGGGCGGGCGGCCGCAGCCTGGCCGGGGCGAAGATGACGGCGACCATGGCGCCCTACGCGGGCCTTGCCCCGAGCACGAGGGCGAGCAGCGCGCAGGCGGCGAGCCCGGCGCCCAGGAACGCGAGCAGCGACAGCAGGCCCGCCCGGCCTGCCGGGCCGGCCCCGCCGGCGTCGGCCGGGCCGGCTGGGGAGACGACGGGCAGGCCCGGCACGGGAGCGGGCTCGAGCGCTTGCCGCGGCACGAGCCCCGCGTCGACCGCGGCCGCCCCGAGCGGCGCCAGGCGGGGCCCGCCGGCCGGGCCGCCGACCTCGATCACGGCGCGCTCGAAGAGCTGGCGCGTCACCCCGTCGGGCGTGGCCTCGGGCGGCCCGAGCGGCTGCCCGTAGCGCTCGCGGGCCGGCCCCCAGGCGGCCGGGCCGGCCGTGGCCGGGTCGGTGCCGAGGTAGAAGCGGGCGATGCGCGGATCGGCAAGCAGCGCCCGGGTGCCCGCCCAGGTGTCCGGCCGGGGCGCCGACGGGCCGGGCAGGCCGGCCGCCGCCAGCGCGCCGGGATGGTCGGCGACCAGCGGCGCGACCACCGGGACCGGCCGGGCGGGCTGGCCGGCATCGGCGGGCTGGCCGGCATCGGCGGGCTGGCCGGCGCCCCGGCCGGATGCCGGCACGCCGAGCACCAGGGCGTCGAAGGCCTGCAGGCGCCGGCCGCCGCTCGTCCAGACCCGGCTGCGTGGCCGGCCGAGCCGTGCCTTGCCACCGAGCGCCGCGTAGCCGGCGTAGAACCGGCCAGCGGGCCCGTCGACGACGGCAAAGCCCCCGCATGCCGACCCGACCGTGTTCGAGAAGGTGCCGGCCGGCACGGGCAGGGCGTCGGCGGCCGGGTCGAACGGCGAGGCGTCGACGCGCCAGAGCTGCAGACTGGCACCGCCCGGCAGGTCCGACAGCTTCCTGCCGCGGCCGGCGACCCAGCGGCCGAGGTCCCGGGCGGCGCCACCCGGCCCGAGCACGAAGTACCTGACCCCGGCGGCCGCTGCACTCGGGCCGGTGGGGAAGCGGGTGATCCGCCGCTCCCCCGCCGCGAGGAGCTCGCCCAGGGTCGGGTCGGTCACATTCAGCGCCGAGCACGGCGGGACCTGCGCGGCGATGCCGGCAGCGGCCTGCTCGACGGCGCCGCGGCCCCGCACGTACGACCCGGCCCAGGCCAGCCCGTCGACGGCCACGACGGCGAGCACGGCCACCAGGCCGACGGTCACCAGCGGCCAGAGCGCCGGGCGTCCTCCGGTGGTGTGGCCGGCCACCGACCGGACGGCCACGCTGCCAACCGCGACGACGACGCCCACGACCGCTCCCGGCACCAGGTAGGCCAGCATGCGCTGGTCGAGCGCCCCGAGGGCCAGGCAGGCGACGGCCGTAGCCACGCCGGCCAGCACCCAGGCGAGCGCGAAGACGGCGCCGTCGTGGTGTCGCGCCCGCCACAACACGACGGCGGCGAGCACGCTCGCGGCCAGCAGCGCTGCGGTGGACGGGTTGGCGGCAAGGGTCTCGGCCAGCGGTCGCAGCTCGCGGCGGGGCCCCGTGTGCAGCAATGCCTGCAGCCGGTCGGCCCGCCCGCGGGCGAGCGCTCGCCCGCGCCCGAGCACGCCGGCCCAGGCCGGCCAGGCGGCCCAGACGGCCACCGAGAGGGCCAGCACGGCGGCCATGCGGCCGGCCCGGCGCCGGCCGCGGCCGAGCAGCGCGAACCCCAGGGGCACGACCAGCAGCACGGCGGCGCGCCCGTCGGCCAGCATGGCCAGCCCGCCGGCGAGGCCGGCCACCGGGACGAGCATGGCCGCCCGCCGGTCGCGCCACGTCCAGGCCCACGCCAGGGCGGCGACCGCACCGAGCAGGCCGAGGGTGGTGGGTCCGGCGCTGCGGGCGGCCCGGACCAGTACCGGGTCGACGGCCACGAGCAGCCCGGCGGCCAGCCCGAGCCAGGCCCGGACCGGCCCGCCGGGGCGGCGGCCGAGCCCGGCCACGAGCAGGGCGAGCAGGCCGGCGGCGAGCGCGAACGCGGCGGCGCCGGCCATCCTGGCCGCGTGGACGGCGTCGACCAGCGAGCCGTCGGCGCGTCGCGCGAGCGCCAGCCAGGCGCCCTGGACCAGGCTCACCAGCGGCGGGCGGTCGAGCACCACGCCCCCGCGCGTCTGGATACCGCCGTGGGCCACGCCGCGGGCGACCGAGACGAGCGCGACTTCACCCGGGTGCAGGTCGGGCAGGTGGCTCACGCGCCAGGCGGCGGCCAGGAAGGCGACAGCCAGCACCGCGACGGCCACACCGGCTGCGATCGTGGCGGCGAGGACGCCGCGGCCGCCTGGTGCCGGCTGCTCGTGGGACTCCTCGGCCGTGGCCGCGGTGGTGGCATCCCAAGGCTTCGCGGCTGAAGGCGCCTCGGCGGTGTGTGCCTCGGCTGCGGACACCCCGGCGGCGGGCGGCGCGGCTGTGGACTTCCCGGCCATGGGCTGCCCAGCTGCGGGCTCCGGCGCGGCCAACCCGGGCTGGGGGGCCACGGCGGGCTGCTCCTGGGTGACCGCCAGCGCCAGGTCGGCATTGGGCCTGTCGGTGACGTCGGCCGGCTCTGGCGCCTCAGCGCCGG
>JBIOYL010000274.1:0-4873 GCA_044870185.1 Actinomycetes bacterium | reverse complement strand
GATTGCCTGGCGGGGCCTCGGGTGGGCGAAGGGGGACTTGAACCCCCACGTCCTTGCGGACACAGGAACCTGAATCCTGCGCGTCTGCCAATTCCGCCACTCGCCCGGGGGATCGGCTGGGGATTGTAGCACGGCCCGGGCCGGCAGGCTGGGCCAGGGGCCGGCAGGCTGGGCCAGGGGCCGGCAGGCCGGGCCGGGGGCAGCGGGCCGGAGGCAGCGGGCCGGGGGCAGCGGGCCGGGGGCAGCGGGCCGGGCCGGGCCGGAGCGCCGGGACCTGGATCCCAGCCGGCGTGGTTCCCACCGAGCAGGCCGGGGAAAGTATCCCAGGGTCGCTACGGTAGACTTCCCCCTTGAGCCATGACCGGCCAGCCGTGACCGGCGCGAGCGTGCCGCGTCGCCGCGTCGAGACCGGCGTCAAGACCGGCGTCAAGACCGAAGGAGCAGTTCCCGCCGACCGATGGGTATCCTCTCCGACTTCGAAGAGCGCCTCGAGCGCGCCGTCGAAGGCCTGTTCGCCCGAGCCTTCAAGTCCGGCGTGCAGCCCGTGGAGCTGGGCAAGCGCCTGGTCCGCACGGTCGAGGTCGGCCGCACGGTCGGGGTCAGCCGCGTGTACGTGCCCAACGTCTACACCTACGAGCTGTCGCCCGACGACCGGAAGCGCTTCGCCGAGTACGAGCACGCGCTCACCGCCGAGCTGGCCCAGCTCGCGGTCCAGACGGCGCGGGACCACGACTGGGCGATGCTCGGGCCGGCCCGGGTCGAGTTCACCACCGCCCCGGACCTGGTCGAGGGCCGCTTCCGCCTCACCGGGCGGGTCGAGGCGGCCAAGCACTACCAGTTCGACCAGCCACCCCCGGCCGCGGCCGCGGCGCAGCCGGCCGGGCCGCTCACCGCGATCGTGCAGGGCGAGGCGCGGCCGCCCAAGCTCCGGGCGCCGGCCAGCCTGACCCTGCTGAACGGCTCGGGCACCGGCCGGGTGTTCCCGCTGTCGTCGGCGGAGCTGAAGGTCGGCCGGTCCGAGCAGTCCGACATCGCGCTGGCCGACCCGGGGGTGTCCCGCTCGCATGCACGGGTGGTGCGCGAGGGCGACGACTTCATCGTCGAGGACCTGGGCTCGACCAATGGCCCGATGGTCAACGGCCGGCCCGTCCGCCGCCGCCGGCTGGCCGACGGCGACATCATCAAGCTCGGCAACTCGACGCTCCAGTTCCGGCGGGAGGCTTGATGCCGGAGTTCTTCCTGCTCGCGGTGAAGGTTGCCTTCCTCGTGGTGCTGTACCTGTTCGTCGCCCGCGCCGTGCGGGCGGTCATCCTGGACGTGTACGGGCCGCGGGCGCAGCGCCGCCGGCCGCCCCGCCCGCCCGCACGGCCCGCGCCCGCGCCGGGGCCGGTCCGCCATGGGCGCCGGGCCCCGCGCGAGCTGGTGGTGGTCGACGCGAGCGGCCGGCGCACCGTGCCGCTGGGGGAGGAGGTCACGGTCGGCCGGGCGGCCAGCTGCGACGTGGTCGTCAACGACACCTACGTGTCGAACGTGCACGCGCGCATCTTCCGGCGCGACGGGACGTACTGGATCGAGGACCTGGGGTCGACGAACGGCACCTACATGAACCGGGCCAAGGTCGCCGTCCCCACCGTGGTCGGTCCGGGTGACGAGATCCGGCTTGGGAAGGCCACCTTGGAGCTGC
The DNA here is from genome assembly GCA_044870185.1 of Actinomycetes bacterium. Lineage (GTDB taxonomy): Bacteria > Actinomycetota > CALGFH01 > CALGFH01 > CALGFH01 > JBIOYL01. The sequence continues at coordinate 3,189 of JBIOYL010000274.1, read as the reverse complement.
GCCGCTGATGCCCCTTCGACACGGAGCCGTCACCGACGTGGGCCGCATGCGGGACGGCAACGAGGACAGCTACCTGAGCATGGGCCCGCTGGCCGCCGTGGCCGACGGCATGGGCGGCCACCGCGGCGGCGAGGTGGCCAGCGCCACCGCCATCGACGAGCTGCGCACCCTGCGCGACGAGGCGCCCTTCGCCGACGGGGCGGCCATCGACAAGGCGCTGCGCGACGTCATCGCCCGGGCCAACCAGCGCATCCGCGAGATGGCGGCGCGCGACAAGGCGCTCCACGGCATGGGTACCACGCTCACGGCCGTGGTCGAGGACGGCGACGCCGTCCACGTCGCCCACATCGGCGACTCGCGCGTCTACCTGCTGCGGCGCGGCGAGCTGTCGATGCTGACCGAGGACCACACGCTGGTCAACTCGCTCGTCAAGCAGGGCAAGCTGACGCCCGAGCAGGCCGAGCGCCACCCGCAGCGCAGCATCATCACCAGGGCGCTGGGGGTGGACGCCGACGTCGAGCCGGACCTGGCCACCTTCAAGCTCCTGCCCGGCGACCGGCTGCTGCTGTGCACCGACGGGCTGTCCGGCGTGGTCGGCCGCAACCGCATGCGCTCGGTGCTCCAGCGCGTGCGCGACCCCCAGCAGGCGGCCGAGCGCCTGGTCGCCCTGGCCAACGAGGCCGGCGGACCGGACAACATCACCGTCATCGTGCTGGACACCGAGGGCGCGCCCGGCGCCGTGCTCGACGCCACCGGGGAGCTCGTCGAGGGCCCGGCCGACGGCGACCGCCCGGCGGCCGGCGGCGGTCAGGCGGCCGGGGGGGTCGCGGCGGCCGGGGGCGGCGACCCGGCGAGCCTGGCCTCGGGCCTCAGCCGGGTCGGGCCGGGCGCCGGGCGGACATCGCGGCTCCGGGCCCGCCGGGAGCGGCGCGGGCTGCTCACCGGGCGCCGGCTGGCCGTCCTGCTGCTCGCCGTCGCCGTGGTCGCGGCCGGGCTCGTCGGCCTGCGGACCGTCGTCTACGGCCGCTGGTACGTCGGCTTCGACGGCGACGAGGTGGCGGTGTTCCGCGGCGTGCCGGGCGACGTGGCCGGCCTGCACTTCTCGCACGTGGTCGAGCGCACCGGCATCACCCGCTCGCAGGTGCCGGCCGGCTACCAGAGCCACCTCGACGACGGCATCCCCGCCGACAGCCGGGCCGCCGCCCTACAGATCGCGCTGTGCGCGCCGACCGTCTACAGCGGCTGCCGGGCGGACGGCCAGACGACCTCGGCGACCACGGCCGCACCGTCGACCACGGCCAGGCCGGCGCCCGGCGCGCACCCCACCACGACCAGGCCGGCGCCCGGCGCGCACCCGCCCACGACCAGGAAGGGCTGAGGCGTGGAGTCACGGCGCAACGTGGAGCTCTCCCTGCTGCTGCTCGCGCTGATCCTGTCGGTCGGCGCCTACCTGATCGTCGGCCTGGTCGCCGACAACAAGGTGCCGTCGGGCAGCCTCGGCTACGGGACGACGCTTGCCGTGCTGTTCCTCGGCGCCCACCTGGTGCTGCGCTGGCGGGCACCGCAGGCGGACCCGATCCTGCTGCCCGGCGCGGCCCTGCTGAACGGTCTGGGGCTGGTGATGATCCGCCGGCTCGACTACGGGCTGCGCCGGGGCGCGCCGCCTCAGGCGCCCGCCCAGGCGGTCTGGACGGTCGTCGGCGTGGCCGTGTTCGTCGCCGTCATCCTGCTCGTGCGCAACCACCGCGCGCTCGCGCGCTACCGCTACACCTGGCTGCTCGCCGGCCTGGCCCTGCTGCTGGCACCCGGCATCCCCGGCATCGGCCACGAGATCAACGGGGCCAAGCTGTGGGTCAAGGTCGGACCGGTCTCCGGGCAGCCGGCCGAGGCGGCCAAGATCGCCCTGGTCATCTTCCTCGCCTCGTTCCTGGCCGAGCGGGCCGAGCTGCTCGCCACCGCGACCTACCGGGTGGGGCCCCTCCTGCTGCCCGAGGTCAAGTACTTCCTGCCGCTGGTGCTGGCCTGGGGCACGAGCCTGTTCGTGCTGTTCTTCGAGAAGGACCTCGGCTCGAGCCTGCTGTTCTTCGGGATCTTCGTCGCCCTGCTGTACGTCGCGACCGGCCGGTTCTCCTACGTGGCGGCCGGGCTCGCCCTGTTCGTGGCCGGGGCGACGCTGGCCTACCGGCTGTTCGAGCACGTACGCGTGCGCGTCGAGGTCTGGCTCGACCTGTGGCGCTACTACAACGACCAGGGCTACCAGCTCGCCCAGGGCCTGTTCGCGCTGGCCACCGGGGGCATCCTCGGCCAGGGCTGGAACCAGGGCCGGCCGGGCACGATCCCGTTCGCCTCGACCGACTTCATCTTCGCCGCCTTCGGCGAGGAGCTCGGGCTGCTCGGCACCACCGCGATCATCCTGGTCTACCTGCTGATGGTGTTCCGCGGCTTCCGCATCGCCCTGACCGCGGGCGACGGGTTCGGCAAGCTGCTCGCGCTCGGCCTGGTCGTGGGCTTCGGGCTGCAGGTGTTCGTGATCGTCGGCGGGGTCACCCGGCTGATCCCGCTGACCGGCATCACGCTGCCGTTCGTGAGCTACGGCGGGTCGAGCCTGCTCGCCAACTACGCCCTGGTCGCGCTGCTGTGTCGCGTGTCGGACGACGCGACCGCGGCGCCCGCCCCCAAGGGGGCGGCGGCGGTGACCGACGCGGCCGATGCGACGGTGGTCACGTGAACCGGCAGATCCGGCGCGTCGCCCTGGTCGTGCTGCTGGCGTTCATCGCCCTGCTGGCCGCGCCCCTGTACTGGCAGGTGCTGGCCGCCCCCCGGCTCGCCAACGACCCGCGCAACACCCGCCTGCTGGTCAAGGAGTACGCGGTCGAGCGGGGCGGGATGGTGACCGGCGACGGCCGGGTGGTGCTGGCCAGGTCGGTGAAGACCACCGACACCCTGAAGTACCTGCGCCAGTACCCGCAGGGCGAACGCTACGGGATGCTGACCGGGTTCTACTCGCTGGTCTACGGCCGCACGCTCGCCGAGCAGACCTTCAACGACTTCCTGCTCGGCCGGGCGCCCGAGCAGTTCACCCAGAACATCCCGGCCCTGCTCACCGCGCGCAGCGTCCCGGGCGGCACGCTCGTGCTGACCGTCGACCCGGCCGTCCAGCAGGTCGCCGAGCGCGAGCTCGGCGAGCAC
>JBIOYL010000273.1:0-3821 GCA_044870185.1 Actinomycetes bacterium | reverse complement strand
GCCTGCCGGCCGCCCACACCCGGCTGGTCTGGGGGCGGCTCTGCCAGGAGCGCGGGGACGTGGCCGCCGCACGCCACCACCTCGACGAGGCTGCCGCCCAGTTCGCGGAGTCGCGGCTCGACGACGAGCTGGACCGGGCGCGCCGGCTCGTCGACGAACTGGAGAGTCAAGGAGGGCACACGACGTGACTGGCCACCAAGCCGACCCTGCCGTCGCCTCGCCCGAGGCCGGGCAGTTCTACCACCGCTACTCGGTGACCGAGGACTGGGAGCGGACCAACCAGCACTACGACAAGCCGGCCGAGTTCTTCCTGCCCATCCTCGGCGGCCGCTGGCAGGTCTACTCCTGCAACCTGTGGGACGGGGCGACCACCGAGACCGAGAGCCAGGAGCGCAAGCTCGACCTGCTGGCGTCGCTCATGGGGCTGGCGCCGGGGCGGCGGGTCCTGGACGTCGGCTGCGGCTGGGGCGGGCCGCTGGTTTACCTGAGCCAGACCTACGGCATCCAGGGCGTCGGGCTCACGCTGTCACCGTCGCAGCGGGCCACCGCCGAGGCGCGCATCGCCCGCCACGGCGTGGACGCCCTGGTCCTCGAGTGCCACTGGCGGGATTTCGACGACGACGCCGGCTTCGACGCCGTCTACACCGACGAGGCCATCGTCCACTTCGAGGACCTCCGAGGCTACTTCGAGAAGGTCCGCTCGGTGCTCCGCCCGGGCGGCCTCATGATCAACAAGGAGCTCCACTTCGCCCACCCGCGCTACAGCCGCGACCTCAACCGCAGCTCGGCGTTTGTCAACGACATCTTCGGGGCGACCGGCAACTACCGAACACTCGCCGAGGAGCTGCGGCTGCTCGAGGAGACCGGCTTCGAGCTGCGGGCCGTCCAGCAACTCTCCCTGGAGCACTACCGCCGGACGTTCGACCACTGGATCGCCAACTTCCGCCGCCACAAGCCCGAGCTGACCGCGCTGGTCGGCCAGGACTACTACCGGCGCTTTCAGGCCTACCTGGCCATCTGCCGCCGCTACATCGTGAACCGGGACGACAAGGGCCTGCACGTGGTCGTGGCCGGCAAGCTGTGAGCGCGGCGGGCGGTCGAGCCGTCAGCAGGGAGGTGCACGATGCCCCGCGACCGACGCGACGAGGGGCTCCTCGCCGATCTGGAGCCGACCGCGGAGCGGCTGCTCGACCGGCACCTCGCCCTCAGCAAGGAGTGGATGCCGCACGAATACATCCCCTGGAGCCTCGGCCGGGACTTCGACAAGGAACCCTGGACCCCGGACCAGGTCCGGCTCGGCGGTACCGCCCGGCTCGCCCTGGAGGTAAGCCTGCTCACCGAGGACAACCTCCCGAGCTACCACCGCCAGCAGTTCGAGGCGCTCGGCCGCGACGGCGCCTGGGCAGCCTGGTCGCATCGGTGGACGGCCGAGGAGGCCCGGCACTCCGACGTCATCTGGGCCTACCTGCTCGTGACCCGCAACACCGACCCGGCCGCCCTGGAGCGGAGCCGGATAGCCACCATGCAGCTCGGCTCGCTGCTGCCGGACAGGCCGGCCCTGCGGACGATCGCCTACGCCGCCCTGCAGGAGTTGGCCACCCGGATCACCTACGGCAACAGCGGTCGCGTCGCCGGGGATCCGGTCGCCGACCGCATCATGAGCCGGCTGGCGATCGAGGAGAACCTGCACATGCTCTTCTACCGCGACGTGCTGACGGCCGCGCTGGCGCTGGCGCCGTCGCCGACCGTCGAGGCGATCGCCGAGGAGGTGATCAGCTTCAGCATGCCCGGTGTCGGCATCCAGGGGTTCTCGGACAAGGCGATGCAGCTGGCCCGGGCCGGCATCTTCAACCTCCGCATTCACCACGACGAGGTCCTGCGGCCGCTGCTGCACCACTGGGCGGTGTTCGAGCGGGGCGGGCTAAGCCCTCGGGCCGAGCAGGCCCGCGAGCGGCTGGCCGCCCACCTGGCCCGTCTCGACCGGCTGGCCGCCCGCTTCGAGCGCGCCGCCACCGCGAGCGCCCCGTGAGGGGGCCAGGAGGCCGGCGTGGACTTCGCTGAGACAGCCGACCAGGCCCTGCTGCGGGACGCGGTCCGCAGGATCGCGGCCGACTTCGGCCACGAGTACTACGCCCGCAAGGCCCGCGGCAACCAGCACACCACCGAGCTCTGGGACGCCGTGGCGCGGGGCGGCTACGCCGGCGTCAACGTGCCGGCCCGCTACGGCGGCGGCGGGATGGGCATCAGCGAGCTCGCCATCCTGGCCGAGGAACTGGCCGCCCAGGGCTGCCCGCTCATGCTCCTGCTCGTCTCCCCCGGGGTCTCGGCAACCATCCTGGCCCGCTTCGGCAGCGAGGCGCAGCAGGCGAAGTGGCTTCCCGGCCTGGCCAGCGGCGAGGCCAAGATCGTCCTGGCTGTGACCGAGCCGGACGCCGGGTCGAACTCCCACCGCCTGGCCACGACCGCCACCCGCCAGGACGGCGCCTACCGGCTCCACGGCACCAAGCACTACATCACCGGGGCCGACGAGGCCGACGCGCTCCTGGTTCTGGCGAGGACCGGCGTCGAGGCCGGCGGCAGGGGCCGGCTCTCGCTCTTCGTCGTCGACGCTGACGCGGCCGGGCTGGAGCGGACGCCGATCCCGCTCGGGTTCGCTGTCCCCGAGAAGCAGTTCACCCTATTCTTCGACGACGTGACCGTGGCCGCCGACCGGCTGGTGGGGAGCGAGGGGGACGGCCTGCGCCAGGCGTTCGCCGGCCTGAACGCCGAGCGGATCGTCGGGGCGGCGAGCGCCAACGGGATCGCCCGCTACGCGCTGGCCAGGGCGGCCGAGTACGCCGGCCAGCGTCGGGTCTGGGACATCCCCATCGGCGCCCACCAGGGGCTGGCCCACCCCCTGGCCGCCGCCAAGATCGACGTCGAGCTGGCCCGGCTGATGACCCAGAAGGCGGCCTGGTGCTACGACACGGGGGCGGGCGGGCTCGGCGAGGCGGCCAACATGGCCAAGTATGCCGCCGCGGAGGCGGCTCTGGCCGCCGTCGATGCCGCGATCGAGACCCACGGCGGCCACGGCTTCGCCGCCGAGTTCGGCCTGACCGACCTCTGGGGCATTGTCCGGGCCCTGCGGACCGCGCCGGTCAGCCGCGAGATGGTCCTCAACTTCGTGGCCGAGCACTCGCTCGGCCTCCCCCGCTCGTACTGAGCTGGTCCCCGCGGGATGCCCGGACAGGGCGGCCACGGCAGCGCTCGGCGGCAGAGCGCAGCCAGCGCCACAGACGCCGGCACCGCCGCTACTTGCGCTTTCGACCCCGGTCATGGATTTCGGGTGGTTGCCGCAGCACGCCAAGTCGCCGGAACGGAGGGTCTGGCTGGGTAATGCCGGCGGCGGGACCCTCAACGTGCGGGCAGCGATCCAGGCGAGCTGGCTTGAGCTCCGCAGTGTCGACGACGAGCTGGTGGTCGCCGTGGACACGATACGGACAGCGACGCCAGCGTCCGCCGTCCTGTGCCGCACCGAGCGTCACCAAGCCGCCGGCCAGCCGACAGGACCGCAGGATCCTCGTCAGGAGAACCGGCACGCGATGGTCGTCGAAGCGCTCGCGGTACAGCGCAGGGGCGACGTCGGTTCCACCAGCGCTGGTTCGTCAGACGCGATCCCGATTTCGATTCCGGTCGCGCGCCCGCTAGCCCGCCTTGGCGGACAGATCGAGCAATGCTGCCGTGAGGAATAGCTGCACCATGTAGACGCCGATGCTGGGGATCGATCTGGGCCAGCGGATGTATCTGTCCGAGCAGCTCCTACGCGAACAGAGTGAGGCCAA
>JBIOYL010000272.1:0-2019 GCA_044870185.1 Actinomycetes bacterium | reverse complement strand
CCGCCGGCCGCCGCACCGGCATGGCCACCCCGGTGGAGGTCTCGTTGTGGGTGAGCGCGTACAGGTCCACGTCCGGGTTGGCGCGCGGCTCCGGGTGGGTGCCGAACGGCGACGCGATCACCTCTGGCTCGGCCAGGTGGGGGGCGCCGGCGGCCGCGTCGGCGAACTTGCCGGAGAACTCGCCGAAGACCAGGTGCTGGCTGCGCCGCTCGATCAGGCAGAAGGTGGCCACGTCCCAGAACAGGCTGGCGCCGCCGTTGCCGAGCACCACCTCGTAGCCGGCGGGCAGGGCGAACAGGTCGGCCAGGCCGCGCTTGAGCCGGGCGACCACGCCGCGCACGCCGGCGTGGCGGTGGCTGGTGCCGAGGTAGGTCGGGGCGGCCGCGGCCAGGGCGGCGACCGCCTCCGGCCGCACCTTGGAGGGGCCCGAGCCGAAGCGCCCGTCGCGGGGGCGCAGCTCGGGCGGCAGGGCAGGCAAGGCGGTGTCGGCGCTCATGGACGCCACTATTGACCAGCCAGGGTCGGCCTCGCCATGCTGGCGGCCATCCCGACCCGCCGAGCACGCCGCCACCGACGCCGAGGAGGCTCGCCGCCGCATGCCCGAGGACCCCATGCCGAAAGAGCTCCTGCCCGAGGATCCGACCACCCGTCCGGGCCGCCCGGGTGCCCGGCCCCGGATCTCCCGCCGCGTCGGCGCCATCGCCCCCTCGGCCACGCTCGCCATCGACGCCAAGGCCAAGGCGCTCAAGGCCGCCGGCCAGGACGTGATCGGCTTCGGCGCCGGCGAGCCGGACTTCCCCACCCCCGCGCCGATCGTGGCGGCGGCCGCGGCCGCCTGCCACGAGCCGCGCTTCCACCGCTACAGCCCGGTCGCCGGCCTGCCCGAGCTGCGCGCGGCGATCGCGGCCAAGACCCGGCGCGACTCGGACTACGAGGTCACCCCCGCCCAGGTGCTGGTCACCAACGGCGGCAAGCAGGCCATCTACAACGCGTTGGCGACCCTGCTGGACCCGGGCGACGAGGCGCTGCTGCCCGCCCCCTACTGGGTCACCTACCCGGAGGCGATCGCGCTGGCCGGCGGCGTGCCCGTGGTCGTGCCCACCGACCAGGAGACCGGCTTCCGGGCCGGCGTGCAGGCGCTGGAGGCGGCCCGCACGCCACGCACCAAGCTGCTCGTGTTCGTCTCCCCCTCCAACCCGACCGGCGCCGTCTACCCGCCCGAGGAGGTCGCCGCGATCGGCCGCTGGGCGGCCGAGCACGACCTGTGGGTGCTCACCGACGAGATCTACGAGCACCTCGTCTACGGCGACAACCGCTTCTCGTCCATGCCGGTGCTCGTCCCGGGGCTGGCCGACCGCTGTGTGGTGGTCAACGGCGTCGCCAAGACCTACGCGATGACCGGCTGGCGGGTGGGCTGGATGCTCGCCCCGGTCGACGTCGTGGAGGCGGCCGCCAACCTCCAGTCGCACGCCACCTCCAACGTCGCCAACGTCACCCAGATGGCCGCGCTGGCCGCGGTGTCGGGCGGCCTGGAGGCAGTGGCCGGGATGCGGCGCGCCTTCGACCGGCGCCGCCGGCGCATCCACGAGCTGCTCGACGCCATCCCCGGCGTGTCCTGCGCCGAGCCGCAGGGCGCCTTCTACGCCTTCCCGTCCATGCGCGGCGTGCTCGGCCGCGAGCTGCGCGGCCGGACCCCCCGGACCACCGTGGAGCTGGCCGGGCTGCTGCTGGACGAGGCCAGGGTGGCGATCGTGCCGGGCGAGGCGTTCGGCGCCCCGGGCTACGCCCGCCTGTCGTACGCGCTCGGCGACGACGACCTGGTCGAGGGCGTCACCCGCATCGGCAAGCTCCTCCAGGAAGCGGCCTAGCTACCGCAGCTCGACGACCACCTGGATCTCTTCGCGACCCTCGGCCGCCGGCAGCGTCAGGGTGAGCGTCGCGGCCTCGGGCGGCGGCGAGGGAGCGAACGTGGACTCGTGGGTCTGGAACAGGTCGTCGCCGCCGAACTGGGTACCAAGG
>JBIOYL010000271.1:0-2321 GCA_044870185.1 Actinomycetes bacterium | reverse complement strand
ACGCAAACCCCACGAAGAGAACGCCGAGCGCTGCCACGACGCTCAATGCGTAGCCAATGACCAGCACGATGCTCCTCACCCGGTCGAGGGTGCTCGTGCCCCTGGCGACCGCGCGTTGCATGCCTGGTTCAGGATCAGCCATGGCCATGGTGGCGCTCCCGCAGGTCGGTTCTTCCCGTTGGCGTGGTCATCGTGGACGCTTGCCGGCACGGCTGCCTCCTGCCGCGGTGAGCAGGACCCGTTTGCGCAGCAGCGGCAGGCCGGCCCGGCCGTACATCTGCCGTTTGAGCATCTTGATGGTGCCAGGCAACGGGGCGGTGATCGGGGGGACGCCGTAGACGCAGGCCACCAACAGCCGCGGTGCGGGTCCAGGGGGATGTAGGGGTGGCCGAAGTTCAGCGCGATCGAGCTGCCCGCGGCCAGGCCGGTCAGTACCCACGGGTACCAGGGTGGCCTGCCCGGGGCGGCTGCGCTGTTCGGCCAGGATGGCGACGGCGGCCACGGCCATGAAGGTCTCGAACCCCAGCGGCCACAGCCAGGCCAGGACGGGGCTGAGCCCGGCGGCTTGGGCGATCGAATGCAGGACGTCGAAGGACAGGGCGGCCCCGTAAGCGAACATGGCGAAGGCGCCCAGCCAGCTGGCGTGGTGGATGGCGCGGTCGATGCGGTCGCGGTCCTGGGCAGCGCGTGCGGGCATGGCGGAGTCCTCCTGGTGTGCTGAGGCATGAGCCGGCCCCGGACACCTGCGGTCCGGGGCCGGTGGCGGAGTTGACGTTTACGAGCCTGTTTCACAAGGTCTGATGGCCAGTAGGTCCGTTGTCCGTAGCGCTATCGGGACGGAAGCCGGCCACACTGGCGCGTGACCGACGATGCCGACGGTGACCGGAGTCGGAGGGGCCTGCATGCGTCGAGGATCATGGCGGTGACCGCCGCTGGACGGCCGGCATGGGCGCGCCGCTGGTGGCCGGCCGGGCTGGCGTGGGCGCTGTGGGCGCTGGCCCTGCTCGGCGTGGCCACGATCCCCTGGTTCGATCACCTGCTGCGTCAGGCGGGCCGGCCCGAGCTGACCCAGCTTCACGCCATCACCCTCCCCTCGGTGGTCGCCGCGCTGATCGCGGTGACGGTCGGGGCGGTCCTGGCCGGCCGTCGACCACGCCACCCGGTCGGCTGGTTGCTGCTGGTGCTGGGGCTGGCAGTGACGGCGTCCGGAGTGGTCGATGGGTACGCGCGCTATGGGCTCCTGGCCCGGCCCGGGTCGCTCCCCGCCGCCCGCTGGCTGGCCGTCTTCAGCCCCGCGACCCTCTACCTGGGGTTCGTGTGCGTCGGCCTGGTGCTGCTGCTCACCCCGAGCGGATCGCTGCCATCGCTCCGCTGGCGCTGGTGGGCCCGGCTGGTGGCGGCCGGACCGGTCGTCTTCCTGCTGGCGCTGGCGGTCGGGCCGGGCCTGGTGATCGCGCCCTATGACCCGGTCATCGACCAGGTCACCTCCCCTGCCCTGGCCGGCGCGGTGGGGGTCGCGATCGCCGTGGCTGTCGCGATCGCGGTCGGCGGCCTGGCGGTCGGAGTCTGGTCGCTGGTGGTGCGCTTCCGCCGCGCCCGCGGGGTGGAGCGCGAGCAGCTTCGCTGGGTGGCGTTCGCGGCCGCCCTGACCGTCCCGCCGGCGGCGATCATCCTGATCGGCGTCGTGGTGAACGCCACGGGGGCGGTCCTCGTCGTGCTGGCGGCGGGGGTGTGCATGGCGCTGCTACCGCTGGCGATCGGCGCGGCAATCCTGCGCTACCGCCTGTACGACCTGGACCGCATCATCAGCCGCACCCTGGCCTACGGGCTGCTCACGATCCTGCTCGGCGGCGCCTACGCCGGGGTAGCCCTCGGCCTTGGCCAGCTGCTCGGCCGGGACTCCAGCCTGGCGGTAGCGGGAGCGACCCTGGCGGTGGCGGCGCTGTTCCAGCCCGCCCGTCGCCGCATCCAGGCGGCGGTCGACCGGCGCTTCAACCGGCGCCGCCACGACGCCGCCCGCACGATCGCGGCGTTCAGTTCCCGGCTGCGCCAGCAGGTCGACCTAGACAGCCTGACCGCCGAGCTGCTGGCGGTGGTCGACCAGACCATGCAGCCGACCAGCGTGTCGCTGTGGCTGCGACCTTCCGTCAGTGCATCCCAGGATCAGAGCGGTACGGAGGCACCCCCTTCGGCTCGGCAGCTGACGCCAGCTTCCTGGACTGTCCGCACCACTTTGTGAAACTGTGAGTGTGGTGGAGGCGGTCCGGGGAGGATCGCTGTCAGGCTCTGATGCTGGCACCGCGGTATGACTCGTTGTGCAA
>JBIOYL010000270.1:0-4502 GCA_044870185.1 Actinomycetes bacterium | reverse complement strand
ACTCATATGCTATGATCTCCGTATCTTCTGGTCTACGAAGGACAGGATAGCCGGGGACGCGGTCCCCGTACAAGCGAAGGCCTTGTCATGAAGCTCACGATCTTCGCGGCGACCGGCGGGATCGGTCGGCACGTCCTCGAGCAGGCCGTCGACGCCGGCCATGACGTCACCGCCGCCGTCCGAGACCCGAGGCGGCTGTCGAGGCAGGTGCGCGTGGTCACCGCCGACCTGGCGGCCGCCGACCCGGCGGGGCTGGAGTCCGCGGTCGCCGGCGCCGACGCGGTGCTCTCCGGACTCGGTCCACGGTCGACGTCCGACACCGGCATCGCCTCGCGGGGCACGCGGGCCATCGTCCAGGCGATGCAGGCAACCGGCGTGGGACGCATCGTGGTGGTCAGCGCCGCCCCGATCGGCACCGTGCCCTCGCCAGGCCGCCCGAGGCCGCCCAGGCACGACCCGGGCGACGGGTTCCTCATGCGCAACCTGCTCGCTCCGTTGACCAAGGCCGCGTTCCGCAAGCACTACGCCGATCTGGCGCTGATGGAGGACGTCCTTCGCGACAGCGGCCTGGACTGGACCGTCGTGCGACCGCCCCGGCTGACCGACAAGCCCCTGACCGGCCGCTACCGGACGGCGTACGGGCAGAACCTCCGGCGCGGCCTGCTCGTCTCCCGCGCCGACGTCGCCCAGCTCATGCTCCGCGCGCTCGAGCAACCCGAGACGATCAAGCAGGCCATCGGCATCGCCAACTAACGCCGATTTCCACGCAGCTGGTTGGCGCAACGACGACGTCTGACGTCAGGGTGATGGCTGGATCGTCACCTCGGTGAGCTGGTGGAATCCTCACGCCGCTGCCTGGCACGGCCGCAATGCCCTTGTGGGGATCAGCCCGTCACGATGCCAGCAGGCTAGGCTGCGAGCTTGTCGTGACAGGGCCCAGGCGAGGGGGGCCAGCGAGGACATGCAGCGCGACCAGGGACGCACGCGACGTCCGGTTGCGACCAGGCCGCAGTCGCCACGTAGAGCACATGTGGTAGAACCATCATATGGCAGCCGGATCACCACAACGCCAGGGGGCCGGGTGGTTCACCACGCCGACACAGGTCAACCACCGCCGCTACGAGGCGCTGCGCGTGTTCTTCGTTGAGGGGCTGACCTACCAGCAGGCCGCCGACCGGTTCGGCTACACCCGCTGGGCGATGGTCAACCTGGTCCGCGAGCACCGCGCCGGACGGCTGGAGCTGTTTGCCCCGCCCCGCAAGCCCGGCCCGGCGCCCGGCGTCACCCCGGCCAAGGACCGGGCACGGGGCCGGGTGGTCCAGCTGCGCCGCCAGGGGCTGTCGACCTATGAGATCGCCGCGCGGCTGGCCGCCGAGCACACCCCGCTCAACCGCACCAGCGTCGCCGAGATCCTCGCCGAGGAAGGGTTCGGCCGGCTGCTGCGCCGCCCGGCGGCCAACGCCAGCACCGCCCCGGCCACCGCCGGCCGCGACACCCGCCTGCCCCGCGCCAAGGTCATCGACTTCGCCGCCTGGCCCGGTCGGCTGGAATCCACCAGGGCCGGGCTGCTGCTGGTGCTGCCCGACCTGGCCGCCCTGGACCTGCCCGGCCTGGTCCGCGCAGCCGGCTACCCCGGCACCCGGGTCATCCCCGCCGTCTCCTGGCTGCTGAGCCTGCTGGCGCTGAAGCTCACCCGCACCCGCCGGGTGTCCCACGTCGACGACCTGCTCGCCGACCCCGCCGCCGCGCTGCTGGCCGGCCTGGCAGCCCTGCCCAAGAAGTCGGCGCTGACCAGCTACTCCTACCGGCTGTCCCACGACCACCAGCGCGCCTTCCTGGCCGCGCTGGACGCCCAGATGATCTCGGCCGGGCTGGCCACCAGCGAGCAGGCGATCTTCGACCTGGACTTCCACGCGGTCCTGCACTGGGGCGACGACCCGGTGCTGGAACGCCACTACGTGCCCTCCCGCTCCCAGCGGGCCCGCTCGGTGCTGACCTTCTTCGCCCACGACAGCGGCACCCACAATCTCGTCTACGCCAACGCCGACCTGCACAAGGCCACCCAGGCCCGCGAGGTGCTGGCGTTCTGCGACCACTGGAAGGCCGTCTCCGGCGCCGACCCGCACCTGCTGGTCATGGACCAGAAGGTCACCACCCACAAGGTGCTGAGCGAGCTGGACGCGCGCGGCGTCAAGTTCCTCACCCTGCGCATGCGCTCACCCGCCCTGGTCCGCTACATCAACGGCCTGCCCCCGGCGGCGTTCACCACCATCACCCTGGACCGGCCCGGCCGCTTCAGCCGGCCCAAGGTCCACCAATCGACCGTGACGTTGACCAGCTATCCCGGCATCGTCCGCCAGCTGGTCGTCACCGGCCTGGGCCGCGAGGCCCCCACCGTCATCATCAGCAACGACCACGACAGCAAGACCAAGGCCCTGATCGAGCGCTACGCCCGCCGCATGACCATCGAACAGCGTCTCGCCGAGATCATCCGCGCCTTCCACACCGACGCGCTGTCCAGCACCGTCAACCTCAACGTCGACCTGGACGTCGTGCTCGCCGTGCTGGCCCAGGCCCTGCTGGCCGCCCTGCGCGCCCGGCTGCCCGGCTACCACGCCGCCACCCCCGACACCCTCCAGCGCCGCTTCCTGGAGACCCCCGGCCAGATCATCACCACCGACCAGCACATCACCGTCCGGCTGGAGCGGCGCGCCTACGCACCCGTCCTGCGCCAGGCCGACCTGCCACCCACCACCATCCCCTGGTGGGGCAACCGCACCCTACGCTTCGAATTCTCCTGAAAGTGTCGTCGGGCTACCATCAGCTGCCATGCCGATCGGACGGATGAACCGCGAGCAGTTCTTCGGCCAGCTGGCCACTCTCGACGAGCAGCGCCTGAAGAAGGCCCTGTGGAACCTGTACTGGCGAGGCTCAGCGGCCACGCGGGAACGCATCCAAGCCGAGATCGACCCTGACCAGCACGCTCGCGGCACGCGCCCGCCGAGCAAGCCCGCCGATCCGCAGCAGCTGCAGCAGCTGCTGGGCGAGGTGCGCGAGTTCGTCGCGCTGGCGCGCTCGGGTGCGTACATGGCCGGTGACCGGCGTGTCTCGCCACGAGAGCGCACGCGTTGGCGATTCACGTTCCAGCGCCTGGTCACCCAGGCGCAGGCTGGCCTTCGCGCCGAAGACGCCGGTATCGCAGCGACCGCGCTGGCGCAGCTCATCGATCTGGCCTGCGAGCTGCGTGACTACGACTACTTCCACTCCGAGGACCCCGTGGAGGCGGCACGGTTCATCGTGTCGGACGCGGCGGCGCTGCTGTGGGGCACGCTGCACGCCCAATGCGGGTTTGCTGGCTTCGCGGAACGTGCGGCACCGCAGCTCATCCGGTGGGAGTCCCGCTACGGCTGGACACGCAGCGGCTACGGTCAGGTCAGCCAGAAGGAAACCTCCCTTGCCAGCGTGCTCGCGCAGATGCTTCGGGCCCCCGACATGTGGGTCGGGTTCGCCGACCGCTACCTCGCCGCCCTGGACCACCTCGTCCGCGATGCCCCGGCCAGACCCAACCATGCTTGGCGAGCAACGGGCCGCCACCGTGATCAACGGACTGCGGCGCTGGCCGAATGGCACCGGTTGCTGCTCGACAGGCTCATCGACTCCGAGGCCGAAGATCGCCTCGACAGGCTGGCCCGCCATCCCGCGCTTGGCGGGCCGGAACTCGGGTTCCTGCAGGCCCAGCTGGCCCACCAGCGCGGCGATGTCCCCACCGCCCGCAGCCTGGTCCACGCCGCCTTGCAGCAACTGCCCGGCCACCAGGACTTCCTCGACTTCGCGACCGAGATCGGCGCGCCCCTGCCGCCCCGCGCCCAACAGATCATCAAGGAACGCTCCCGCTGACCACCGGACAGGCCGCGCCCACCATGCCGGCCTCCCTTGCCCCGAACCAGTTGCGTGGAAATCCGCGCTAATCGTCAACAACGAGCTCGTCCGCGGGAAGACGGGGCTGGCTGGCGAGTTGGGCCACCTGGTTCTGGAACGCGACGGCAGGCTGTGCGCCTGTGGCAAGCATGGCTGCCTTGAAACCGTCGCCGGAACCGATGCGATCGTGCGCGAGATCCAGCAAGCAGGACAGTGGCAGGTGAACGACGTCGGGATGGCCGCGGAGCTGGCCCGGGCCGGCGACGAGATCGCGGAGCAGGCGTTTCGACGAGCCGGCGAGGCTCTCGGCCGCGGGCTATCGTGGCTCGTCAATCTGCTGAACCTGGAGCTGGTCGTCCTCCGCTGCCAGCCCGCCGTCCTTGGGTCCGGCGTCTATGAGCCCGCGGCGCGGGAGTCTTTGAGAGCCAATGCCTTTTCCAGTGCTGCCCGAGACTGCGAGATGACGTTTCAACGGCGGGACGTGGAGCTGGGGGCCCGAAGTGCCGGCTCGATGGTCTTCGAGCACCAAGCTGAGCGGCTCTTGGAATAGGGCCGCCGCGATTGACAGCCCATCTTCGCGCAAC
>JBIOYL010000269.1:0-13336 GCA_044870185.1 Actinomycetes bacterium | reverse complement strand
CGACGGCCGACGACGCCGTCGCCGCCCTGCGCGCGCTCGGCCTGGCCGTCGACCGGCAGGACTGGCAGACCGACCCGGCCCCCGGCTTCGAACGCTGGCAGGACGTCGTCGCCTTCACCCGCCGCCGGCTCTGCCTGCCGCCCGAGCGCGACGCCGAGCTCGGCGCGCTGCTCGAACCCTACCGGATCGAGTGCGGCGGCCGCGTCGGCCTGCACCGGGGACCTCGCCGGCTCGTCACCCTGTCCTGGCCGCCTGACGCGGCCGGCGGCCAGGCGGCTAGTTGACGGGCCGAACGGCGTGGCGAACACTCACAGTGGGTAGAGGGAGCCGGCTGGACCCGCGTCAGGAGCCGCCAGTCACCATGCGCGTCGCGCTGTTCGTCACCTGCTTCAACGACACGCTGTTTCCCGACACCGGCAAGGCGGTCGTGCGGCTGCTCGAACGGCTCGGCCACGACGTCGACTTCCCCGAAGAGCAGACCTGCTGTGGCCAGATGCACTTCAACACCGGCTACCAGCGCGAGGCGATCCCGCTGGCGCGCCGCTTCGTAGGGGTCTTCTCCCCATACGAGGCGATCGTGTCGCCGTCGGGGTCGTGCGCGGGTATGGTGCGCGAGTTCTACGGCCGCCTCGCGGAGGTGGCCGGCGACGAGCGGCTCGCCAGTGACGTCGCCGCGCTCACCCCGCGCGTGTTCGAGCTGAGCGAGCTGCTGGTCGGCCGGCTCGGGCTGACCGACGTGGGTGCCTACTACCCGCACCGGGTCACCTACCATCCGACCTGCCACTCGCTGCGCGTGCTACGTGTCGGTGACGCGCCCCTGCGGCTGCTGCGGGCCGTGCGCGGCATCGACCTGGTCGAGCTGGCCCAGGCGACCGAGTGCTGCGGGTTCGGCGGCACCTTCGCGCTCAAGAACGCCGACACCTCCATGGCCATGCTGTCCGACAAGGTCCGCCACGTCCTGGACACCCGCGCCGAGGTGTGCACCGCGGGCGACAACTCCTGCCTCATGCACATCGGCGGGGCGCTCACCCGCCAGCGCACCGGCGTGCGCACCGTCCACCTGGCCGAGATCCTGGCCTCGACCGAGAAGGGCCCGCGCGCATGACCGCCGCCGACGCCCACGCCGCCGGCCCGGCCCGGCCGTTCCCGCAGGCGGCCAGGCTCGCCCTGGCCGACACCCAGCTGCGGCGCAACCTCGGCCACGCCACCGCCACCATCCGGCGCAAACGCGGCGAGGTCGTCGGCGAGCTGCCCGACTGGCAGGAGCTGCGCGAGGCCGGCCGTGCGCTCAAGCAGCGCGTGCTACGCCACCTCGACACCTACCTGGTCCAGCTCGAGGCGGCGGTCACCCGGGCCGGCGGCCAGGTGCACTGGGCGCGCGACGGCGCCGAGTGCAACCGCATCGTCACCGAGCTGGTCGCCGCCACCGGCGAGCGCGACGTCGTCAAGGTGAAGTCGCTCACCACCGACGAGACCAGGCTCAACGAGGCGCTGGCCGCCGCCGGCATCAACGCCTGGGAGACCGACCTGGCCGAGCTCATCGTCCAGCTCGGCGACGACTTCCCCTCCCACATCCTGGTCCCCGCCATCCACAAGAACCGCGCCGAGATCCGCGAGCTGTTCCTGCGCACCATGGACGACGTCGACACCGGCGGGCTGACCGACCGGCCGGCCGACCTGGCCGCCGCGGTCCGCGCCCACCTGCGCCGCAAGTTCCTGTCCGCCAAGGTCGCCATCAGCGGGGCCAACTTCGCCGTCGCCGAGACGGGCACGGTGTGCGTGGTCGAGAGCGAGGGCAACGGTCGCATGTGCGTGACCCTGCCCGAGCTGCTCGTCACCGTCATGGGCATCGAGAAGCTCATCCCCACCTGGCGGGACTTCGAGGTGTTCCTGCAGCTGCTGCCGCGGTCGTCGACCGGCGAGCGCATGAACCCCTACACGTCGCTGTGGACCGGCGTCACCGCTGGCGACGGGCCGCGCCAGTTCCATCTGGTCCTGCTCGACAACGGCCGCACCGACGTGCTGGCCGACCAGATCGGACGCCAGACGCTGCACTGCATCCGCTGCTCGGCCTGCCTGAACGTGTGCCCGGTGTACGAGCGCACGGGCGGCCACGCCTACGGCTCGGTCTACCCCGGGCCGATCGGCGCCATCCTGACGCCGCAGCTCGAGGGGCTGGACCGGGCCGGCTCGCTGCCGTATGCGTCGAGCTTGTGCGGCGCCTGCGCCGAGGTCTGCCCGGTCAAGATCGACATCCCCGAGGTCCTGGTGCACCTGCGCGCCCAGGTCGTCGAGCACAAGCGGGCGCGGCATCCGCGCAACCCCGAGGCGCTGTCCATGCAGGCGCTCGGCTGGATCTTCGCCGACCGCCGACGCTACGAGCGGGCGCAGGCGCTCGGCCGGCTCGGCCAGCTCCCCCTGACCCGGTCGGGCCGGATCAGGCGTCTGCCGGGCCCGCTGTCGGGCTGGACCGAGATGCGCGACGCCCCCGTCGTTGCATCCCAGACGTTCCGGCAGTGGTGGCGAACCCACACATGACCCTTCCGCACGAAAGGTCCGCATGATGGCCTCTGCTCGGGACGAGATCCTGGAGCGGGTACGGTCGGCCCTGCGCGACGTCCCGGCCGACGAGCGGCCCGACGACGTCGCCGTGCAGCGCGCCTACCGGCGGCACGACCCGGCGCCATCGGCGCAGCGGGTCGCCCGGTTCGCCGAGCGGGTGGCCGACTACAACGCGGCCGTGCACCGGGTGACGGCCGCCGAGCTCCCCGCGGCGCTGACCCAGGCGTGCCGCGCCCGCCAGGCCCGCCGCATCGTCGTCCCGCCCGATCTGCCCGAGGCGTGGCGGCCGGCAGACGCCGAGCTGCTGGTCGACGGCGAGCTGGCCAACGACGTGCTCGACACGGCCGACGGCGTGCTGACCGGCTGCGTGCTCGGCATCGCCGAGACGGGCACGATCGTGCTGGACGGCGGCGCCCGCCAAGGGCGCCGGGCCATCACCCTGCTGCCCGACTACCACCTGTGCGTGGTCGAGGAGCACCAGATCGTCGGCTCGGTGCCGGAGGCGATCACCGCCCTCGACGAGCGCTCGGAGGGCGGCCGCCGCCCGATCACCTTCGTGTCCGGGCCGTCGGCCACCTCCGACATCGAGCTGGACCGGGTTGAGGGCGTCCACGGCCCGCGCACCCTCGAGGTCATGATCGTCGGCCCGTAGGAGGCCGCCGGCCCGGCGCCCGGCTCGGCGTGGAGCCTCAGGTGAGCGTCCCGGTCTCGGCGGCGGCCGCCGGGTCGGCCTCGTCACCGAAGCCGATGCCGAGACTGCGGCCGGTGCGGATCATCTCGTGGTCGATCGGCACCGTGCGGCACTTGCCGGCGACCTCGACCATGGGGATGGTCGTGATCGTGCTGCCCTGCATGACCACCACCCCGCCGTGGCGGCCCTCGGCCAGGGCGCGCACGGCGGCGGCGCCGAAGCGGGTGGCCAGCACCCGGTCGTAGGGGGTCGGGCTCCCGCCCCGCTGGAGGTGGCCGAGCACGACCACCCGCGTGTCCTTGCCGGTGAGCTTGCCCACCTGGGCGGCCACATGGGTGCCGACCCCGCCGAGCGTGCCCGTGGTCTCCTGGAAGAAGCGCTCGCCGCCCTGCTCGCGGGCGCCCTCGGCGCACACGATGATGGAGAAGTCCGACCCGTGGAAGTCGCGGGTCATGACCCTGTCGGCGACCGACTCGACGGTGAACTGGATCTCCGGCAGCAGGATGATGTCGGCGCCGCCACCCATCCCGGCCTGGAGCGCGATCCAGCCCGCGTCACGGCCCATCACCTCGATGACCATGACCCGCCCGTGGCTGGCCGCCGTGGTGTGCAGCCGGTCGATCGCCTCGGTGGCCACCGTCAGGGCGGTGTCGAACCCGAACGTCTGGTCGCAGCCGTACAGGTCGTTGTCGATCGTCTTGGGTACCCCGACGGCCCGCACACCATATCCGGCCAGCTCGCTGGCGATGCCCTGGCTGCCGTCGCCGCCGATCACGACCAGGGCGTCGATGCCCAGGCGCTTGGTGTTGGTGGCCAGCTCGCGGTAGGCCGCGGGGTCGCGCTGGCGCTGCCCGTCGACCTCGATGAAGCCGAAATGGCCCTTGTTGGTCGAGCCGAGGATGGTCCCGCCGACGGGCAGGATCCCCCGCACCGAGCCGGTGTCCAGCGTGCGGACCCGCGGGCGGCCGAGCAGGCCCTCGAAGCCGCTCTCGATGCCGGCCACCGACCAGCCGTACTCGTACCCGGCCGTCTTGACCACCGCCCGGATGACGGCGTTGAGCCCGGGGGCGTCACCTCCGCTGGTGAGGATGCCGATGCGGCGGATGGCAGCGGGCATGCGGACGCTCCAACGTCTCGGCGACCTTGCCGGCAAGTGTAGTTGAGAACGCGCCCCCGGTCGATCGGCGGGTCAGGTGCCGGCCCGGCGCAGCCAGCCCAGCAGCAGGGCGGCCAGCCCGACGGCCAGCGAGCCAGTCGGCAGCCAGTCGCCGTAGCGCACGTACGGGGTCGCACCGGCGGTCAGGGGCACCGACACGACGGCGGCGCCCCGCCAGGTCTGGGGATGCCAGGCGAGCCGGTGTCCGTGCGCGTCGAAGGCGGCCGACACACCGCTCACGGCGGCCTGGACGACCGGCCGTCCCGACTCGACGGCCCGCACCGCGGCCAGGCTCGCGTGCTGGTCGGGACCCCAGGTGCCCTGGAAGGTGGTGGTGGCGCTCTGGACGACGATCAGGTCGGCGCCGCGGGCGGCGAGCCGGCGGCTGAGGTCCGGGAAGGCCGACTCGAAGCACACCAGCGGCCCGACCCGGATGCCGCCGGTCCGCAGCAGCACCAGGCCGGTGCCGCGCCGGCGGTCCTCAGCCGCCGCCGGGGTCACCCGCGCCACCCAGCCGAGCAGCGGCCGGGCCGGGATGTACTCGCCGAACGGCACCAGGCGCATCTTGTCGTAGTGGCCGCGCACACCGTCCGGGCCGACCAGCAGGGCGGTCTTGTAGATGCCGCCCGCGCCGCGGCGGGCGTCCACCCCTGCCAGCACGTCGGCCCCGACCGCCCGGGCGGCGGCGACGATGCCGGCCATGGCCGCCGGGTCGGCGGCCGGGTCCAGGCCCGCGCTCGACTCGCCCCAGGCGACCAGCCCAGGCCGCGCGCCGGCCAGGGCCGCCGTGGCCGTCTCGTTGGCCCGCAGACGCGCCTCGGCGCCGTGGATGACGCCGGGCTGCACGACCGCGACCCGGACCGTCCCGGTCACGGCCGGCTGCGGCCGCCACGCCCCGTAGACGACTCCCGCGGCGAGCACGACGGCGCCGCCCAGCAGGGCGGCCACGCGGCCGGCCGGCCGCTGGCCGGGTGCCAAGGCAAGCGCCAGGGCCGCGTTGCCGGCCATGAGCGCGAAGCTGACCGCCCACACCCCGCCGAGCGCGGCCAGGCCGAGCAGTGGGCCCGCACGCCACTGGCTCGCACCCAGCAGCCCGAACGGGCCGCCGAAGCCCTGCCAGGAGCGCACGAACTCGGCCGCCACCCACACGGCGGGCACGACCAGCAGCGCGCCGGCCAGGCGCCCCGGCAGCCGGGCGGCCCGCAGGCCCATCCACACGGCAACCCCCCAGGGGATCCAGAAGGTGCCGAGCAGCGTGGCGACCGGCGGCACGAACACACCCACGTCGGGGCTGAGCCAGTAGTCGACGACCAGGAAGAACCCGATCCCGGCCAGCCAGGCGCGCCCGGCGGCCACGCGCCCGGACGGCGCGGCCCGGATCCACAGCAACGCCGGCACGAACCCGACGAAGCCGAGCGCCTCGATCCCCGGGCGGGGGAAGGCGAAGGCGGGCAGGGCGCCGGTGGCCAGCGCCAACGCGCGGCCACCCCATCTGGCCACGGCGCCGCCGGCGCTCGTCCCGGCCTGCGTTCCCCGCGCCGCGGTGCGCCGGCCCGGCAGGGACGCCGCCGGCCGCGGCCGGCCCGCTACAGGTTCATGGCGACGTATTTCGTCTCCAGGTATTCGTCGATGCCTTCCTTGCCGCCTTCGCGGCCGAAGCCGGACTGCTTGACCCCGCCGAACGGGGCGGCCGGGTTGGACACCATGCCCTGGTTCAGCCCGACCATGCCGACCTCCAGCCCCTCCACGACCCGGAAGGCGCGCCGCAGGTCGCTGGTGTACACGTAGGCGACCAGCCCGTAGTCGGTGTCGTTGGCCGCGGCCAGGGCCGCCTGCTCGCTGTCGAACGAGGCCACCGGGGCGACCGGCCCGAAGATCTCCTCGCGCAGCACGCGCGCCCCGGCCGGCACGCCAGCCAGCACGGTCGGCTCGTAGAAGTAGCCGCGGCCGTCGGTGGCCCGGCCGCCGACCAGCACCGTGGCGCCCCGCCCGACCGCGTCGCCGACCAGCTCGCCCACCTTCTGCCGGCCCGGCTCGTCGATCAGGGGGCCGACCTGCACGCCGTCCTGGGTGCCGCGGCCCAGCTTCATGGCGCCCATGCGGCTGGCCAGCCGCTCGGCGAACACCCCGGCCACCGGCGCGGCCACGTGGAAGCGGTTGGCCGCCGTGCACGCCTGGCCGATGTTGCGCAGCTTGGCCAGCAGCGCCCCCTCCACCGCCTGGTCCAGGTCGGCGTCGTCGAAGACCACAAAGGGCGCGTTGCCGCCCAGCTCCATGGACAGGCGCAGGACCTGGTCGGCGGCCTGGGCGATGAGCGTGCGGCCGACCTCGGTGGAGCCGGTGAACGACAGCTTCCGCAGCCGCCGGTCGCCCAGCAGCGGCGCCATGACAGCCCCCGCGCGGCTGCTGGTGACCACGTTGCACACCCCGCCGGGCAGGCCCGCCGCCTCCAGGATCTGGGCCAGGGCCAGCATGGACAGCGGGGTCTGGCTGGCCGGCTTGACCACCATGGTGCAGCCGGCCGCCACCGCCGGGCCGATCTTGCGCGTGCCCATGGCCATGGGGAAGTTCCAGGGCGTGATCAACAGGCACGGGCCGACCGGCTGGCGCATCGTCAGCAGGCGGCCCGCGCCGTTGGGGGCCACCTGGTAGCGGCCGTCGATGCGCACCGCCTCCTCGGCGAACCAGCGGAAGAACTCGGCCGCGTAGGCGATCTCGGCGCGTGACTCGGCGATCGGCTTGCCCATCTCCAGCGTCATGAGCAGGGCCAGCTCGTCGCTGCGGGCGGTGATGTGCTCGAAGGCGCGGCGCAGCAGCTCGCCCCGCTCGCGGGGCGGGTGGGCGGCCCAGCCGGCCTGGGCGGCCACGGCCGCGTCCAGCGCGGCGACGGCGTCGCCGACGTCGGCGTCGGCGACCTCGCACAGCGGCTCGCCGGTGGCGGGGTCCTCCACCGCGAAGGTGGCGCCCGTGGCGGCGTCCCGCCAGCGCCCGCCGATGTACAGCTGCGGCCTGACGGCGTCGACGACGGCCTGCTCCTGGGTGGACGTGGTCATGGTCGGATCCTCCCCCTGCTCGCCTGCCGTCCCACGTGGCCGAGTGTGCGAGCCCGGGCCGAGGGAGGCAAGCCGCTCCAGCCGCCGATGCTGCTCATGGGCCGTCGGTGTAGTAGCGCCGCCGCAGGTCGTTCAGCAGGCCGCCCAGGATGGGCGCCGACTCCAGCGCGGAGAAGAACGCGGCGTCGTGGACCAGGGTGTCGAGCTCGGGGATCTGCACCTTCGCCAGGTCGGCCTGGGTCAGCGGTTCGACCTGCAGGCCGCCGGGGTCGTCGGGGATGAGCCGGAACGGTTCCGCGTCGCCGCTGGTGGCCAGCAGGCGCCGCTGGGTGCCGGCGGGGTCGTGGCGGGCGGCCTCCAGCTGCGCCAGCACCTCCGCCCAGGACAGGTCGGCGTCGGGCACGGCCGGGTCGCGCAGCCTGATCATGCGGGCGAGGCCGCCGACGTCGATCGGTTCGGCGCCGTCGACCCCGGCCGCCTCCATGAGCGGCCCGGTGCCGTAGACCGGGCGGCCTCCGACCAGGACGAGCTGCACGTCACGCTCGCGGGTGGCGATCAGGTTGCGGTACGGGTCGGGGTCGACCTGGCGGGTGACGAGCAGGTCGGCGAGCAGGCCGGGCCTGATCCGGCCGATGCGGTCGTCCCAGCCGAGCGCGTCGGCGGGGTTGGCGGTCACCAGCTCGCACAGCTCCCGTGGGCTGAAGGTGCCGTCCAGTCCGCCCGGGTCGTCGTTGTACAGGGCGGCGACCTTCAGCTCGCCGAGCAGGTGCTTGGACCCGGACGGCGCCCAGTCGGCGCCGAGGCACACCCGGATGCCGTGCGCGCGGGCCGCGGCCACGTCGCTGGTGCGCCGGTACAGCCACAGGTTGGAGAACGGTGACCAGACCATCGAGCTGCCGTGCGGACCCCAGTCCTGGTACTGCGGCGGGCCGAGGGCGGTGGCGTGGACACCGATCAGCTTGGGCTGCAGGCAGTCGTGGTCGCGCAGCGCGTCGTACTCGCCGATCAGCTCGGGCGCGCTGCCCTCGGCCAGGTGGTAGATGAAGGCGCTGCCGGCCGTCAGGTGCCGCCGGGCGGTCGCGAAGTCGGTCGCCCCGAGGGTGCGCACCGACTGGTAGACGCTCCGCTTGCCGGTCCCGAAGGTCTCGAACTCGACGTTGCGGACCAGCCAGCCCTCGTAGGGGTGGGTGAGCACGGCCGACCCCTGGATCGCGGTGACCCCGCCGACGACCGCCTTGACCTCGACGTACTTGAGGACCGCCTTGCTTGCGACCTGGGTGAGCGCGAGCGTCGGCAGGCGGATGTCGCTCGCGTACGCGGCCAGGCGCGGCCACTGGTCACGCCGGGTGAACGGCGCGTCGTGGCCGGGCGGGATCCACAGGGGCCGGCAGTTGTAGGCGAGGTGGCTGTGCAGGTCGATCAGGCCGGGGTAGATCGCGTCGGCCCGGATCCGGGCGGCGGTCTCGAAGCCGGCCGGGGCCGGGTCGCCGGCCGGCTGCACGGCCTGGATGCGCCCGTCGGCGACGTACACGGCGCCGTGCGGCAGCACGCCGGCCGCGGCGTCCATCGTCGCCACCATGCCTTCGAGCACGAGCGCCATTGCCGCCTCCCTCGGTCCGGGCCCGTCGGCGCCGACGGCCGCCCGACCGGTAGGCTACCGTGCGCGGCGCCACGACGGGTGGCGTCGGGCGTCTGGGGACGGAGGCGGTCGATGTCGGCGCGGGACGCACGTCGGGGTCCGGCCCAGGTGCTGCTCCCGGCGGTCGGGCTGGTGCTGGGCGCGCTCGGGATCCTCGTCGCGCCGGCCGGCCGGCGGCCGCTGGCGGTCGTCCTGGTCATCGCCGGGCTGGCGCTCGGGCTCGGGCTGGCTGCCCGCCTGCCCGCCCGGGCCGAGCCGCCCACGCTCATGGGCCGCCTGAACGACGTCGCGTTCGCGGCCGTCCTCGGCGTGGCCGCGTTCGTGGTCGCGGCCGCGGTCCGGCCGTACGGCTCGCTCGCGTGCGGGCTCGTCGGCGGGCTCGTCGCCGGCCGCGGCCTGCTGCGCCGCCCGTAGCCGCCGGCTGGGGCTGGGCCGCCCGGCTGGGACCGCCCGGGGCTGGGGCCGCCGGCCCGGTCAGTACCAGCCGTGGGCCTGCCAGAACGCCTTGGCTGCCTCGGCCGTGCCGTAGCGTTCCTTCACGTACTGGCGGAAGGCGTACAGCTGGGCGGCGCAGTCGGTCGTCGCATAGTTGCTGCCGAGCAGGCGCAGGCGCAGGTTCAACAGGAGCTGGCCGAGCCCGAAGGCGGTCGAGCTGGGATTCTGGGCCATGGGGTCCCAGCCCGACTCCCGTGTGATGATCCAGTCCTCGGCCGCCGTGGCGGTCGACGAGGAGCACCTGCCCCTGCCGTGCACGACGCCCGCGGTGCGCTGACCGGCCTGGGCGGCGGTCAGCGCGGCCACCGCCTGCTGGCCCTCGAGCTGGCCGATGCGCCGGTCCAGGGCCTCCTTGGCCTTGGTGCGCAGGTCCACCGCGGCCTGGGCCTGGGCGAGCTTGGCCCGGATGGTCTGCTCGGCGGTGCGCGCGTCACGTTCGGCGGCGAGCAGGTCGGCCCTGGCGGCGACCACCGCCCGCTGGGTGGCGCGCAGGTCGTCGAGCGAGTCGTTGCCCTCGCCGGCCAAGTGGTCGAGCACGGCCATCTGGTTGAGCAGGGTGGCGACGTTGCCGTTCTGCACCAGGGCGGCGAGGTCGACCGGCGAGCCGCTGATGTAGCTGGCCCGGGCGCGCTGGGACAGCACGCGCCGCAGCACCGCGGCCCGCGTGGCGGCCTGCGCCAGGGCCTGCTCGGCCTGCCGGGCGCGCGCCTGGGCGGCCAGCCGCTCGAGCGCGGCCGCCTGCAGCTCCCGCTCGGTCCGGTTCAGGGCGTTCTCCGCGTCCTGCAGCAGCTTGGCGAGCTTGACCTGGTCCGACCTGGCGCGCGCGAGCTGCGTGCGCAGACCGTCGACGCCCGAGCCGGACGGCGTGGAGCTGCCGGGGGCGGCGCCGGCGTGGGGGAGCAGCAGCAGGGACGCCACGACGGGGACGGCCAGCAACCGAATCGCCCGGGCACGCCAGGTGGGTGCCATCGCAGTCGACGCTCCCTAGGGGGGTCGGGAACAGCGGGGGACAGCGGGATCCGACGATGGGGGTCGCCGATCTCGGCTGGGACCATATGCAATCCCTGTGGTGTTGTGCAAATCGGGTGGACGAGGGCAGGCACGTGAGATGCTTGCGGCATGGCTGCCGACCGACTGCGGCTCGTGCTGGACGCGCCGAGCCTGATCTACCGAGCCTTCTTCGCCCTGCCCCGCACGATCCGCGACCCGCAAGGGACCTCGGTCAACGCGGTGCGCGGCTATCTCGACATGTCGTCACGGCTGCTGGTCGACTGGCGGCCGACCGAGCTGGTCAGCGCGTTCGACGCCGACTGGCGCCCGCGCTGGCGCGTCGACGCCTACCCGGGCTACAAGGCCAAGCGGGCCGAGGACCCACCCGAGCTGCCCGCCCAGCTCCCCATCATTCGGGCCGTGCTCGACGCGGCCGGCCTGCCCGTCGCCGAGGCGGCCGGCTACGAGGCCGACGACGTGATCGGCACGATCGCCGCCTCGGCCGCCGACGACGAGCGCCTGGCCATCGTGACCGGCGACCGGGACCTGCTGCAGCTCGTCCGCGACCCGGTGGTGTGCGTGCTGTACCCGGTGAAGGGGACCTCGGAGCTGACCCGGTTCGACGAGGCGGCCGTGCAGGCCAAGTACGGCATCCCGCCGCAGCGCTACGCGGACTTCGCCATCCTGCGCGGCGACCCGTCCGACGGCCTGCCCGGCGTGGCCGGGGTGGGGGAGAAGACGGCCGCCCGCCTGCTGGCCGCCTACCCGAGCATCGACGACCTGCTGGAGGCCCGCGACGAGCTGGCCCCGCGGGTCCGCCAGGCGCTCGAGGCACAGCGCGACTACCTTGCCGCCATGCGGGTGATCGTGCGGCTGCCCACCGACCTGGACGTCACCTGGACCACCGCCCGGCCGCCCGACCGGGAGCAGCTCGCCCGGCTGGCCGAGCGGCACGCCATCGCCGGCCCGGTGCGGCGCCTGCTGGCCGCGCTGGAGCAGGCCGGCCTGGCCGCCTGAGCCCAGCCCGGGCGACGAACCCCTTTCGCCCACCGGCCGGACAGGAGCACAGTAGGACCGGCGAGCGGCCGCAGCGACCCGCTGCGCTGCAAGGCCCGCCCGGAGGAACCGTCGTTGCGCGGAGGCCGCCGAGATGAACCTGCTTGGCCGGCGTCGTGTGCGCTGGGACTACCTGCGCGGCGCCCTGTGGGTCCTGCCGAGCCTGTCGATCGTGCTCTTCCTGGCGGCCGGGGCGCTGCTGTCGCACGTGTCCGTCGACGAGGACTCGCCGCTTTGGCGGCTGGTCTTCCAGGGCACCGCCGACGACGCCCGCCAGCTGCTGATCGTGGTGTCGGCCACCATGATCACCGTCACCGGCCTGGTGTTCGGCCTGACGGTGGTCGCCCTGCAGATCGCCGCGGGGCAGTACTCACCCCGGCTGCTGCGCAACTTCATGCGCGACCGCGGCACCCAGCTGGTGCTGAGCGTGTTCGTCGGCGCCTTCGCCTACAGCACGGCCGGGCTGTACACCGTCGGCGTCCGGCACGTCGGCCAGCAGGTCTTCGTTCCCCGCCTGGCCGTCTCCGGGTCGCTGGCGCTCGGCGTGGCCAGCGTCGGCGTGCTCGTCTACTTCATCCACCACCTCGCCCACTCCATCCAGATCGACACGATCATGAGCGACATCGAGCGCGAGACCCAACACGTCATCGACGACCTGTACCCTGAACCGTTCCGCGCGCTCGAGCCGGAGGACCGCTGCCCCGACCCGCCTCCGTGGGCGGCCGTGCTGCCGGCTGGCCGCTCAGGCTACATCCAGGCGGTCGAGCCGGAGGCGCTGGTCGCGACCGCCGCACGATACGACCTGGTCGTCCGGTTGGCGAAGCGGGTGGGCGACCACGTCGTCGCCGGCACGCCCATCGCCTGGGCGTGGCGGCCGTCGGCTGACCCCACCCCGCCCGAACCCGGGTTGCTGGGGGCGGCGCTCGGCGACGCGGTCCACGTCGGGTTCGAGCGGACCATGCTCCAAGACGTGCTGTTCGGCCTGCGCCGCCTGGTCGACATCGGCAACAAGGCACTGTCACCGGCGGTCAACGACCCCTACACCGCGATCCAGGCGGTGCACCACCTGACGGTGCTGATGTGCCTGCTCGCCCGCCGCCGGCTCGGCGACCGGCTGCACCACGACGAGCAGGGCACGCTGCGGGTGGCCGTTCCCTTGCCGACCTTCGACGACTACCTGGTGCGCAGCACCGCGCAGATCCGGCGGTCGGGGGCCGGGGAGCCGGCGCTTGCTCGCAGCCTCATCGAGCTGCTCGGGGACGTGGGCGCCAGCACCGTCAGCGAGCAGCGGCGCGCGGCCTGCGCCCGGCACATCTGGCTGGTGCTGGAGGACGCCAAGCGCGAGACCGCCCAGCCGGCCGACATGGACGCGGTCCTGGCCGACGGGACCGCCGCGCTCGGCGCGCTGGGAGCCCGCCATCCGCAGGCGGCCAGCGGCTGAGCCGCGCGCACCCGAGGCCGGCTCCACGGGCTGCCCGCGCTTGCCGCGTGGCGCCTGTCGCACTCAGCCGCCTGGCGCCGCCACCGACACCTCCGCGCTGGTCAGCAGATCCGTGAGCTGGCGGGCGCCGCGCACCGCGTAGTCGGCATAGCAGTTGTTCATGACCGCGTGGACCTCGCGTGCCTGCTCGGCGAGGCGCTCGATGCGCGGCACCCACTCGCGCAGCTCGTCGGGCGTGTACAGGTAGCGGAAG
>JBIOYL010000268.1:0-5586 GCA_044870185.1 Actinomycetes bacterium | reverse complement strand
CCTGGGCCAGCCGGGCGCGCAGCAGGTCGGCGAACAGCTGGTGGTAGCGCCACCAGCCGCGCACCTCGTCCAGCGGCACCAGGAACAGGTTGGCCCGCTCCACCCGCTCCAGCAGCGCCTGGCTGTCGGCGCGGCCACAGACCGCCTCGCACAGCGGCCCGGACAGCCGCTCCAGCACCGAGCTCTCCAGCAGGAAGCTGCGCACCTGCTCCGGCTGGCGTTCCAGTACCTCCTCGGCCAGAAAGTCCAACACGAAGCGGTGATCACCCGAGAAGCCCGCGACAAAGCCCTCCGGGTCGGGCTGTCCCCGCAACGACAGCGCCGCCAGCTGCAGCCCGGCCACCCACCCCTCGGTGCGGGCCACCAACACCGCCACGGCAGCATCGGCCAGCTCGACCCCGACCGCCTCGCGCAGCAGCGCCGCCGCCTCCTCCGCCGTGAAACGCAAGTCGGCGGCGCGCAGCTCGGCCAGCTGCCCGCGGGCCCGCAGCTTGGCCAGCGGCAGCGGTGGGTCGGCGCGGCCGGCCAGCACCAGCCGCAGCCCCGCTGGCAGATGCTCCAACAGCCACCCGATCGAGGCGTGCACCGGCGGCGCCTGGATCAGGTGGTAGTCGTCCAGCACCAGCACGACTTCCTCGGGCGCGGCGGCCAGCTGGTTGACCAGCACGGTCACCACCGCCTCGAACGAGCGTGGCGGCGGCGGGCCGAGCAGCGCGGCGACCCGCTCGGCGACCCCAGGGTGGATCCCGTCCAGCGCGGCGGTGACGTGGCGCCAGAACCTGGCCGGGTCGTTGTCGGCCTGGTCCAGCGACAGCCAGGCGACCGGCCGCCGGCTGTGGTGGGCCCAGTCGGCCAGCAGGGTCGTCTTGCCGAAGCCGGCCGGCGTGCACACCAGCACCAGCTCGCGTGCGATCCCCTCGGTCAGGCGCTCGGCCAGCCGCGGGCGTGGCACCAGCCCCGGTCGCGGGCGCGGCAGGTGCAGCTTGGTGGCCAGCAGCCCGTCGCGCTCTGGCCTGGCGGTCGTGGACGGAGGGGTCGGCGGCGGCTCGGCCATCGGGTCTCGCGGGCAGCTGTCGGTCTGGTGCTGCTTGCTGCCGGCTGCCTCATTGTAGAGGTCGGCCGGCGGCCGACCGGCCGCCTGCCCGCGCGGCCTGGACGACGTCGCGGATGGCGTCCAGCACCAGCTCGGGCTGCTGGTGCTGGATGTCGTGCCCGCTTCGGGTCGCGATCACCAGCCTGCCGCCGGGGACCAGGTGGGCCAGCTCGCGTTGCAGCTGCGCCACAGCTGCTCGTCCTGCGCGACGAACGGCCAGCCGGCCGGGTAGGCGTCGGGGTCGACCTGGCCGTGGGCGAGCGCAGCCAGCGGCATGGGCCGCAGCGGCGAGCGCCGCAGCGCCGCCCGGGTCTGGCGTTCGCTGGTCCAGATGTCGACCCGCTCGGGGTCCACGAAGCGGTTGGGCACCGCCATCGCCTCGCGGCGGAAGGCCTCCCACAGCTCGGGTGGCAGCAGCGGCTTGAGCATCGCCAGGCGCCGCGGATGGTAGGCGGGATGCACCGCGTCGATCAGCACCAGCCCGGCGACCTGGCCAGGATGGCTGCTGGCGTACAGCAGGGTGAACAGGCCGCCGTTGGAGTGGCCGGCCAGCACGTACGGACCAGGCACCCGCGCCACAGCGAGCAGGGCGTGCAGGTCGGCCACGAAGGCGCGGGCGGTGCGGGGTGTGGGCGCGGGGTCGCTGCGGCTCCACGGCCCGTTGCCGTTGGGATGGTCGTAGCTGCACACCCGCGTGAACCCCGACAGCTGGTTCTGCAGCTCGTACCAGTCGGTGGTCAGCCCACCCTCGAACACCACGGTGGGGCTGCCATGGCCGGTGCAGCGCAGAAACAGCCGCCGCCCGCCAAGGTCGAACCAGCCCGAATAGGGGCCCTTGGGCACGAGCGTGGGTGGCGCCTGCTCGACCCCGAGGAACTCGATCAGGGCCGGGCGGCCGCTGGTGACGCCGATCGCGACCGCCGCCCGCTCGCCCGCCGCGCTCTGGACCAGGGCGAGCGCCTGTGGGTCCTGGGCGGGTAGGAGAAGCCGACGAAGGTGAAGGTTCCGTTGGGTCCCAGGAACCCGACCACCGTGCCCTGGTCGACCTCGAAGCTCAGCTCGTCGACGGCGAGCACGTCGCCAAAGCGCTTGGTCAGTCCCTGGACGGTGATGACGGCCATGGCCTTTCTCCTCCGCCCCCGCTGGCCTGGGGATCGAGGCCGATCACAGCGAGGACGACGGGCACCTCGACCCTACGAGGCGGGGCCGGCGGTGTCGTCGGCCGGCGGGTGACAGTTGCGCGTCGGCCGGCAGGCGTAGGCCGCCCAGGGCGTCACCCCGCAGGGTGACCCGGCCGCTACGAGCCGGCCGAGCGGCCGTAGCCCGATGCCATGCTGCGGTGGCGAAGGCACCGCGGTCGCGGGAGCTGCGACCGATGCGGTCAGCTGCGCGTCGCGGCGCCGTGGACGCTGAAGCCAACCGCCCGAGCGGCGACGGCCAGCTCCTGGTCGTGGGTGGCGAGCGAGAGGTCTTCGAATCGGTCCCGGACGAGCAGGGCGGTCGCCAGATGGATCGCATCCAGGGACCCCACCATCGTGGGGAACGGCTCGGCTGCCCGTTCCAGCACCCGCCGATCGAGGGCGACAAGATGGAACGCCTCGATCGCTTCCAGCACTGCCGCCCTCCGGTCGGCCACTTCTCGGTCCTCCAGGCCGAGGCGGATCCGTGCGCGGTCGATCGTCCGCAGGGACTCCAGGCGGATCAGCTCGCTCGCCACCGGGGCGGTGATCCTCGACCAGCTCCGCAGGCGGCCCGTCTCGCCGAGCACGACCCGGAGCAGGACCGAGGAATCCACGTAGACGTTCAACGCCGCTGGCGTTCCTCCAGCAGCAGATCGGTCGAGCTCACTGCCCACCGGGCCGGGCGGTAGCGCTTGCGGCGCAGTGAGGAGAACGGGCGCCTGGGCGGATGGACGACGACGGCAGCATTGGTCACGGGGACGATTCGGGCGATGGGCCGGTCGCGGTCGGTGACCTCGACCTCTGCTCCTTGCTCGACCTCGCGCAGGTGCCTGGAGAGCTGATCCTTCAACTCAGCGATCTTCACTCGCCTCATGGCCACATCTAGCCACATTCGCGGAGCGGGAGTCAAGGCGGCAAGGTCATGCCTGCGGTACCGTTGCCCCATGACCAGGCAGCAGCAGAAGGCGGCAGCGTTCCAGGCACTGCATGCCGGGGATCCGTTCGTGCTCCCCAACCCGTGGGACGCGGGTTCGGCCCGTGTCCTGGCAGCACTCGGCTTCAAGGCACTGGCGAGCACCAGCTCGGGCTTGGCGTTCACGCTCGGGCGCCTCGACGGCAACGTGGGACTGGACGAGGCGGTGGAGCACGCCGCGACGCTGGACCGGGCCACCGAGCTGCCCGTCTCGGTCGACCTCGAGAACGGCTACGGCGCCGATCCGGAGCGCGCCGCGCTGGCGGTGACCCGAGCCGCCGAAGCCGGCGCCGTCGGCGCCTCGATCGAGGACTACGACCCCGGTGGCCGCATCTACGACCTCGGTCATGCCGCCGAGCGGATCGCCGCCGCCGTCGCCGCGGCACGCCGGCTCCCGTTTGCCTTCACGCTGACCGCGCGGGCCGAGAACCACATCCGCGGCAATCCCGACCTCGACGACACGATCGCACGCCTGCAGGCGTACGAGGCGGCGGGTGCCGACGTGCTGTATGCCCCGGGGCTGCGAACGCCGGCGGAGATCCGCGCGCTCTGCGAGGCGGTGTCGAAGCCTGTGAACGTCCTGGCACGGCCGGGCCTGTCGATGGCGGAGATCGCCGCTGCCGGCGCCAGGCGCGTCAGCGTCGGGGGTGGCTTGGCGTGGACCGCGGTCAACGCGATGGTCGCCGCCGCCACGGCGATTCGGGACCGCGGCGACTTCTCGTCGCTCGGCCCGCCTCCGCCGCTGCGCGAATGGTTCGCGTGACGACGCGGCGGGCAGCTCCACCTTCCACCTTCGATCGCCGGTGCCCGGTCAGCCGCGCGGCTCCGCCCCTCGTTCCCCCCGCCAGCGCGTCACGCTCTCCGCCACGGGACCCAGGTGCCGCAGCTTGTCGGGGTTGACCACCGAGCGCACCGCCTGGACCACGCCGTCGGCGATGTCCAGGCTCGTCACGCCCACCGGCCGGCCTTCGCCGTCGGTTGCCATGACGCCTGGCTGGCCGTTGACCTCCGTCGGCCGCAACCGCAGGCCGAGCCTGCGGGCCTGCCTGGCCAGACCGAGCAGGAACCGCGCCACGCGCTCCCGCCCGACGACCGGCTCCGCCACGGCGGGGGCCTTCCCGCCCCCATCCCCATACAGCACCACATCCGCCGCGAGCATCGAGACCAGGCCCTCGGTGTCCCCCTGCTCGATCGCCGCGAAGAACCGGCGGGCCAGCTCCTCCCGGCGCCGGTGGTCGGCCTCGAAGCGCGGACGAGCCTGCTCGACGTGCCGGCGGGCCCGGACCGCGATCTGCCGGACGTTGTCTTCGGTCTTCCGGACGATCTCCGCGATCTCGTCGTACCCGTAGCCGAACACCTCCCGCAGCAGGAACACGGCGCGCTCCACCGGCGACAGGCGCTCGAGCAGTACCAGGAACGCCAGCGACAGCGAATCGGCCGTCTCCGCATGGCGCTCGGCCTCGCTCTCGGGGTCGGTCAGGATCGGCTCGGGGAGCCATGCGCCGACGTACTGCTCGCGGCGGACCCGGGCGGAGCGTAGATGGTCGATGGCGAGCCGGGTGGTGACCGCGGACAGGTAGGCCTTCGGCGACGCCACCGCCTCGCCGTCGAGGGCCTGGTGGTAGCGGAGGAAGGCCTCCTGAACGAGGTCTTCGGCCTCGCTCACGCTGCCGACCATCCGGTACGCGATGGAGAACAGCAAGGGGCGGATGGCCTCGTAGACCCCTTCGTCTGGCCGTGGCTGGGTGTTGCTCATGGTCGCTCGCTCCAGGCGACGAGGCTACCGCCGGAGCCGCGCGACACCAGCCAGGGTGTCACGGGTGGCCGGCCTGTTTCGTCGTGTGTGGTGAAGCCAGAAGTCGATCGAAGGCAGGTGGAGACGATGAGGATCTTCGTGGCGGGCGCGACGGGTGCCCTCGGGCGGCGCCTGGTGCCGATGCTGATCGAGGAAGGCCACGAGGTCGTGGCCATGACCCGCTCACGGGACAAGGCGGCGGCGCTGCAGGAGGTCGGGGCCGAACCCGCCATGGCGGATGCGCTCGACCGCGAGGCCGTGGTCGCCGCCGTCGGTCGGGCCCGGCCCGAGGTGGTGGTGCACGAGCTCACCGCGCTCAAGGACGTCCGCGACTTCCGGCGGTTCGACCGGTCCTTCGCGCAGACCAACCGGCTTCGCACCGAGGGGACCG
Source organism: Actinomycetes bacterium (assembly GCA_044870185.1). GTDB lineage: Bacteria > Actinomycetota > CALGFH01 > CALGFH01 > CALGFH01 > JBIOYL01. Next base: position 153 of record JBIOYL010000268.1, on the reverse strand, counting down.
ACAACCTGCTGGCCGCCGCGCTGGCCGCGGCTGCGCGCCGGTTCGTGGCACAGAGCTTCGCCGGCTGGCCCTATGCCCGCACCGGCGGGCCGGTCAAGACGGAGGAGGACCCGCTCGACCCGAGCCCGCCGAAGGGTGTGCGCCAGACCTACG
>JBIOYL010000267.1:0-8314 GCA_044870185.1 Actinomycetes bacterium | reverse complement strand
CCCGGCCGCGGCGCCGGCGGGCTCCAGCCTCGGTGTAGGCACACGGGCCCCTCCGGCCTGCTTGCAGCCTGCCTGCTCACAGGCCAGTTCCACCAGCCCGTTCACCTACAACTGTCGAACCGGAGCTACACACCGCAGTATGGCAACCCCAGCCTGTCGTACGGCGTGCTGATCCGAAACCCCAACCCGAGCCGGTGGATCGCCACGGTGGACGTCAACATCACCTTCGCGGACGGGTCTGGCAATCCGGTGAAGACGCAGAGCGAGACGCTCGACGCGCTGCTGCCCGGACAGACCGCCGCGGTCGGCGACAGTATCTCTGAGGTCGGCCGGGCCGTGACGTCGATGGAGGTCCAGGCGCTCGCCACCGATTGGCAGGCGGCCGAGGGCGAAGTCGGCACGTTCGAGGCCACCAGCGTGCGGACCGTCACCCAGGAATTCGGGGGCCTGCGCACCATGCGCGGGTCAGCTCCACGTTCGCCAAGGACTTGAAGGACATCAAGGCCGTCGCGATCTACTACAATGCGGCGGACAAGATCGTCGGGGGTGCCTACACCTTCGTGGACTTTATCCCGGCCGGTCGCAGTGCCGCAGTCGAGATCACGGCGATGGACACGATCCCGCGGGTGACCAGCACCAAGGTGTTCGTCCAGGTCACCAATCTGAGCATGCTCGAGTGATCGTCAACGGGCCGGCGCTGTCAAACTGCCAAGCCGGGCAGACCGCGGCCCACTGACCGGCTGACGGCCGCCACCTGGCCGCTAGACGACCTATTCCAAGAGTCAGAGCTCTCTGACCCAGCAACCGCCGGCTGCGTCGAGGCATAGATTCCGGGATGGCGCGAAGGACAACCGCGTATCGCCTGCGTCACGCGCCCGGAGGGCGCGGCAGCACCGCAGTCTTGGTAGCCCGGGCTGGCCGTCAGCCGAGCGGCTCGCGCTCGGACGGCGGGGACCCGGCCGGGGCGCGCAGCTCACGGCGCATCCGCCAGCCGACCACCCCGAGCGCGACGCCGAACGCGACCGAGACCACCGCGAGCAGCCCATGCACGGCCTTGAAGCCGACGTCGTGCGTGGGGTCACGGGTGATGTTCCACATGCGGGTGACCCACACGTACAGGGTCCAGGCGGAGGCGGCGAGCAGCAGGTTGGCCCGTCCACGGGTAGCTCTCATGTGCCAATGCTAGCCGAGCGGCGGGGAGACCGCCGGAGACGGGCCGGTGCCGCCGGCCGCCCTATGCGCCCGGCAGGCCGACCGAGCGGGCGATGCGCGTCTTCAGGATCTCGCTCGTGCCCTCGTACAGGCGCATGCCGCGCACGAAGCGGGCCCAGCGCTCGATGCCCATCTCGGTCATGTAGCCGTTGCCGCCGAACACCTGGATGGCCCGGTCGGCCACCCGGCCGACCATCTCGCTGGCGACGTACTTGGCCAGCGCGCCCTCGCACTGCCCGTCGGCGCCGTCGTCCAGCGAGCCGGCCAGCTCGTACACGAGCAGCCGGGCCTGGGTCAGCTCGGCCAGCGAGTCGACCACCATGCCCTGCACGTACTGGTTGGCGCCGATCTTGCGGCCGAACGCCTCGCGGACCTTGGCGTAGGCCAGCATGCGGTCGTACAGGTGCTGGGCGACGCCGACGCCCATGGCGGCGATCGAGATGCGGCCCCCGTTGATCCAGCGCATGGCCGAGTAGAAGCCGTAGCCTTCCTTGCCGAGCAGCGCGTCCTCGCCGACCCGGCAGTCGGTGAAGACCAGCTCGGCCTGGTGCAGGTCGTACATGGTGCGCTGGCGGCGGCCGACCTCGAAGCCGGGCGTGTCGGCGTCGACCAAAAAGCAGCTGATGCCGCCCCTGGCGCCGAGCCCCGGCCGGGTGACGGCGAACAGGATCACGTAGTCGGCCTCGGCCCCGTGGGTGATGAAGTGCTTGCGGCCGTTGATCACCCAGCCGCCGTCGACCCGCTCGGCCCGGGTGCGGATGCGGGTCGCGTCCGAGCCGGCGTCCGGCTCGGTCAGGGCGAAGCAGGCCTCCCGCTCGGCCCGCATGGTCGGGTACAGGTAGCGCTCCTGCTGGGCCGGGGTGCCGTCGAGCAGGATCGGGGTCGGCCCCTCGACGCCGGGCAGGATGGCCGGGGCCAGCAGCAGCCCGTGCCGGTAGACCTCCTCGACCGCCAGGGCGAGCCCCAGGTGGCCGACCCCCCCACCGCCGCACGACTCCGGCATGAACAGCGTGTAGAAGCCCTCGGCGGCCGAGCGCTTGCGCAGGGCGCGCTTCTCCTGCTCCAGCGCGGAGAACGTGCCCGTCTCGGCGATCTCCTGCGCGTAGGCGGCCTCCTTGGGTGCGACCTCACGCTGGACGAACGACCGCAGCGCCTCCCGCAACGCGACGAGCTCCTCAGGTAGTTGCATTACGGTCATGTGCCTTCATACTCCTTGCGTGCGAAATCCTCCGATTCCTCACTGGAGGCGCCATGGCAAAGTTCGCACGGACGGCGTTCCTGACAGCGCTCCTACTCATGGTCCCAGCTGCCGCCGCGAAGGCCGCTGCGCCGCAAGCGCCGGCCATCACCCCGCTTCCAGTCTGCCGGGCACGGTACCGATCGAAGCCGAGCAGCTTGGCCGAACCGTTGTTCCACCGAGTCCCTGCGATCTTCGCGGCCGCACAGTAACCGACCATGGCGTTGCTGCCATGGTGCCCGCAGCCGGACAGGCGGTGTACGTGGCGGCCACCGGGCCTGTTCGTGGTGAGCAATTCGCCATGGAGACGGCCAAGGACGGCACCGTGACCCTGCGCTATGTCGGCTCGGGTTCCGCTGCCGCCGGCGTCCCCGCCCAACCGGAGACAGTCTTGGCCGGCCCGGACCCTTGCTACGACGACGCAAATTACGCGTTCGCGGAGGAGAGCGACACCCACCGCTGGTACTTTAACCGCGCGACGACCGACTCGTCGATCACCGCCATGCAGGCGGAAACCGCGATCAAGCGTGGCGCGTACAACATCACCCACGTGTACAACGATTGTGGACAGGGGTGGGGCAACACTACCTACGGTGCCAGCGAGTCCTACCTCGGGAACACTACGCGGCGGGCCGACATGGATACCGGCACTGGCAATTGCAACGCCCGGGACACCTACAACGTGCGGGACTTCGGCGACCTGCCAAGCGGGATCCTGGCCCAGACATGCATCTGGTGGTACCCGCTCATCTCCGAGATCACTGAGACGGACATGCGGTTCAACACCGACTATAGCTGGATCATTCTGCCTGCCTCCTGCTCCGGCCGGTACGACGTGGAAGCCGTCGCAACCCACGAGTGGGGGCACGTCTTCGGACAGGAGCACGTCTCGGAGGCTAGTCATGGCAACCTCACCATGAGCACGAATATCAACGGCGCATGCCAGCAAAGCGAGCGCACCCTCGGCCGCGGCGACTTCCTCGGTCTCGTGTATCGATACTGAGCACGACAGGAGGGCCCTCTGTTGTATCCATAGGACCAGGAGGAACCCTGACGCGGGTCCGCAACGTCCCAACGCTATGGGCCGCGAAGGGTCCCAGCAGGGCCACGGCCGCTTTCTCGTGGTGGCTGTGGCCCTGCTCAGCCCGCGACGCGTGAGGAGGCAACCCGCCATGCACCCTGGTGATGGCCGCCGACTGAGCGTGCTTGTGCTGTGCTTGCTACCCCTGCTCGGAGCGTGCACGAACGTCGGCGGGCCCTCGCCGGCCTGTGCCGGTCCCGAGCTCTCCGTGACCCCGACCAAGACGGCCCCCGGTGGACGAATCATCGTCACCGGCGCGGCGTTCCGGGATGGCTGCAACGACGTGTCCGTCAACGGTCGCAGCCTCGACCCGCCCGCGAAACCACTGAAGAACATCACGATCAGCCTGGTTCAGAGAGAGAAGACATGGAAGCTGGCAACGATCGACCAGGCCAAGCCTGATTTTACATTCACCGTCGCTGCTAAGGTCCCAGTTGACGTCTCGCCGGGTACGGCCGGCGTACAGGCAACCGCCCGGACCCTCCAGGCGACCTGGCTCGCCAGTGAGGAACAGATAGACGTCTCTTGAGCCGAGGCTCGGCACGTGCAGGACGGCCACGTCTGCCAGCCCGCCGCGCCGCCCGGCCCGGTCCCTCCACCAGGCAGCGCATTACCCTCCTCGTAGGCCGCATGGCGAAGCAGCCCCCAATGACAGCACGAAGTAGACGACCAGCCGGGTGGGCAGCAGCCAGCGGCGCTGCTCGGTCCGGCTGGTCTGTGCGACCACCTGGTCGCTCAGCTCTGGCAGAAACGTGCTGGTCAGGGCGCCGGGTGCGATCCGGTCGGTGATCGACGGTGACGAGTCTGGGTCGACCAGTGCGACCGGTGCCATCTGGTTGCTTCCCAAACGACGAGGAGCAAACCCTACGCACGTCAAAGCAGCAAACCGGATGGCACTGTCGTTCGCCCGACATCGCCACCATCAGGAGACATCGACCGCGACCTGGGCTGGTTTCGCTGGTCGCCGCGCTGGGCGTGTACGTGGTGGCCCTGCGAGCCGTCCCGGTGCTGCGGGCGAGCGCCGACCGGGCGCGCGGCGGGTCGTTCGACGAGCGGGGCGAGGTTTGTCCTGGCCGTCGTCCTGGCCGTCGTCCCGGTCCGGCAGCCGGCCTGGTGGCCTGGGCGGCGCTGACCGGCGGCTATGGGCTGACGCTGGGCTCCATCCGGCTCAGGGCAGGCGGGCTGCTCGCGACCTGGGCCGCCCACGTGCTCGCTGACCTGACCGTCATCCGGTGATGACGGTATGCCGTGGCCTCCCCAGGCGGCTGAACCGCGCCCGACCCGATGGTCGGGAGGGCGCCCTACCCAATGAGCGGACGTCGCCTACCCGGCGGTCGGGGCGGCGCCCTGGGCGGCGGCCGGTCCGGCGCGGGTGAGCAGGCGGGAGCGCAGGCGCTCGTCGGCCGCGGCGTCGATGGCGGTCCAGGCGAGCCCGATCGCGCCGTCCATGACCGCCTGATCGGCCCGCCCGGTGGCGCAGCAGGCGGTGAACTCGGGCTGGTGGTTGACGGCGGGCAGGCTGCCGATGCCGATCATCGGGTGGATGGAGGGCAGTACGAGCGAGACGTTGCCCATGTCGGTGGAGCCGGCGGCGCCGGGCGGCAGCTCGTCCAGGCCGACCAGCGTCCGCCCGAGCGCCTCGGCGTTGCGGCGGTAGGCGGCGTTGAGGTCGGGGTCGGGCCGGAGCTCCGCGTAGGGCGGCGAGACGTGGGTCAGCTCCAGGGTCGCCCCGGTGGCCAGCGCCCCGGCCTGGAAGCAGCGCTCGACCCTGGCCTGGGCCTCGGCCAGCTCGTCGAGTGTGCGGGCCCGCACCATCCAGGTGCCCTCGGTGCGGGCAGGCACGACGTTGGGCGCGTCGCCGCCCCTGGTCACGATGCCGTGGACGAAGTCGGTGCGGCGCAGGTGCTGGCGCAGCAGGCCGATGGCGGTCTGGGCGACGACCAGCGCGTCAGCGGCGTTGACGCCGAGCTCCGGGGCGGCCGCCGCGTGCGACTCCTTGCCGCTGTAGCCGACCTTGAAGTGGCTGGAGGCGATGATCGGGAACTCCACGGTGTCCCAGGCCGCGGGATGGACCATCATGGCCGCGTGGAAGCCGGCGAAGGCGCCCCGCTCCAGCAGCAGGACCTTGCCGCCGCCGCCCTCCTCGGCCGGCGTGCCGACCACGGTCACCTCCACGCCCACGTCGTCGGCCACCTCGGCCAGGGCGATCCCGGCCCCGACGGCGCTCGCCGCGATGATGTTGTGGCCGCAGGCGTGGCCGATGCGCGGCAGGGCGTCGTACTCGGCGCACACGGCGAGCTTGAGCGGCCCGGAGCCGGCCCGGGCGACCAGCGCGGTCGGCAGCCCGTGGACGCCGCGCTCCACCACGAAGCCCGCCTCGCCGAGGGTCTCGGCCACCCAGGCCGAGGCCTGCTCCTCGGCGAAGCCGAGCTCGGGGTTGGCGTGGATCCGGCGGCTGAGCCCGATCAGCCGCTCGTGGGCGCCGAGCGCTCGCCTGCGTGCGGCGTCCTTGGCCTGCGTGGCGTCCATCAGGATCCTCTCGAGGGAACTGCCGAATTCAGCCGGCAGGGGCATCGGGTGCGGCGTGAAGGATTGTCGCACCTTTTCTCCAGGGCCACGTCATCGTCGTGGATGCCTGGTGACGCGATGGTGCCCGGTTGAGCATCGCTAGGCGCCAGCGCCGGTCCGGGCTGGGGCACGGTCGCGCACTAGCCCGTGGCCGACCATGCGCTGGAGCAGCGCGGTGATGGCGGCGGCCTCCGTCCCGAAGAAGCGGGCGTCGGCCTGCTCGACGGCGGCGATCGCGCGTTGCGCCAGCCGCTCTCCCTCGGCGGTCAGGCGCAGTCGTCTGGCGCGGCCGTCCCCAGGATCGACCTCGCGTTCCAGCAGCCCCTTGGCCTCCAGCCTGCGCACCACCTGCGAGGTCATCTTGACGTCGGTGCCGGCCTGGCGGGCCAGCTGCAGCTGGTTGGGGACCTGCCCGTGGCGGTCCAGCCACCAGGCGCACGCGAGCAGCACGAACTGCACGTGCGTCAGGCCAAGGGGTTCCAGCGCGGCGGTGACGGCCCGCTGCCAGGCCAGGGTGAGGTGCCACAGCAGGAACCCGGGGCTGGCCGTCGGGCCCTCGGGGTAGCGGGTCGCGGTCACGACTGCGCGCGGGCCAGCAGCGCGTCCATCGCCTCCGGGAAGTCGGCGGTGATGGCCGGCCCGAGCTCCGGGCCGACCGCCTCGGCGGCCGGACCGGTGATCTCCAGGCGGTGGGTGACCTTGGTGCCGCCTCCCTCCAGCGGCTCGAGCGTGTGGCTGAACCGCAGCGTGACCTCGCCCAGGGTGGTCTGGTCGGCGTAGCTGCGGTTCTCGGTCGCCTCGACGATCACCGAGGTGATCGGGTCCTGACCGGTGGGCTTCATGACGACCTCGGAGCCGACCTGGAACGGGCCCTTGAGCTGGACCCACTCCAGCGAGGTGTCCCATGCCCCCCACTGGTCGAGGTCGCGCAGGACCTGCCAGACCGCCGCCGGGCTGGCCGCCGTCTCAGCCGTGTGCTCGTGCACCCACATGGCCTCCTCCTAGTGGTCGCGTAGACTGTCTACGCATAGACTAACTTCTGCGGCGGGGATTGGCAAGTGGTCCAGCGTGCCTCCCCAAGAACTCACCCGCCCCAGCCGGCCGCCGGCGCCGGCCAGGGTGGCCGGTTGCGCCGGTCAGCGGACCCGGCGGCCGTCCTGGAAGACGGCCACCGGGCGCGCCAGCGCGCGGACGTCGGCGAGCACGTCGCCGTCGACGGCGACCACGTCGGCGGCCGCACCCTCGCACAGCACGCCCCGGTCGGCGACGCCGAGCAGCTCGGCCGCCTCACCGGTCACCGCCCGCACCGCGGCGGCGGCCGGCAGGCCCGCCTCGACCATCATCGCGACCTCCTCGGCCACCCTGCCGTGCGGGTTGCCGGGGGTGCCGGCGTCGGTGCCCGCGGCGACCCGCACGCCGGCCTCGACGGCGGCCCGGAACGAGGCGGCCTGGGCGGCGGCGGCCGGGCGGCAGCGCTGCTTGATCCAGTCGGGCACGTCGGCGCCCTCCAGGATCCCGCGCGGCGCCGAGAAGGTCGGCACCAGCCGGGCGCCGGTGGCCAGGAACAGCTCGATGGTGGCGTCGTCGAGGTACATGCCGTGCTCGATCGAGTCGGCCCCGGCCCGCAGCGCGGCGGCCACCCCGCCCTCGCCGATCGCGTGGGCGGCGACCGACAAGCCGAGGCGGTGGGCCTCGGCGACGAGGGCGTCCAGCTCGGCCTGGGTGTAGGCGGCCCGGCGGGGGTCGATGCCGCGGGTCAGCACGCCGCCGGTGGCGACCACCTTGATGCAGGTCGCCCCGATGGCCGCGTTGGCCCGCACGGCGTCCCGCACCGCCTCCACCCCGTCGGCCACCCTGCCGAGGTAGTGGATGTGCCCGCCAGTCATGGTGACGGCCGGGCCGGCCGGCACCACGCGGGGCCCGTCGAGCGTGCCGGCCTCGACGGCCCGCCCGACCGCGACCGCCTCGCCGCCGCTGGCGCCCAGGTCGCGCACCAGGGTCACGCCCCGGTCCAGCTGCCGGCGGGCGTTGGCCACGGCCGCCAGGGTGCGCTCGGCCTCGGTACGCGGGACGTCGGCGGCCAGGTCCGGGCCGGCGCTTGCGACCAGGTGGACGTGGACGTCGACCAGGCCGGGGAGCAGCGTGCAGCCGGGCAGGTCGACGACCTCGGCACCCCCGGCCGCCGCGCCCCCGGCGGGCTCGGCGGCCGGGAGCGC
>JBIOYL010000266.1:0-2106 GCA_044870185.1 Actinomycetes bacterium | reverse complement strand
ACCGCGACCACACGTTCGTGGTGCTGCACGCCCCCGAGCTCGGCACCGGCGGCCACGTCCACTACCTCGAGCTCGACCAGTTCATCGGCCCTGGCTACCTGGTCACCGTCCACGGGCCGGTCAACCCGGCGGTCCCACCCGAGGCCGCGCTGCGCGAGACCCGGGCGGTGCTGCGGCGCATCGAGGCGGGGCGCCTGTGCCCCGCGTCGCCGTTCGAGCTGTCCTATGCGATCGTGTCCGCCTTGGCGCAAGGCCAGGAGGCGTTCGTGGAGACCGTCACGCGCGAGGTGTGGCCGCTGGAGCAGCGGGTCACCTCCGGGCACCTGGGCGACCCGGAGCACTTCCTCGAGGAGCTGTTCGGCACCCGGCATGGGTTGCTGGCGGTGGCCAACATGGCCACGCTGGGCCACCAGATCTACCAGCGGATGGCCGCGCTGGGCCGCTTCGTCCCTGCGGACGGGCAGCCGCTGGTGGCCGACCTCGTGGACCAGTTCGCCCGGGTCGGCGGGGTGGCCGACGGCCAGATCCGCTACCTCCAAGGGGTGATCGAGTTCTATCAGACCCGTGCCGACACCAAGGTGACCATCGCCGCCGAGCGGCTCGCGCTCATTGCGGTCCTGACCTTGCCGATCACGGCGGTGTCGTCGGTCTACGGGATGAACGTGATCGTCAATGAGCGCACCGACTTCGCCCATCTGGCGGTGGTGCTGGCGGTCATGGCGGTCGTCTCGGCGATCTTGCTGCGCTGGGCCAAGCGGCAGGGCTGGTGGTAGCGGCATCCCTGCCGTCCGCCGAGCAGGGGCAAGGAACCGCGCATGGCTCGAGTCGGCCGATCAGGGCTCCGAGCGACCCCAGCAGAAGCTGCGACAGGATCGCCAGCGCGAAGGCGAGGGCGCTTGGGTGGGTCATCGGGTCGGGCGCTGCGCGTCGGCGGCCGCCGCCCGCCCGTTGGCCAGGGGCAGCAACGACCGCCGGCGCCACCACAGGTAGCAGCCCACGCCGACCAGGATCGGCAGCCCCCAGGTCAGCGCCCGGTACACCAGCACGGCAGCGGTCACCTGGTCCCGATCGCCACCGGCCGCGGTCAACCCGGCGATCAGCACCGCCTCGACGAAGCCGACCCCGCCGGGGGTGAACGGGATCGCGGTGGCCAGCCGCGCAAACGCGAACACCGCCAGCACCTCCGCCCAACCCACCTCGGCGTCGCCGACGCCGACGTCACGCAGCGCCACCAGCAGCACCAGGTACAGCGACAAGTGACTGACCAGCGACGTCACCGTGATCGAGGGCCAGCGGCGCTCGACCAGGGCGATGGTACGGGCGCGGAACTTCACCGTGGCCAGCTCCCAGCCGTGCACCGGCGGCCGCCGCACCAGTCCAAGCAGCCGCGAGGCCACCCGGCCCGCCCCCAGCCCGACCCGACGGGCCTGCTCCTCGCTGCGGAGGATCAGCGCGAACACGATGATGGCGGCCACCAGCCCAGCGATGCCGGCCAGGGCGCTGACGACCCGGCCCCCGCCCGCGCCGCCCCCCAGCAGCACCAGCGCCAGGGCCAGCACCGGCATGGCGAGCTTGATGAAGCTGTTCCACACCCCGGAGACCAGCACCGCCGTGGTGGCCTTGGAGCGCGAGTAGCCCCACGACCCCAGCATCGTGTAGGTCATGCCGATACCGACCGCCGCGCCGGCGGGCACGGTGTTGGCCACCGCGGTGGTCGACTGGGTCATCACCATCGCATGGCCAAACGACAGCTGGGGGGCGGGGGTGACCGCCATCCACACGAACGCGTAGGTGCACAGGTTCCAGATCGCCAGCAACCCCAGGATGGCCAGCTCCAGCCAGGTCATGCCGGCGATCGCGGCCCACACCTGGGCCGGGTCGATCTTTTTGAGCAGGAAGTAGAAGATCGCCACGACCAGCACCAGCGACACCACGCCCTGGACGACCAGGCGGGTCCGTGAGCGGCGTTTGGCTGCCGGTGGCGCCTGCTCGACCATCGCGCACAGCTCCCCTCTACGACGAGGTCGGCGCACGGCTTCCGCCGCCTCCCGCCGGCCAGGTCGAGTGTCCCGCCGGACCGCTGGAGGGTCAACGGCGAACCGGCCC
>JBIOYL010000265.1:0-3683 GCA_044870185.1 Actinomycetes bacterium | reverse complement strand
CACGGCCGGGCAGGAACCGGTAGAGGTGGCCGGAGGCATGCCGGCTGGGTGGGGCGACCACATAGCCGCCGCGGCCACGCCAGTCCAGACGCTCCAGGCCGCGGGGATGCACGTTGCCCAGCCCGGTGGGGGCCAGGTAGTAGTGCCAGCCGCCCCCGCCGGTTCGGACCAGCGGCCCCGAACTGACAAGGCCATGCTCGGCCGCGAACACCCGGATGCTCTCGGCGCCGACGGCGCCGTCGACGTCCAAGACGTCGAAGCGGTAGCCACAAGCCAGGCCGATGTTGGCCTGGGGCCGCTGGGTCCACCAGGCCAGGATGCGGGCCCGGTTGGTCGTCGCATCATGCAGCCCGTGGGGGACCAGGCTGCCCAGCGGATGCTTGCCGACCTGGGCGCAGCCTGGGTCCCGGCACGAGCAGCCGGCCGGCCACGCCGGCGCGAGCAGCTGTCTGCTGGCGCCAGCCCGAACACCGCCCCAGTAGATGACCGGGTGGTGCAGGGGCAGCACCGGGATCCCGCGGGCGGCGTAGGCCAGGGCGGCGTCGCGCAGGGCGAAGCCGGGCCGGGTCATCACAGCTGCCCCAGTGGACGACCGGCGGGCTGGCGCGGCGGGGGTGGGCTGGCCGGCGAGCCGGCCGCAGCCGCCTCTCGGCGGACCTCCAGGTTGACGCGGACCAGCACGCTGGCCCTCCGGTCGGGATACGGCGGGCTGACCGACACGACGTCCAGGACCTGGACCAGCCGGCGGGGGGCCTCGGTGCACTCCTCCCGGGTGCCGCGCGGCCGCACCGTCACGAGGCCCCCTCCCGCCTAGCCTGCTGCTGGCGGCGGGTGCGGAGGAACGCCGCGGCGGTCGAGTGGCCGCAGCCGGCCGCCTGCGCCAGCGTCCGGGACTTCCACGCCGCCCCGTCCGGCCGGCCCTGCTGGAAGGTCGCCCCCAGCCGCTGCTGGACACCTGCGTCCACGGGCGTGGACGCGGCGGCCACCGCTCGGACGGTCCGGCCGTCCACGCCGTCCGGCCGCCTGTCCGAGGCGTCCTCGGCGTCCACCCGCCGGACCGTGAGCCGCACCGGGCCGTCGGCCTGCTGGACACTGCCGGCGCCCAGGCCGTCCGGCGGGGCCACCGGGCGGCTGGCCGTGGCCAGGCGGGCGACCTGCTGGGCGTCGCCCTTGAGGGCCTCCAGCATCGCCAGCACCGCCAGCGGGACGGCCGCGGCGATCCCGCGGGCGACCGCGCCCGGCTGGGCGTGCGCCACGTTGCCGGCGATCGAGGCGGCGGTGCCGGCGACCACCAGCAGCCAGCCGTAGCCGGCCCCGTTGGCGTCGCGGCAGGAACGGGACACGATGCGGACCATGCCGTAGATGGCCGGCCCGTCGGCGACCACCGGGACCGCGGCGGCCTGCCACCAGCAGTAGCCGGCGTGGCGGCCCAGCGCGTACAAGGAGGTGGCCGACACCGCGTACGAGCAGCCGGCGATCACCGCGGCCACCAGCACGCCAAGGTGCAGGGTTGCCCGGTCCAACCTGGACACCCCACCGGACGCACGGTCGGACCACGGCCGGAGGTCGTCCACCGGCCCGACGAGCCGAGGCGGCTCGGCCAGCTGCCACGGGCGCTGGCGGCGGTGGCCGTGCATGGCCGAGGTCGCGGGACCGCTGGGCTGGCTAGCGCTCACCGGCTACCTCCCGCTCGGCCGCCCGGGCGGTGTCACGCTGGACGTCGGCGACCAGTCGCCCCGCCCGCTCCACCGCCCGGGCGACGCGGGCCACCTCGGCGGGGTCCTCCAGCCGGTCGGCGTGGGCGCCCAGCCAGCCAAGCACCCGGCCCAGCTCGACCCGGCGCCGCTCCGCCTGCCGCTCAAGCAGCGGTTGGCCGTGGTCGCGGTGCCACTGGTCGACCGCCACCTCCTCACCCTCGTCGGTGGGCGGGTAGTCGACGCTGCCGTGCCAGCCGCACCCGCAGGCGGCCACGTAGGCGGTCCACTGCAGCGTGTCGCGGCTCCAGCTGCCACCGGCCAGCCGCCCGTCAGCAAGCCGCCGGTCGGCGTAGCCCTCGTGGCCGTACAGGTCCTCGAGGATCAGCCCCATCAGGCGGCCACCTCCCCATCCCCCTCCGCCACGGCGGGTTGGAGCGGCTCCACCGGCGCCAGCCCGGGCCTGGGCTGGGCGGCGGGGGCGTCGACCGCGTGGGCTAGGCCCAGCAGCCGCTGGGAGCGGAACCAGGGCCGCAGCCGCAGGCGCACCGGCGGCAGGTGCCCGTAGACCAGCACCGCCCGCCGCGGTTTGAGCTGCCGCAACGCCTCCACCGGCAGCAGCCGCCGCCAGGCGACCGATTCGGTGTAGGACTGCCGGCCGTCGCCTGAGGTCGCCGAGGTGTGAGTGATCGCCTCGTCGCCGACCAGCTTGGAGGCAAGCTCCAGGCTGGCGGGGTCGGCCTGGCCGGACAGGAACAGCTTGGCGCGGTGGCCGTTGAGCACCGTGTGGGCGCGCCGGCCGTACCGGTACTGAAGCTGGGCTTCGTCGTGCCAGATGGTCAGCAGCTGGATGCCCTGCCCCCGCCCCGTCGTCGCGAGCTGGGGCAGCTTGGCGATCGCGGCGCAGTTGCCCGCCTCATCCAGGCACACGAACAGCCGGGGGTTGAGCATCCCGTCGGGCTGGGCGGCGGCCAGCTCCTCGGCCTTGAGGATCACGACGCTGACCAGTAGCTCGAACAGCGGGCGCAGCCGCTCCTGCTCGCTGGCCGGCGCGTACAGGTACAGGGTGTTGTTGGGCCCGGTGAGCAGGGCGTCCAGGTCCAGGTCGCAGCCCTCCGCGCTCTCGGCCACCGCCGGGTCGCCGAACACGTCCAGCAGCGTCTCGGCGGTGCCGTACACGCTGCCGAGGGTGTTGTCGGGGCGGGCCTTGCAGGCCGCCCAGGCGTCAAGTGCCCGTTCGTCGCCGAGTTCGACCAGGCAGGCGTAGACCTCGTCGAAGTCCTGCACGTCCACCCAGCGGGCGACGTCGGCCATCGTCCGCCCGGTCCCGGCGGCCGCGTACAGCAGGACGGCCAGGAGCTTGGCGCCCAGCAGCTGCCAGTAGGTGGCGTCGTCGGCCTTGTGGCCTTGGACGTCGGCGGCGTCGGCCAGCATCCGGCCGATGCGCTTGGCAGCCGCGTAGGTGGCGCAGTAGGCCAGCGGCGTCCACTGCGCACCCGGGACGCCGGACAGGCCGAGGGGGTCGTAGACCCACACCTCACCCAAGCTCGACCGGTGCGCCAGGGTTGCGCGGAGCACGTCCGGCTTGATCGAGGTGGTCACCACCGGGCCGGACCATTCCAGGATCGCGGGAATCACCAGGGCGTGGGTCTTGTAGGAGCCGGGGGGGCCGAAGGCCAGCACCGAATGGCACTGCTCGACCGCCAGGTACAGGCGGCCCAGCAGCCGGTCGCGGAGGCGGTCGCGGCGGCCCAGGATGATCCGCCCCCGCCGCGGGCCGACCACGAGCAGCCGACGCAGCTGCCACAAGCTCGCCCATCTGGCGCCGCGGCGGGTCTTGCGCTGCCGGCGGGCGCGCGGGTGCAGCAGCCGCAACGAGAAGCCGACCAGCCCCACCGGCAGCCACACCATCAGCACCGCCGCGGCGTACATGCCTACCGGGCCGGGCAGCAGCCGCCGCGCCGCCGGTGGCCAGGCCTGCTTGGGGTC
>JBIOYL010000264.1:0-6024 GCA_044870185.1 Actinomycetes bacterium | reverse complement strand
AGTCACAACGCACACCGACCCGACCGGCGCCACGAGCGCCGCGACTCCCCCTGCGCCCAATTCATGCCATCCACCAGGGAAAACCATCGCCTTGACAAGCCGCTCCACATCAGTACTGCTGCCGGCGCTGCTCCTGCTGCTGTGGCAGCACACCAGCCCGAAGACCGGGCAGTACCGCATCCCGCTGTTCCTGGCCCTGCTGGCCGGGCTGGTCTCCTTCTACCCGCTGTATGCGATCCTCAAGGGCGAGCTGCTCGAGGGACCGGGTCACGTCAGCCTGATCTGGGCGGTGAAGTGGCAGCTGTTCGACCGCCCGCCTTCCGGCAGCCTGCTCGACGCCCGCAGCGGCGCGGCCGCGCTGGTGCGGTCCTGGCTCGGCCAGGATCCGTGGCTGCTCGGCACCGGGGTGCTGCTCACCCCGCCCGGCCTGCTGTTGCGCCGCACCCGGGCGGTCGCGCTGGCGCTGGCGATCCAGGCGGCGATGCCGTGCCGCAACGGCTACCTGCCCTACCCGTACGTCATCGCCATGCTGCCGTTCGCGGCGCTGGTGATCGCCGGGGTCGCCGACCAGCTCTGCAAGGGCTACGCCGGCGGCCGGCGCATCAGGCGCCGCACGCGCTCCGGCGGGCTGCACGCGTGGCTCCCGGCCCTGACCAGACGGGTCGGGCAGGTCGTCGTCGCCGTGGCGGTCATGGCCAGTCTGGTCGTCGTCGCCCCGGCATGGGGCCGCGGCCTGCATCGGGAGCTGACCGAAGACCGCAGCCAGCCGCCGAAGCAGGCGCTGGCCTACGTGCTCGCCCACATCCCGCCGCGCGCGCTGTTGCTGGTCGACGACAACCTCTGGACCGACCTGGTGCGCCACGGGTTTGACCCGAACCCGATCTGGTTCTCCAAGCTGGACCTCGACCCTGGCGTCCGTGACAGGTTGCGGCATGGGTGGCGCGACCTCGACTACGTCGTCCTCCGGGACCTGACACGGTCCGACCGGCACGACCTCCCGCTGGTGGCGGCCGCCATCCGCCACTCGGTGGTCGTGGCGAGCTTCGGCAACGGCGAGATCACCGTGCGCCGCGTCGTCAAGACCGCAGCCGAGCCGTCACCGGCGCGCGTCATCGGCGGCCGCCGGTCCCGTAGCGCCACACCGCGCGCTTGACGAGCTGGTGGACGCGATCCGACACGGTGACGGCGTGGTCGTCCATGAAGCTCAGGGCGAACAGGCCGCTCCTGGCGACCGCGTCGAGGTAGGCGTCGTCGAGGACCGCCCGCACGTCCGCCTCGGCCGCGGCCCGGGAGCCGTTGCCGGGCGTGTAGTGGGCCAGCATCACCGGCCCGTAGGCGCCGAGCGTCTTGGTCATGGCCCGCACGTCGGCCGCGTTGGCCGCCCCCATCGCCTGGAAGCTCTGGAAGTCCGAGGCCCGCAGCACATCGGCGAGTGGCCGAACATGGAGCGCCCGCCGCCGCTGGCGGGCGCGTCCCAGCGTGCCTGCCAGCCTCCCCAGCCGAGCGAGACGCGGGCGTTGGGCGCAGCCCGGTGGAAGACGGCCGCGGCGGCCAGATAGCGGTCCTTGAGCGCCCGGTAGTAGGCGTTGGCCGCCGGGTTCGCGTTCCAGGCGTTGTCGACGCACGGATAGGTCTGGAACTCCGTGAACAAGGTGACATACAGCGGCGGCCCGTTCGCCGAGCCGGCGAACGTCCGAGCGAGCTGTCCCATGTCGGCCAGGAAGCGGCTGGACAGGGGGTAGGGCCGTCCGCAGGCGGGGCCGTACGGTGTCGAGAGCGGCCCTTCGGGGTCGCCCGTCCACACGATCAGGTGCAGGGCGAAGCCGGCGGCGTAGGACCCCGGGACCAGGCTGCGTCTCCAGGCGGTCATCCAGCTCAGGTCGGCGGGGCTGTTGTACCAGCTTGTCAGCATGCGCACGGGCGCCTCCCGGACGAGCCGCGCGCCGCGCGCGCCGCTGGCCTCCGGCCCCACGCCGAACAGCAGCTTCGGCGTGGCAGCCGGTCGCCGGCGGGCTGCCGGAGTGGTCGGGCGCGTGGCGGTGGCCGGCGCTGCCGTGGTGGCCGGCGCTGCCGTGGTGGCCGGCGCCGTCGTGGTGGCCGGCCTGGCCGGCGCCGTGGTCGTCGTGACCGACGAGGCCACCGTGCCCGGCGGCGGCTCGGTGCCGGGCACGGCACGCCGGCTGGGCGAGGTGTGCGCGCAGCCGGACAGCGCCGCAGCGACCACGAGCACGGCAAGCCCGCTCGCGGCTGCCCGCCGTCCCGCACCCGCGGGCGGCCGTCCAATGGAGGCGCCCCCGGGGACCGCCATCCCCACGGTCGGGTCCCCGGGGACGCGCCGGGCGCTGCGATCACCCGGCAGGCGGCGAAGCGGGGCGCCGGATGCCGGCTCGATCATCCGCGTCGCCTACCCTCAAGAGCGCTGCGACATGGCCGGCCGTTACACCGCCGCCCCTGGACGGCCACGCGCTACCGCACCGTGGTTGGAGGGCCGCCCGCCGGGGGGCCGCCCTGGCCCTGCCCGGGGTCGGTGAGGGAGCCGCCGTGGCCCCGTCCCTGGTCGCTGCTCGGCGGGGCGCCGTGGCCCTGCCCGTCGGCACCCGGGCTGCCCGGCGCCGTGCCCCGGCAGTACGCGGCGATCTTGCCGGCCCCGCCGGCTGCCCGGGCCAGCGCCTGGAACGCCGCCGAGTCGTCCCGCTTGCCGTGCTGCCCGCCCTGCCCGGCCAGCCAGGCCCGGCAGAGCCCGTCCCTGGCCGGCCCGGCGGCGTCCGGTCCCGTGGCCTTGCCCTGCCCGCCGGTGGCCGAGCTGCCCGTCCTGGCCGGCCCGGCGGCCAGGGTGGTGGCGACGGCGACCGTGGCGTCACCTTGGGCGTGGGCGGCCGAGGTGCCTGGCGTCCTGGCGTCGGTCTGGCCGGCCGGCCGATGCGCCAGCCCGGGCAGGATGACGCTGGCCGCGGCGGCGACGCCGCCAACCGACAGCGCGGCTGCGATGGCGATGGCGGCCGCCTTGCGGCTGAAGCGCTTGCTGGACACGGCGGCCCTCCGACGGGTGGGGGGATGGGAGCGCGCCGCGGCCGCGAACCGGGCGACCGCCTCCGCCTCGCCGGCCAGCTCGTCCGGGTCTGGGGGGGCGGTGGCCGCGGCCAGCAACCTGGCCACCCCGGCGTACTCGGGCGGGGCGTCGGCGGTGTCCAGCCGGCCGGCGAGCAGCCAGTCGACCGTGTCCTCGTCCAGGACCGGGGAGGTGGACTCGAGCAAGCGGAGCAGGCGCATCTCGATATGAAGAGCGTCCTCGTCGCCTGTCGCGTTACACCTCCCAGGTCCTGCCGGCCAGGTCCCGCCCGTCAGGCTTCGTCCGGCTCGATCGACCAGGGGGCGACGCGTTTGGCCAGCCAGATGTCGGGCCGGCCCCGTCCGTTGGCGTCGGGGATGATGCCGACGACCTCGTAGCCGAGGTGGCGGAAGAAGCCGGCCGGGTGGCGTCGGGAGGTCCGCAGGGCCTCGGCGTGGCGGAGGACGCCCGGGAACAGGTCCCGCCCGCCCACCGAGGTCTGCTCGGCGATGTCGTCGGCGCCGGTGAACATCGTCAGGGCGCCCTCGGCGGCGATGCGGCGCTCGAGGTCGGCGACCAGGGCGCGGCCGATGCCGCGCCCTTGGGCGCCGCGGGCGACCACGAGCGGGTGCAGCTCCCAGGCGAAGTCGTACTGCTGGGCGGCCGCCCCCCAGCCGAGCACGTTGCCGTCGTCGTCGACCGCGATGCGCGACACCCGGCCTTCGCCGAGCGAGTCCTCGACCTCCACGTAGGCCGACTCGAGGTCGGGCCAGGCCGCCGCCTGGTTGGGCCAGTAGTCCACCAGCAGGACGGCGACCTGCTCGATCGCGTCGCTGTCCCCGGCGACCAGGTCGGTGATGTTCATCGTGTCCTCGTTCACAGGAACGCCTCGAGGTCGTCGGCCTCGACCGCGATGCCGTCGCGGCGGGCCATGGCGACCAGCGCGTCCACGGCCGCGGAGATGGCGTCGACCGCGGTGGCCGGGTCGCTGCCCGGCGCCGTCGCCGTCCGGTAGGGCTCCCGGAAGCCGGTGGGTGCCGCGTCGAGCCCGGCGGCGCTGCGCAGCGCGTCGGCCGGGTCCAGGTAGCTGGTGCGGGTGGCAAGCCCCAGGGCCAGGGCCGCGAACAGGGCCGCCTGCATGACCGCGGCGGCCGCGTCGGCGGGGTCGCCCCGCGCTTGGGCGGTCCGCGCCTTGGCCACCCACGAGATCGCCTGGACGAGGTCGTAGCCGGCGGCCGCCGCGAAGGTCTCGGCGGGTGTCTCCTGCACGGTCGTCGTGTGCACGTGGGCGAGCTTGTGGAAGAACCCGGTCGGGTCGTGCAGGGGGAGGTGGTGCACGTACTGGTCGCCGGCCAGCGGCCAGGCCGGGCCGATCACGGCCGCCTCGTCGAGGTAGGCGGCTGCCGGGATGGCGGCCACGTCCACGACCACGCCGCGGTGTCGGAGCGCCCGCTCGGCGACGGCGACGCTGGCGTCGGCCGTGACCACGGCGAGCTGGAGGTCGCCGTCGTCGCCTCTGGCCAGCGCGCCGTGGACGCCGACGGCGACGATCGCCTGCTCGCCGTGCTCGGCGAGCAGGCGGCGGGTCAGCGCCCTGGCCAGCTCCAGCTTCTCGTCCCGCGTCATCGGCATCCCGCTCGGTCGGTCGGGCCAAGGCTATCCGAGTCGGGCGGCAGGCTGCCGCAGCCGATCGCCACCGATGTGATGGCTCGGCGCGCGGCGGACGAGCACCTCGCCCACGACCGCAGAAAGGTGGATTACCGTTGGGTGCTGCTCTCCAACCGGGACCTCGCGGGCGCACCGTCACCGACTTGGACGCCGGCGAAAGGTTCGACGGCGTGGTGACACGGGTCCGCCGCGGCGACCTCGACCTGCTGGCGCGCGACGACCTGCACGTCCAGCTGGGGATCGGCTGCGGGGTCGTCGTCCCATGGGGTCGCATGCCCGAGGTCACCCGCTACCTTGGCGACACCGAGCGCCGGGTCAGCGAGGTGGACGCGGTGAGCCTCGGCCTCGGGCTCACGCTCGGGCTTTCTTGTCGGACTCTTCTCGCTGTGGCTCGGCTCGGTCAGCCTGTCGCTCGGGTTCGCGGCCGGACCGCTGGTGGTTGGGATCGTGTTGGGCTGGCTGGAGCGTACCGGGCCGATCGTGTGGACCCTGCTGACCGGGGCCAGCCTGACGCTGGAACAGTTCGCGGTGCTGCTGTTCCTCTCGGCGGTGGCCTGTCTTCGAGATCGGCGCTGGCCGACGCACCTGATCGCGAGTTTCATCGGCAACGCGAGCCTGTTGACGTTCGCCAACAGCAGAGCGCCGGACGAGCGCATCAACCAAGGGTGCTCAACTGTTGCTGGGTGTGATAGTAGTTGCTAGCGAACAGGTGTTCGAAGTAGGCTTCGTGGATGAAGCTAAGCGGGCGGGCACGTGCCAACCACGTCCATCCCAAGACGGCCTCCCGCCGGTGGCGGCAGGGACGCTGCCGCCACCGGCGCGGCAGGTATCGGCCCGCACGATTCTGGTCGAGCAGCCCCAACCACGCGGCGATGCTGGAGTTGGGCTCTACGCCCGGGTGTCGTCGCATGCCCCGCGCCGACCTGAACTGCCGACTCGCCCGGCTCAGCCAGGGGGCGGCCAGCGCGGGCCTGGCGGTGGTGCGGGTGGAAGCCGAGGTCGCCTCGGGCATGACCGGGCATCGAAGCTGCGGCGGCTGCTGGCCGACCCGTCGGTTGGGTCGGTGGTGGTGGAGCACCGCGACCGGTTGGCGCGGAGCAACGCCGAGCTGGTCGAGGCGGCGCCGGCGGCGGGGGGCGCCGGCTGGTGGTGGAGGCTGGCGAGGTCGACGACGTGGTGCGCGACCTGGTCGAGGTGCTCACCTTGGTTTGTGCCCGGTTGTATGGCCGCCGGTCGGCGCGGAACCGCGCGTTGCAGGCGCTACGCTGCGCCGAGCATGACCTCGGGCCGGCGCGGGTGGCTGGGGG
>JBIOYL010000263.1:0-10897 GCA_044870185.1 Actinomycetes bacterium | reverse complement strand
TCACCTTGACGGCCTCGGCTGCCTGACCGGCCGGGCGCCCTGACCGGCCTGGCTGCCTGACCGACCGGCTGCCCTGACCGGCCCGGCGCTCCTGGTCCGGCCAGGGGTATTGCCTCAGCGGGGCAGGTGCAGCCGCCCGGCCTGGTCGCGGGCCACCAGGCCCTCGGCCTCCAGGCGGGCGAGCAGGCCGGCGAACCAGCCGGCGGGACGGCCGGCGGCTGCGGCGTCGACCGCACCCGCGAGCTCGTCCTCGCCGAGTCCGTGTTCGGCCGCGGCCAGCGCGCGGACGACCGCGCCCCGCCAGCGGCGGTCCGAGCTGGCGAACGGGACGGCGGGACGGCGCCGGGGTGGCGGCGCGGCCGGGCCGAGCGCCCGCCAGCGGCACGGCGACGCCAGCGGGCAGCCGCCGCAGCGGGGCTGCGGCCGGCAGTGCTCGGCGCCGATGTCCATGAGCGCCGACGACCACGCCCAGGCCCGGCCGGCGGGCAGGGCGAGGTCGGCCAGCCGCTGGCGGGCGGCCGGCGGCAGCTGCCCCGGGTCGGCGCCGGCGAGCGAGCGGGCCAGCACCCGGGCCACGTTGGTGTCGACCGGGGCGACGTCCAGCTCGAACGCGAAGCAGGCGACCGCCCGGGCGGTATACGGGCCGACCCCGGGCAGCTCCCGGAGGCCTTCGACGGTCCGCGGCCAGCCGCCGCGCTCGACCACCGCCCGGGCGGTGGCCCGCAGCGCCAACGCCCGCCGGTTGTAGCCGAGCCCCTGCCAGGCCCGCAGGACCTCGGCCGGGGTGGCCGCGGCGAGCGCCTCCACGGTTGGGAAGCGGGCCAGAAAGCCCGGGTAGGCGCCGGCCGCCCGGGCGGCCTGGGTCTGCTGGGCGAGCACCTCGGCCACGAGCACCCGGTACGGGTCGCGGGTGGAGCGCCACGGCAGCGGCCGCCCGGTCGCCGCGAACCAGGCGAGCACGCGCCGGCGGACGGCGTCGAGCCGCGCCGGGTCGAGCGTGGGCGGCGAGGCGGCGGTACTCACACCAGCAGGTTGATCAGCCGGTCGGGGACGAACACGGTCGCGCGTGGGCGGCGGCCGTCCAGGTGGCGGCGGACGTTGTCGCTGGTCAGGGCGAGCTCGACGGCGGTCGCCTGGTCGACCCCGGCCGGCGCCGCCAGCGCGTCGCGGCGCCGGCCGTTGACCTGGACGACCAGGGTGATCTCGGCCGCCTCGACCGCGGCCGGATCGTAGGCCGGCCAGGGTTGCTGGTGCACCGAGTAGGGCTCGCCGAGCCGCGCCCACAGCTCCTCGGCCAGGTGCGGGGCGAAGGGGGCCAGCAGCAGGACCAGCGTGCGGACGGTCTGGCCCCATTCTGCGGCCGAGGCCGCCTCGCGCTGCTGGCGGGCCCAGCGGACCAGCTCCATGAGCGCCGACAGGGCGGTGTTGAACTTGAGCCGCCCGATATCCCGCCCCACCGCGGCGACCGTGCGGTCCAGCACCCGCAGGTCGGCTCGACCGCCGGGGCCGGATGGCGGTGCCCCGGCGAGCAGACGCCACACGCGGGCCGAGAAGCGCTCGATGCCGGCCAGCCCGGCGTCGCCGAACTCGCCGCCCTCCTCCCAGGGCGCGCAGAACAGCAGGTACATGCGCAGGTTGTCGGCGCCGACCCTGGCCACGTAGTCGTCGGGCACGACGACGTTGCCGCGGCTCTTGCTCATCTTGGCGCCGTCGCTGCGCAGGATGCCGTGCAGGCGGATCTTCGGGAACGGCTCCGCGAACGGCAGGTGGCCGAGGTCGTGCAGGGCGCGGGTCACAAAGCGTGCGTACAGGTGGTGGCGGGCCACGTGCTCGCGCCCGCCGGCGTACAGGTCGACCGGCAGCAGCTTGGCGGTCAGCTCCGGGTCCCAGGGGCGGGCCGCGTCGGCGCTGGACGGGTAGCGCAGGAAGTACCAGGCCGAGTCCAGGAACGCGTCCGACACGTCGGTCTCCCGCCGGGCCGGGCCGCCGCAGGACGGGCAGGCGGTGCGCACCCACGACTCGACGGCGGCCAGCGGGGAGGCGCCGGTGCCGGTGGGCCGGACGTCGGCCACCTCCGGCAGCAGCACGGGCAGGTCGGCCTCGGGCACCGGGACGGTGCCGCAGGCACCACAGTAGACGATCGGGATCGGCGGCCCCCAGTAGCGCTGGCGGGAGATCAGCCAGTCGTGCAGCCGGTAGCGGGTCGCCCGGCGGCCGATCCGCCGCGCCTGCAGCCAGTCGGCGATCGCCTCGCCGGCCTCGCTCGACGCCATGCCGGAGAACGGTCCCGAGGCGGCCAGGACACCCTCGCCGGTCCACGGCTCGTCGCCGCCGCCGGCGTCCCCGGCCGGTACGACCACGGGAACGATGGGCAGGGCGTGCGCGGCGGCGAACGCGCCGTCGCGGCGGTCGTGGGCGGGGACTCCCATCACCATGCCGGTCCCGTAGCCGGCCACGACGTAGTCGGCCACGTAGACGGGCAGCTCGGCGCCGGTCGCCGGGTGCACGGCCCGCGCGCCGGTGTCCACTCCACTCCGGTCCCGGCGGACGTCGGGCGGCGCCGGGACCTCTTGGGCTCGGGCCGCCTCCGGCGGTTCCGGGACCGTCCGCGCTGCGGTGTCCGGCGGTCCCGGGACCCTCCGGGCCCGGGCCGCCTCGACGTAGGCGGCGACGGCGGCCCGGCGCGCGGGGTCTCGGACCAGCTCGGCCAGGCCGGGGAACTCGGGCGGCACGGCCAGGAAGGTGACACCGAACAGCGTGTCCGGGCGGGTGCTGAACACGGTCAGCGGCCGGGCGGCGCCACCCACCTGGAAGTCGATCTCGACGCCGGTCGAGCGGCCGATCCACTCGCGCTGCAGCCGCTTGGCCTGCTCGGGCCAGTCCAGGCCGTCCAGCCCGGCCAGCAGCTCGTCGGCGTAGGCGGTGATGCGCAGGAACCACTGGCGCATGACCCGCTCGGTCACCCGGCTGCCGCAGCGCTCACAACGGTCGCCCTCGAGCTGCTCACGGGCCAGCACGGTCAGGCACGACGGGCACCAGACCACCGGCGCCTCGGCCTGCACGGCCAGCCCGGCCCGGTAGAGCTGGACGAAGATCCACTGGGTCCAGCGGTAGTAGGACGGGTCGCTGGTGACGAGCTCGTGGCGCCAGTCCCAGGCGGCGCCCAGGCGTGCGAGCTGCTCGCGGTAGCGCGCGACCGTGCGGGCGGTCAGCGACATGGGATGCTCGCCGAGGCGCAGCGCGTAGTTCTCGGTGTGGATGCCGAACGAGTCGAAGCCGATCGGCTGGAACACCTGCCGGCCGTTCATGCGCTGCCAGCGGCCGTAGGTGTCGGCCCCGCAGTAGGTGTAGGCGTGGCCGAGGTGCAGGCCCTCGGCCGACGGGTAGGGGAACTCAACCAGGTTGTAGAACTTCTCGTCGGCGCCGACCCGGTCGAGGTCGAGCTCGCCCAGGCGGTCGGCCGCCCAGCGGGCCTGCCAGCGGGCCTGCACCTCGATCGGGTCGTAGGCGGATGCCCGGGCCGGGTCCTCGGTGGCTGGCTGGGCCTGGTCGTCGGCGGCTGGTCGAGTCGGGTCCATCGCGGTCGCCTTCTCGGGTAGGTGGAAACGAAGACCCCCCGGCCGAAGGCGCGAGGGGCCGCCGCAGGCACCGGACCGGTGCCTGCGGCTCAGGCAAGCAGGAGGCTGCAGGCGCGGGCAGGATCGTTCACACGCCAAGTATGACGGTCCCGACGGGCGACGGCCACCGTTGGGCCGGGCCCCGCCCGACTGCCCGGGCCGGCCGGGTGCCGCCGCACGCAAGGAGGCACCCGGCCTGCATGCAGCACCGCTGGTCCCTGCACGGCCGGCCCGGCAACGACATCGCCCCCGGGCGAGGCCGGGGGCGATGTCTATCCCTGGGGTGGGACAGCTAGCGGCTCACTCCTTGCCGGCGAGCTCGGCCGGGGGGACGTCGATGTCGGTCGAGCCGGGGTGGTCGAGCGCGCGGAAGACGATCTTGCCGTCCTCGGCGTCCACCACCACCAGCTGACCGGCGGCGAACTCCTTCCACAGCAGCTTCTCCGACAGCGGGTCCTCGACCAGACGCTGGATGGTGCGGCGCAGCGGCCGCGCGCCCAGCGCCGGGTCGTAGCCCTTCTCGGCCATGACCGCCCTGGCGCTGTCGGTCACCTCGAGCGCGATGTCCTTGGACTTCAGCTGCTCGACGACCCGACGCATCATCAGGTCGACGATCGCGAAGACCTCCTCGCGTGACAGCTGGTGGAAGACGATGACCTCGTCGATCCGGTTGAGGAACTCCGGCCGGAAGTGCCGCTTGAGCTCGTCCATGACCTTCTCGCGCATGCGGTCGTAGTCGACCTTGGCGTCCGGCCGGGCGGTGAACCCGATGGTGGCGCCCTTGGCGATGTCCCGGGTGCCGAGGTTGGAGGTCATGATCAGCACGGTGTTCTTGAAGTCGACCGTGCGGCCCTGGGCGTCGGTCAGCCGCCCGTCCTCCAGGATCTGCAACAGGGTGTTGAACACGTCCGGGTGGGCCTTCTCGATCTCGTCGAACAGCACCACGCTGAACGGCTTGCGCCGCACCGCCTCGGTGAGCTGGCCGCCCTCCTCGTAGCCGATGTAGCCCGGCGGCGAGCCGATCAGCCGGCTGACCGTGTGCTTCTCCATGTACTCGGACATGTCGAGCGCGATCAGCGCGTCCTCGTCGCCGAACAGGAACTCGGCCAGGGTGCGCGACAGCTCGGTCTTGCCCACCCCGGAGGGGCCGAGGAAGATGAACGAGCCGGACGGGCGCTTGGGGTCCTTGAGGCCCGCGCGGGTGCGCCGGATGGCCTGGGAGACGGCCCGGATGGCCTCGTCCTGGCCGACGACCCGCTTGTGCAGCTCCTCCTCCATGCGCACCAGCTTGGCGGTCTCCTCCTCGGTCAGCTTGAACACCGGGATGCCGGTCCAGGAGGCGAGCACCTCGGCGATCTGCTCCTCGTCGACCTCGGCGACCACGTCCATATCGCCCGACTTCCACTCGCGCTCGCGCCGTGCCTTGTCGGCCAGCAGGTTCTTCTCCCGGTCGCGCAGCGACGCGGCCTTCTCGAAGTCCTGGGCGTCGATGGCCGACTCCTTCTCGCGCCGCACCTCGGAGATCTTGCCGTCGAACTCGCGCAGGTCGGGTGGGGCGGTCATGCGGCGGATGCGCATGCGGCTGCCGGCCTCGTCGATCAGGTCGATGGCCTTGTCGGGCAGGAACCGGTCGGAGATGTAGCGGTCGGCCAGGTTGGCGGAGGCGACCAGGGCGTCGTCGGTGATGGTGACCCGGTGGTGCGCCTCGTAGCGGTCGCGCAGCCCCTTGAGGATGTCGATGGTGTGGGCCACGGTCGGCTCGCTGACCTGGATGGGCTGGAAGCGCCGCTCCAGCGCCGCGTCCTTCTCCAGGTGCTTGCGGTACTCCTCGAGCGTGGTCGCGCCGATGGTCTGCAGCTCGCCGCGGGCCAGCATCGGCTTGAGGATCGAGGCGGCGTCGATCGCGCCCTCGGCCGCGCCGGCGCCGACCAGGGTGTGCAGCTCGTCGATGAACAGGATGATGTCGCCGCGGGTGCGGATCTCCTTGAGGACCTTCTTCAGGCGCTCCTCGAAGTCGCCGCGGTAGCGCGACCCGGCCACCAGCGCGCCCAGGTCCAGGGTGTACATCTGCTTGCCCTTGAGCGTCTCGGGCACCTCGCCCCGGACGATCGCCTGGGACAGGCCCTCGACGATGGCGGTCTTGCCCACGCCCGGCTCGCCGATCAGCACCGGGTTGTTCTTGGTCCGGCGGGACAGCACCTGCATGACCCGCTCGATCTCACGCTCGCGCCCGATGACCGGGTCGAGCTTGCCCTCGCGGGCGAGCTGGGTCAGGTTGCGCCCGAACTGGTCGAGCACGAGCGAGCCCTGCGGCTGCGACTCGCCGGTGGCGCCGGCCGGCTGGCCCTCCTTGCCGCCGGCGTAGCCGGACAGCAGCTGGATGACCTGCTGGCGGACGCGCGACAGGTCGGCGCCCAGCTTGACCAGCACCTGGGCGGCCACGCCCTCGCCTTCGCGGATCAGGCCGAGCAGGATGTGCTCGGTGCCGATGTAGTTGTGGCCGAGCTGCAGCGCCTCACGCAGCGACAGCTCCAGCACCTTCTTGGCCCGCGGCGTGAACGGGATGTGCCCGGTCGGGGCGTTCTGGCCCTGGCCGATGATCTCCTCGACCTGGGCGCGGACCGCCTCCAGCGAGATGCCGAGCGACTCCAGCGCCTTGGCGGCCACCCCCTCGCCCTCGTGGATCAGGCCGAGCAGGATGTGCTCGGTGCCGATGTAGTTGTGGTTGAGGAGCCGGGCTTCCTCCTGAGCGAGCACGACGACCCGTCTCGCCCGGTCGGTGAAGCGCTCAAACATGCCAAACCCCCAGGGACGCGGCGGCCGCGTTCCATGGCCGCCAATCGACTATACACCCGGCCCCCCACCCGTCCCGAGCCCCACGATCCGGTCCAGGCGCCCTGCCTGCCGCCTTCTCGGGCGGCCCGGCAGGGCGGCCCGGCAGGGCGGCCCGGCGGTCACCCCTCTAGCAACACCCCGCCGTCAGCCGATGTTCCCGCTCGGCCCGTCCGGTCGGCGGGGCAGGGTGGCGGGCTGGCGCCGCTACCGCTCCTCGGGGCGGAGCTGCGGGAACAGCATCGCCTCACGGATCGAGGACAGGTCGCCCAGCAGCATCACCAGCCGGTCGACCCCGATGCCCAGGCCGGCGTTGGGTGGCAGGCCGAGCTCGAGCGCCCGCAGGTAGGCCTCGTCGGTGACCATGGCCTCCTCGTCGCCGGCCGCCCTGGCCCGTGCCTGGGCCTGCATGCGGGCACGCTGGTCGTCGGGGTCGGTGAGCTCCGAGAAGCAGTTGGCGTACTCCCGGCCACCGATGACCAGCTCGAAGCGCTCGGTCAGGAAGGGGTCGTCGCGATGCGGGTGGGCCAGCGGCGACACCTCGAGCGGGTAGTCGGTCACGAAGGTCGGCTCGCTGATGCGCTGCTCGGCGTGCTTCTCGTACAGCTCGAGCACGAGCTTGCCCACCCCCCAGCCCGGCTCGAACGGCACGCCGAGGCGGCCGCACAGCTCGCGCACCCGCTCGAGCGGCCAGTCGTAGGCCAGCTCGGGCACGCCGACCGCGTCGCGGACGGCCTGGAGCAGCGTCACCTGGCGCCACTCGGCGTCGAGGTCGAGCTTGCGTCCCTGCCAGGTGAGCCTGCGGCTGCCGAGCGCCGCGTCGGCCGCCTCCCGGAGCAGCCCCTGCGCCAGCACCATCATGTCCCGGTAGTCCTGGAAGGCCGCGTTGGACTCGAGCATGGTGAACTCGGGGTTGTGCAGCCGGTCGATGCCCTCGTTGCGGAACATCCGGCCCAGCTCGAACACCCGCTCGATCCCGCCGACCAGCAGCCGCTTGAGGTACAGCTCGCAGGCCACCCGCAGGTACAGGTCGGTGTCGAGCGCGTTGTGGTGGGTGACGAACGGCCGGGCGAGCGCGCCCCCCGGCACCGGCAGCAGGACCGGCGTGGAGACCTCGACGTAGCCGCGCTCGAGCATCGACTGGCGCAGCGCCTGCACGACCGCCGAGCGCAGCCGGAACGCGGCCCGGGCGGCCGGGTTGACGATCAGGTCCAGCTCGCGCTGCCGCGAGCGCACCTCGATGTCGGTGAGCCCCTTCCACTTGTCGGGCAGGGGGCGCAGCGACTTGCCGAGCAGCGACACCGCCGCCGCCCGGACCGACAGCTCGCCCTTGCGGGTCTTGACGACCGGGCCCTCGACCCCGACCCAGTCGCCGACGTCGAGCTCGCCGGCCAGCTCGTACCGGTCGGTGCCCAGCGCGTCGACGGTGAGCATGACCTGGAGCTCGTCGTCGCCCTGGCGCAGCGTCCAGAAGCTCAGCCTGCCCATCGACCGTTTGCGCATGATGCGGCCGGCCACCCGCACCAGGTCCCCGGTCTCCTGGCCCGCCTCGAGCCAGCTCCAGCCCGCCGTGACCTGGGCCAGGGTGTGGCTGCGGGTGAAGCCGACCGGGTAGGGGTCGACGCCGGCGGCACGCAGCCGGGCGAGCTTCCCCCGGCGCGCCAGCTCCGGCCGGTCGCTGTCTGGCCGGTCGCCGTCCGGCCGGTCGCTGTCTGGCCGGTCGCCGGGTGGCGTCTCGTCATGCTCGGGCACGGCACTCCTTGCAGGGTCTTGCAGGGTCGCGAATTGCCCGCGGGCGGTCTCGAAGCTGAGCGGTCTCGAATGCTACCGGAGGCCCGCCGCCTGAGCCCGCGGATATCCCCAGCCCGCGGCGGTCCCTGGCCGGCCGCCTTCCGCAGGCGCTCTCCCCCGCAAGAGGGAGGGGCGGAATCGCCGGTGCGGGCGAGGTGGCCCGACGGCGCGGCGGGTAGCGTGCTCCCGAGCCCAGCCGGGCCGTCGGCCGGGCCAAGCCCACCACCCGGCCGCCGGGCCCGCCATGAGCCCGGCCCGAGCCACGCAGAGGAGACGCCCATGCCGCCGGCCCCCATCGGCCCGGTCCCGACCCGCCCGGCCATGGACCGCCCGGCCACCCGCTCGGTCCCGCAGCGGCCCGCCGCAGGCCCGGGGACCGCCCAGGGCGGCGCCCCCCGCCGGTGGCGGGCCGGCGGGGTCCTGGCCGGGGAGACCGCCGTCCTCGCCATGCTGGCAGCGGCCAAGCTCGCGCTCCACCTGGCCACCGCCGCACGCTACGGCTACCACCGCGACGAGCTCTACTACCTCGCCGCCGGCCACCACCTGATGCTCGGCTATCCGGACTTCCCGCCGGTCACCCCGGCGCTCGCCCGCCTCGCCGAGCTCGCCTTCGGCGGCTCCCTGGTCGGCCTGCGCCTGGTCCCCGCCGTGGCCGGCGCGGCGATCGTGGTGCTCGCCGGGCTCTTCGCCCGCGAGCTGGGCGGCGGGCGGGCGGCCGTGGCCCTGGCCGGCCTGGCCGCGCTGGTCTGCCCGATGCTGGTCGGCGCGAACCTGATGCTGCAGACGGTCACCTTCGACCAGCTCGCCTGGATGACCTGCCTGTACCTGCTCGCCCGGCTGCTGCGCACCGGCGACCGGTGGCTGTGGATCCCGCTCGGGGTGGCGTTCGGGATCGGCCTGGAGACCAAGTACACGATCCTGGTGCTCGGGTTCGGCATCGCCGTCGGTGTGCTCGCCACACCGGTCCGGCGGCAGCTGCGCACGCCCTGGCCGTGGCTGGCCGGCGTGATCGCCGCCGCCCTGCTCGCCCCGAACCTCGCCTGGCAGGCCACACATGGCTGGCCGACGCTGGAGTTCTTGCGCCACCACGACGCCGACCTGGCGGCCGAGAACTCGCCGGTGCGCTTCGCCGCCGAGAACCTGCTGCTCGTCGGCGTGCTGGTCGTGCCGGTGTGGGTGGCCGGGCTGGTGCGCCTGTACCGCGACGCCCGCTTCCGGCTGCTCGGCTGGACGGCCGTCACGGTGGTCGTGGCCATGCTCGCCCTGCACGCCAAGTCCTACTACGCCGGCCCGCTGCACCCGGCGCTGCTCGCCGCCGGCATGGTCACGGTCGAGCAGGCCCTGCGGCGCCGACGCCGCTCGTGGCTTGCGCCCGCGCTGACCGCCGCCGTGCTGCTCGACCTCGTGGCGTTGCCGCTCGGCCTGCCCGTGCTGCCGCGGCAGACGATGGAGCGCTGGCACCTGACCGAGGCGCGCAAGGACTACGCCGACATGCTCGGCTGGCCCGAGCTTGCCGCCACGGTGGCGGGCGTCTACCACACCCTGCCACCGGCGGTGCAGGCCCATACGACGATCCTGGCCGCCAACTACGGCGAGGCCGGGGCGATCGACCGCTTCGGCGGCCCGCTCGGCCTGCCGGCGGCGGCGAGCGGCCACAACGGCTACTGGTTCTGGCTGCCGCACCGCCCGGCCGGCGGCACAGTCATCGCCGTCGGCTACGACCCGGCCAGGCTCGCCCCCTACTGCACCCAGGTCGGCCAGGTGGCCACGCTGGACAACGCCGACCACGTCCGCAACGAAGAGCACGGCAAGCCGGTGTCGCTGTGCCGCCACACGCGCGTGCCGGTGCGCGACTGGCCGTTCGTCCGCCGCTTCGGCTGACCGGTGGGCGTCCGGGGCACCCCCTGGTTGACCGGGGCACCCCCTGGTTGACCCGGGGCACCCTGTTGATCGGGGCACCCCCCTGGTTGATCGGGGCACCCCTTCGGGGTTCCCCGAACCCCTCCGGGGGGTTTCCCGGACCCCTCCGGGCGGGATCAGCGCGGGCGGGCGGCGACCAGGGCGAGGCAGGAGGCGGCCAGGGCGATCCCGCCGAGGACCTGGCCGGCCACGCCCAGGCCGAGCGCCCGCCCGTAGATCACCGCGACCAGGCCGAGCAGGACGCCGAAGCTGGCCAGCGCGCCGATGCGGGTGCGGCGGCGGGCCCGGGCGAAGTCGGTGCGGCCGCGGCGGCCGAGGAACCCGGCGAGCACGGCGGCCGGCTGGTCCTCCTCGGCCAGGTACAGCCACCGCTCGCCGGGACCCTCGTCGACCAGCAGCAGCCAGCCCGCCTCGGGTGGCGGCCCGGCGGCCAGGGCGAGCACCCGGGCGGCCCGGTCGCCGAGCGCCGGCGTGCGCAGGGCGCGGTCGCGGGCGCGGGTGGCGGCCACCACCACCCGGACCGGCAGGGCGCCGTCGACCTCCAGGCGGCCACCGTCGGCCGCCCGGTCGAACACGGCCGCGTGCTCGGGCAGGCGCTGCCAGACCGCCACGCCCGCACGGCGGACCAGCCCCTCCTGCACGCTCGCCGGGCCGAGCACGAGCGCCTCGACGCCGAACGGCCGCAACGACCGTGGGGACAGCGCCCGCCCCTCCACCCGGTCGGGCCGCCGGCCCGA
>JBIOYL010000262.1:0-9193 GCA_044870185.1 Actinomycetes bacterium | reverse complement strand
ACCGGCCGGCACACCACCGCCGCCGACGAGGCCAAGCTGCGCACGCTGGTGGCCAGCGTCGAGGGGGCGAGCCGCTTCGCCATCCGGCTCGGCCTGCTGTCGCCGTCGGCGGTGCGCGCGCTGTGGGCCGAGGCGATGGGCCGCGGCCTGTACGACGGCTGGGACGCCGGCCAGTCGGCCTACGCGCACCAGGCGGGCGCGGCGGCCGGGCCGGCGCGGCCACCGGCCACCCCGGGCGAGCCGTCCGGCGGCGCGCCGCCTGGCGGGCCGTCGGGCGCGGCGCCGGACGAGCCGTCGGGCGGCACCGTCGCCGAGACGCGGCGGGGCGAGCGCTAGTGCCGCTGCGCGACGACCTGCGCTCGGTGCTGGTGATCGGCTCCGGGCCGATCG
Organism: Actinomycetes bacterium; assembly: GCA_044870185.1. Lineage (GTDB taxonomy): Bacteria > Actinomycetota > CALGFH01 > CALGFH01 > CALGFH01 > JBIOYL01. The sequence continues at coordinate 8,803 of JBIOYL010000262.1, read as the reverse complement.
TGATCGGCCAGGCGGCCGAGTTCGACTACTCCGGCACCCAGGCCTGCCGGGCGCTGCGCCGGCTGGGCCTGCGCGTGGTGCTGGTCAACTCCAACCCGGCCACGATCATGACCGACCCCGAGGTGGCCGACGCCACCTACCTGGAGCCGCTCACCCTCGAGCGGGTCGCCGCCGTGGTCGCCGCCGAACGCCCCGACGCCCTGCTGCCCACCCTGGGCGGCCAGACCGCCCTCAACCTGGCCGTCGACCTGGCCAGCACCGGCGTGCTGGAACGCTGCCAGGTGGAGCTGGTCGGCGCCACCGTCGCCGCGGTCACCCGGGCCGAGTCGCGGCTGGCCTTCAATCGGGTGTGCCGGGCGGCCGGCCTGGACGTGGTCGGCTCGGTCGAGGTCGGCAGCGTCGACGACGGCCTGGCGGCCGCCGCCCAGCTTGGGCTGCCGGTGGTGCTGCGCCCGTCGTTCACCCTCGGCGGCTGGGGTGGGGGGGTGGCCACCACCGGCGGCCAGCTCGCCGAGCTGCTGGCCGCGGGCCTGGCGGCCAGCCCGGTCGGCCGGGTGCTGGTGGAGGAGGCGGTGCTGGGCTGGAAGGAGTACGAGCTGGAGGTCATGCGCGACCGGGCCGACAATGCCGTGGTCGTGTGCTCGATCGAGAACGTCGACCCGATGGGGGTGCACACCGGCGACTCGGTCACGGTGGCGCCCGCCATGACCTTGTCCGACGTCGAGTACCAGGGGATGCGGGACGACGCGCTGGCGGTGCTGCGCGCCGTCGGGGTGGAGACCGGCGGGGCCAACGTGCAGTTCGCGGTCGACCCGGCCTCCGGGCGCCGGGTGGTGATCGAGATGAACCCGCGGGTGTCGCGCTCCTCGGCGCTGGCCAGCAAGGCCACCGGCTTCCCGATCGCCAAGGTCGCCGCCCTGCTGGCGGTCGGCTTCACCCTCGACGAGGTCCGCAACGAGGTCACCGGCAAGACCGCGGCCGCCTTCGAGCCGACCCTGGACTACGTGGTCGTCAAGGTCCCCCGCTTCAACTTCGAGAAGTTCCCCGACGCCGACCCGGTGCTGACCACCCGGATGAAGTCGGTCGGCGAGGTCATGGCCATCGGCCGCACCTTCCCGGAGGCGCTGCAGAAGGCGCTGCGCTCGCTGGAGGCCGGCCGGGACGGCCTGGGCACGGCCGAGCCGGCCACCGGCACTCCGGCCGAGCTGCTCGCCGCGGTCCGCCGGCCCACCGAGCATCGGCTGGACGCGGTCGAGCGGGCGCTGCGCGGCGGCTGCACGGTCGAGCAGGTGGCCGCGGCGTCAGGGATCGACCCGTGGTTCGTCGACGGCATCGCCCGCATCGTCGAGGTGCGCGCCCAGGTGACCGGGGCCGGCTCGATCGACGCGCTCGACCGTGACCTGTTGTGGCGCGCCAAGCGCCACGGCTTCGCCGACCGGCAGCTCGCCGCGCTGGTCGGCGCCACCGAGGGGGAGGTCCGCACCCGGCGGCGGGCGCTCGGCGTCGAGCCGGTCTACCGCTCGGTCGACACCTGCGCGGCGGAGTTCGCCGCCACCACCCCCTACCACTACTCGACCTACGAGGAGGAAAGCGAGGTCCCGGCGAGCGGCCGCCCGCGGGTGGTCGTGCTCGGCTCGGGGCCGAACCGCATCGGCCAGGGGGTGGAGTTCGACACCGCCTGCGTCCACGCGGTCCAGGCGCTGCGCGCGGCCGGCTTGGAGACGGTCATGGTGAACTGCAACCCGGAGACCGTGTCCACCGACTACGACGTCGCCGACCGCCTGTACGTGGAGCCGCTGACCGCCGAGGACGTGCTCGAGGTGTGCCGGGCGGAGGCGGCCGCCGGGCCGCTGGTCGGCGTGCTGGCCACCATGGGCGGCCAGACCCCCCTGCAGCTGGCCCACGACCTGGCCGCGGCCAGGGTGCCGCTGCTCGGCACCCCACCCGAGGCGATCGACCTGGCCGAGGACCGGGGCCAGTTCGGGGCGGTGCTGGCCCGCTGCGGCCTGGCCGCGCCGCCGTGGGGGCAGGCGAGCACGGTCGCCGAGGCGCTGGCGGTGGCCGACCGGGTCGGCTACCCGGTGCTGGTGCGGCCCTCCTATGTGCTCGGCGGGCGCTCGATGCAGGTCTGCTACGACCCGGCCGCCCTGCGCCGCGCGCCCGCCCTGGGCGCCCACCCCCGCCCGGTGCTGGTCGACCGCTTCCTGGAGGATGCGATCGAGGTCGACGTGGACGCCCTGTGCGACGCGGCCGGCGAGGTGCTGGTGTGCGGGGTCATGGAGCACATCGAGGAGGCCGGCATCCACTCCGGCGACTCGGCCTGCGTGCTGCCGCCGATCACGCTCGGCCCCGACCAGGTGGCCGAGATCGGCGCGGCCACCGCCCGGCTGGGCCGCGAGCTCGGCGTGGTCGGCATCCTCAACGTCCAGTTCGCCATCAAGGGCGAGCGCCTGTACGTGCTGGAGGCCAACCCGCGGGCGAGCCGCTCGGTGCCGTTCGTGGAGAAGGTGACCGGCCTGCCGGTGGCCCGGGCGGCCGCGCTGCTGGCCGCCGGCCGCACGCTCGCCGAGCTGCGCGGCGGGCTGCTGCCCGCCGGCGGCGGTGTGCTCGCGCCCGCCCCGGCCCACGTCGGCGTCAAGGAGGCGGTGCTGCCGTTTGCCCGCTTCCCCGGCGCCGACTCGCTGCTCGGCCCGGAGATGCGCTCGACCGGCGAGGTCGTCGGCCTGGACAGCGGCTTCGGCGCCGCCTTCGCCAAGAGCCAGGAGGCCGCCTACGGGGCGCTGCCGACCAAGGGCACGGCGTTCGTGTCGGTGCGCAACGCCGACAAGCGGGCGATCGTGCTGCCGGCCAAGCGCCTGGTCGACCTTGGCTTCCGGATCCTGGCCAGCGCGGGCACGGCCGGCGTGCTGGCCCGCACCGGCGTGCCGGTGACGGTGGTGCGCAAGGTGCACGAGGGGCCCGACAACGTGGCCGACCTGATCCGCGCCGGGGACATCGACGTGGTGGTCAACACCCCGCAGGGCTCGGGGCCGCGTGCCGACGGCTACGAGATCCGCACCGCGGCGGTGGCGGCCGGCATCCCCAGCGTCACCACCCTGTCGGGGCTGGCCGCCATGGTCCAGGGGGTCGAGGCGCGCATCGCGGGGGAGTTCACCGTGCGGTCGTTGCAGGCCTATCACGGTGCCCCGGTCAACCGGGAGGGGTCCGGGGAACCCCAAGCCGGGGGGGTTCGGGGGACCCCAGGGGGGTCCCCCGATCAAGGGGGTGCCCCGGTCGATCGGGCCACGGAGGGCGGATGAGCGGGCCGGTACGGGAGCAGGGCAAGGTGCTGGGCCGACGCAAGGAAGGGGCCTACCACGTGCTCACGATGGTCGCGCCGGGCGTGGCGAAGGCGGCCCGGCCCGGCCAGTTCATCGAGGTCCTGGTCGGCAGCGACCGGGCGTTCCTGCTCCGGCGGCCCTTCTCGCTCCATCGGGTCCAGCGGTCCGGCCCGGGGCTCGGCACGGTCGAGTTCGTCTTCGACGTGATCGGACCCGGCACGCGCGCCCTGGCCGCCCTGGGCCAGCACGACGGTCTCGACGTGCTCGGCCCGCTGGGGCGTCCGTACACGCTGCCCGGCCGGCCAAGCCCGCCGGTCGGCCGGCAGGGCTCGGGGGGACCCCAGCCGCATTGCCTGCTGGTCGGCGGCGGCTACGGCAGCGCGCCCCTGTTCTTTCTGGCCGAGGAGCTGCGCGTGGCCGGCTGCAGGGTCGACTTCCTGCTCGGCGCGGCCACCGAGTCCCGGCTGTTCAAGGCGATGGAGGCCAAGCGCATCGGCAACTCGCTCACGGTGACCACCGACGACGGCTCGGCCGGTGTCCGCGGCGTCGTCACCGACCCGATGCCCGGCCTGCTCGCCCGCACGCGGGCGACGCACGTGTATGCCTGTGGGCCGATGGGGATGCTCGCCGCCGTGAGCCGGGCAGCCAGCGCCGCCGGGTTGCCCTGCCAGGTCGCCGTCGAGGAGCAGATGGCCTGCGGGACCGGCATCTGCTTCTCCTGCGTGCTACCGGTCGACGGGGGGTCCGGCGGCGCGACCCGCATGGCCAGGTCCTGCCTCGAGGGGCCGGTGTTCGACGGCGCCGCCATCGCCTGGCACGAGCTCGGCTACCTGCCGGCCCGCGAGGAGCTCGTCCTGTGACCTGGAGGGGCGTGGACCTGTCGGTCGACCTGTGCGGTGTGGCGCTGCCCACGCCGGTGCTGGCCGCCTCCGGATGCTTCGGGTTCGGACGTGAGATGGCCCCCTGGATGGACCTGGGCGAGGTCGGGGCGGTGGTCACCAAGTCGGTCAGCTTGGAGCCCCGGCGGGGCCGCCCGACGCCGCGCATGGCCGAGACCCCCTCCGGGATGCTGAACGCCATCGGCCTGCAGAACCCGGGCGTCGAGGCGTTCTGCGCGACCGAGCTGCCGTTTCTGGCCGAGGCCGGCGCCCGGGTGGTGGCCAGCATCGTCGGGCGCACGGCGGAGGAGTTCGGCCGGGTGGCCGAGCGGCTTGCCCGCGAGCCGGCCGTGCACCTGGTCGAGGTGAACCTGTCCTGCCCAAACGTCGAGCACCGCGGCGAGGTGTTCGCCACCGACCCGGCCGCCGCCGCCGCGGTCATCCGGGCGGTCGCCGAGCGGGCCGGCCGCCCCGTGCTGGCCAAGCTGACCGCCGACGTGACCGACCTGGTCGCGGTGGCCAGGGCCGTGGTCGAGGCGGGCGCCGACGGCCTGACCCTCATCAACACGCTGCTGGGGATGGCGGTCGACACCCGCCGAATGCGGCCCCGCCTGGCCGCGGTCACCGGAGGGCTGTCCGGGCCGGCCATCCGGCCGGTGGCCGTGCGGTGCGTCTGGCAGGTCGCCCGGGCCCTGCCGGGCGTGCCGATCGTCGGGACGGGTGGGATCATGACCGGCACAGATGCGGCCGAGTTCCTGCTCGTGGGCGCGACCGCGGTGGCCGTCGGCACGGGCAGCTTCGTGCAGCCGCGCGCCGTCGTGGACGTGGCCCGCCAGCTCGCCGCCTACCTGGACACCCACGGGCTGCGCTCGGTCGGCGAGCTGCCCGCGCTGTTCAAGGAGGAGCAGCTGGCCGGGCCGGTCTCGCCGCCGCCGCCGTCGCCGCCTGGGACGGAGCCCTGGTGACCGGGCGGGCCTCCCCGATCGTGCTCGCCCTGGACACCGGCGACCTGGCCGAGGCGCTGCGCTGGGCGGAGCGGGCCGGGCCGTGGATCGGCATGGTCAAGGTCGGCCTGGAGCTGTTCAGCGCCGAGGGGCCGGACGCCGTGCGGATCCTGCGGGGGGCCGGTCACCGGGTGCTGCTCGACCTCAAGCTGCACGACATCCCGGCCACCGTGGCCGGCACGGTGCGCTCGGTCGCCCGCCTCGACGTCGACCTGCTGACCGTGCACGCCTTGGGCGGCGGCCGCATGCTCCAGGCGGCGGTCACTGCGGCCGCCGGCCGGCTGGACGTGGCCGCGGTCACCGTGCTGACCAGCCTCGACGCGTCCGATCGGGCCGCGCTCGGCCTCGGCCCGGCCGCCGAGGCCGTCGAGCGCCTGGCCAAGCTGGCCGTGGTGGCCGGCTGCCCGGCGCTGGTGTGCTCGCCGGCCGAGGCGGCCAGGGTGCGGGCTGCGGTCGGCGGCCGGGTCCGTATCGTGTGCCCGGGCGTGCGCCCGACCGCCGGCTCCGCGGCGCGGGCGGACGCCGACGACCAGGCACGGCTGGCCACGCCGGCGGCGGGCCTGCGGGCAGGCGCCGACCTGCTGGTGGTCGGCCGCCCCATCACCCGGGCCGGCGACCCGGCCGCCGCCGCCCGCGCCATCCTGGCCGAGGCGCTGGAGCACCGCCCGTGAGCGGCGTGGCGCCGGCGCTGCCGGCCGGCGCGCTCGACGCCGACGCGGTCCTCGGCCTGTACCGGCAGGCGGGCGGGCTGCGCCGCGGCCACTTCGCGCTGTCGTCGGGCCGCCACTCCGACACCTACCTGCAGAGCGCGGTGGTGCTGCAGTGGCCGGCGGTGGCCGAGGCCCTCGGCGCCGCCCTCGCCGGACCCTACCGGGGCGCGGTCGACGTGGTGGTCGGCCCGGCCATGGGCGGGGTGCTGATCGGGCACGAGGTGGCCCGCGCGCTCGGCGTCCGGATGGTGTACACGGAGCGGTCGCAGGGCGCCATGGCGCTGCGGCGCGCCTTCGCGGTCGAGCCGGGGGAGCGGGCGCTCGTCGCCGAGAACGTGGTGACCACGGGCGGCTCGGCGCTGGAGGTCGGTGACCTGCTCGTCGGGCGCGGCGCCGACGTGCTCGCCGTGGCGGCCATCGTCGACCGGCTGCCGGAAGCGGCGACGCTGCCGCTGCCGTTCCGCGCGCTCGTCCGGGTCGCAGCGGACGCCTGGGAGCCGGCCGCCTGCCCGCTCTGCCAGGCCGGCATCGAGGTGGAATCGCCGGGCAGCCGGCGCCTTCCCGACGCCCCGAGCTGACAGGAGCCGGCCGGTGTCTTGGCCAACAAGACGGTTTGTCGACTCACTGACGGGTTGACCTGCGCGGATGGATTGTGGCCGCCGCCAAGGTGTGCGTAGAATCCGCGCGATCTTTCGTCGCTCCGCCGGGGGACCGTCCGCCTTCCGGCCCTGGACGACCAGGAAGAGGAGGCACCATGCCACTGCCGACCCTGACCGCCGAGCAGCGCCAGCAGGCGCTGGAGAAGGCCGCCGAGGCCCGCCGGAAGCGGGCCGAGCTCAAGGCGCAGCTGAAGAGCGGGAACCTGACGCTGGCCAGCGTGTTGGACAAGGACGGTGACGAGACCGTCGGGAAGATGAAGGTCGTCAGCGTGCTGGAGAGCCTGCCTGGGGTGGGCAAGGTGCGCGCCCGCAAGATCATGGAGAAGCTGGACATCTCGGCGTCGCGGCGTGTCCGCGGGCTGGGTTCCAAGCAGCGGGACTCCCTGTTGGCCGAGTTCGGCAAGAAGTAGCCACCCTGGCCGCCGTCAGCTCCCGCCTCGGCCGCCGGCGCGGACGCGGACGGCTGTTCGTCATCGCGGGTCCCTCCGGCGTGGGCAAGGGAGCCATCGTGGCTCGCCTGCTCGCCGCGATCCCCGACCTGGAGCTGTCGGTCTCGGCCACGACGAGGCGGCCGAGACCAATGGAGGTCGATGGCCGGGACTACCACTTCCTGCTGCCCTACGAGTTCGACGCCTTGGCCGATGTCGGCGGCTTCCTGGAATGGGCGAACATCTTCGGCGAGCGCTACGGCACGCCGCGCAGGCCGGTGGAGCAGGCGCTCGCCCAGGGCCGTGACGTCCTGCTGGAGCTCGACGTGCAGGGGGCCCGGCAGGTGCGGGCCAGCGTCCCGGACGCGTTCCTGATCTTCCTCAAGCCGCCCAGCCTGGAGGAGCTCGAGCGGCGGCTGCGCAGCCGGGCGACGGAGACCGACGCGCAGATCCGCCGCCGGCTGGCCAAGGCGTCCCAGGAGCTGGCCGCCGAACCCGAGTTCGACGCGACCGTCGTCAACGACGACCTGGACAAGGCGGCCCTCGAGGTCATCGACGTGGTCGAGCGCGTCCGCCGCGATACCCGCGATACCATGGAGGACTGACCCGAGGGGACCGACCCGAGGGGACCGACCCGCGTTCCGAGGAGCACCCGACCACATGATCGAACCGAAGATCGACGACCTGCTCGCCCGGGTCGACTCGAAGTACACGCTCGTCATTCTGGCCGCCAAGCGCGCCCGCCAGATCAACGGCTACTATGCGCAGCTCGGCGAGGGCATCGGCGAGTTCGTGCCGCCGATGGTCGACGCCGGACCCACCCGCAAGGCCCTGTCGATCGCGTTGCAGGAGCTCGGCGAGGACAAGCTGGGCTGGGAGCGCCCAGCCGAGGTGGCCGAGTCCATCAAGTAAGGCATGGACCAACCGCCGGCCGACCCGCCAGGGGCCAGCCCAGGCCCGCGACCGGACGACGACCGGGAGCCCCGTCCGCTGGCCGGCGCCCGCGTGCTGCTCGGGGTGACCGGCGGCATCGCCGCCTTCAAGGCGGCCGAGCTGGCCCGCGAGCTGCTGCGGGCCGGCGCCGAGGTCCAGGCGCTGCTCACCGGGGCCGCCGAGGCGCTGGTCACCCGGGCGACGTTCGCGGCGCTGACCGGCCGCCCGGTGCCCGCGTCGCTGTGGGACGAGCCGGCGCGGGTCATCCACGTCGAGCTGGCCCGCTGGGGGCAGGTCCTGGTCGTCGCCCCGGCCACCGCCCACACGCTGGCGCGGCTGGCCGCCGGGCTGGCCGACGACCTGCTCACCAATGTCGCGCTGGCGTTCCCCGGCCCGCTCGTGGTGGCCCCGGCCATGCACACCGAGATGTGGGAGCATCCGGCCACCCAGGCCAACCTGGCCGTGCTGCGGCAGCGGGGCGCGATCGTCGTGCCGCCCGCGAGCGGGCCGCTCACCTCGGGGGACATCGGCCCGGGCCGGCTGGCCGAGCTGGCCGACCTGGTCGGCGGCGTGGCCGCCGCGCTCGCCCGGCCGGCTACGCCCCGGCCGGCCGCCGCCCAGGCTGCCGCCGCCCCGCTGGCCGCGCCGCGGCCGGTCGCCGCTCCGACCGCCGCCCGGCCGGCCGCCGCCCGGCGCACCCTGGCCGGCGTGAAGGTCCTGGTCAGCCTGGGTGGCACCCGCGAGCCGCTCGACCCCGTCCGCTACCTCGGCAACCGCTCGTCCGGCCGCATGGGCGCGGCGATCGTGGCCGAGGCGCTCCGGCGCGGCGCCGAGGTCACCGCGGTGGCCGCGGCGACCACCGTGGAGGTGC
>JBIOYL010000261.1:0-6254 GCA_044870185.1 Actinomycetes bacterium | reverse complement strand
GTGGCTGCTCGGCGTCGGCGCGCTGCTGGCCGCCGCCGGGCTGGCCGGCTTCCGCCGCCGCGACCTCGTCAGCAGCGCCTGACCTGCCCCGCCGGCGCCGCCGGAGCACCACCGCGGACCCACCCGGCCGGGCCGATGCGTCAGGTGGTGGCCTGGCCGGGGCTGACCTGGGCCCGGCTGGCCCAGGACATGAGCGTGCGCATGTAGTTGGCCCGCTCGAACCCGGCCGGGTCGGGCATGGCGGCGCGGCTCATGCTGCCGCGCAGCTCCACCACCGAGGCGTAGTCCCGCTCGGCCAGGATCGCGGCCAGCTCCCGCTCGACCGTGGCGACGTGCCCGGGGCCGTGGCGCAGCAGCGCCGAGGTCAGCATGGCGACGTCGGCGCCGGCCAGCAGCACCTTGGCGGCGTCCAGCCCGGTGTGGACCCCGGTGGTGGCGGCCAGCGAGCAGCGCACCTGCCCGCGCAGGATCGCGATCCAGCGCAGCGGCAGGCGCAGCTCGTCGGAGCTGGACAGCACCAGGCGGGGCACCACGTCCAGGGTGTCGAGGTCCAGGTCGGGCTGGTAGAAGCGGTTGAACAGCACCAGCCCGTCGGCGCCGGCCGCCGCCAGCCGCCCGGCCAGGTTGGCCAGGGCGGTGAAGTACGGGCTCAGCTTGACCGCCAGCGGCACCGTCACCGCCGCGCGCACGGCCGCGACCAGCTCCAGGTGGCGCGCCTCCAGCTCGGCCGCGCCCACGCGGGGGTCGGCCGCGACCGTGTAGAGGTTGAGCTCCAGCGCGTCCGCGCCGGCGTCCTGCATGCGCCTGGCGTGCCGCACCCAGCCGCCCGGGGTGACCCCGTTGAGGCTGGCGATCACCGGGATGGCGACCGCCCGCTTGGCCTGGGTGATGCGCTCCAGGTACGACCACGGGCCGGTGTTGTAGTCCTCTAGCTCCGGGAAGTAGGACTGGGCCTCGCCGACGTGCTCCGAGGTGGTCTCCAGCAGCCGGTCCAGCTCGAGCTCGTCATGGATGAGCTGCTCCTCGAACAGCGACGGCAGCACGGCGGCGGCGGCGCCGGCGTCGGCGAGCCGGCGCAGGCCGTCGAGCTCGCCGGTCAGCGGCGACGCCGACGCCACCAGCGGGGAGCGCAGCTCCAGGCCGAGATAGCCGGTATGCAGGTCGGGGGTCACGGCGCCTCCTCCTCGGACGGTCCCGCCGGCCCCAGCGGCCGCGGCGGCAGGTGCGGGGCGATGCGGGGCACGGCGGCGAGCTGCTCGTACCAGCGCCAGCGTTCGCGCACGTCCTCCTCGGCCAGCGCCATCAGGCGCTCGAACTCCTGCGGCGCCGTGCGGGCCAGCATGGCGAAGCGGGCCTCGCTGGCCGCGAACTCCCGCAGCGGCTGCGACGGCGGCTTGGAGTCCAGGTGGAAGGGACGCTCGGCGTCCGGATGGTAGCGGTACAGCGGCCAGTGGCCGGCGCGCACCGCGTCGCGCATGTGCGCCATGGACCCGGCCATGTCGAAGCCGTGGGCGATGCAGGTCGAGTAGGCGATCACCAGCGACGGGCCGGGCCACGCCTCGGCCTCCAGCAGCGCCTTGACCGTCTGCATGTCGCTGGAGCCGACCGCGACGTGGGCGACGTAGACGTTGCCATAGGCCATCGCCAGCATGCCGAGGTCCTTCTTGCCGGTCGGCTTGCCGCGGGCGGCGAACTTGGCGACCGCGCCGCGCGGCGTCGCCTTGGACGCCTGCCCGCCGGTGTTGGAGTACACCTCGGTGTCCAGTACCAGCAGGTTGACGTCCTGGCCGGAGGCGAGCACCGCGTCCACCCCGGCCGAGCCGATGTCGTAGGCCCAGCCGTCCCCGCCGACGATCCAGACCGAGCGGCGGACCAGCTCGTCGGCCAGGCCCTCCAGCTCGCGCGCCTCGTCCCCGTCGATGGCGGCCAGGCGCCGGCGCAGCTCGGCGACCCGCTCGCGCTGGGCCGCCACCGCCGCCTCGTCGCGCTGGCGGGCGTCCAGGATCGCGCGGGCCAGCTCCGCCCCCACCTGCGGGGTCAGGCGCTCCAGCAGCTGGCGGGCGCGTGCCTGCAGCCGGTCGGCGGCCAGCCGCATGCCGAGGCCGAACTCGGCGTTGTCCTCGAACAGCGAGTTCGCCCAGGCCGGCCCGCGCCCCTGCGCGTCGACCGTCCAGGGGGTGGTGGGCAGGTTGCCGCCGTAGATCGACGAGCAGCCGGTGGCGTTGGCGACCAGCAGCCGGTCGCCGAACAGCTGGCTGATGAGCCTGAGGTAGGGGGTCTCGCCGCAGCCGGCGCAGGCGCCGGAGAACTCGAACAGCGGCTGGCGGGTCTGGGAGCCCTTGACCGTGTCCGGCGCCATCCGGTCGCGCTCCAGCTCCGGGATCGCCAGGAAGAAGTCCCACCTGGCCCGCTCGCGTTCCAGGAACTCGTCGACCGGGGTCATGTTGATCGCCTTGTGCTTGACCTCCTGCTTGGCGTGGGCCGGGCAGACCTCCACGCACACGCCGCAGCCGGTGCAGTCGTCGGGCGCGACCTGGATGGTGAGCTTCATGCCGGGCAGGTCGCGGGAGCGGAAGTCCTTGGCGGCGAACCCGTCGGGGGCGCCCTGCAGCGCCTCGGGGGCGAACACCTTCATACGGATGGTGGAGTGGGGGCACACGATCGCGCACTTGCCGCAGTCGATGCAGACCGCCGGGTCCCAGATGGGGATCTCGGCCGCCAGCGAGCGCTTCTCCCACCTGGCGGTGCCGGTCACGAAGGCGCCGTCGACCGGCAGGGCGCTGACCGGCAGCAGGTCGCCGTTGCCCTCCAGCATCCGTGCGGTGACCCGCTTGACGAAGTCGGGCGCCTCCTCCGACACCGCCGGTCGCCGGTGGCGGGTGGCGGTGGCCGCGGCCGGCACCTCCACCCGACGCAGCGCGTCCAGCGCGCCGTCGACGGCGGCGAAGTTGCGGGCGACGACCTCCTCGCCGCGGCGGGCGAAGGCCTTGGACACCCAGGCCTTGATCGCCGCGACCGCCTGCTCCCGGGGCAGGACGCCCGCCAGCGCGAAGAAGCACGGCTGCATCACCGTGTTGATGCGGTGGCCCATGCCCGCCTCGCGGGCGACCCGGGCGGCGTCGACCACCCACACGTCCAGGCGCTTGTCGATGATCTCGCGCTGCACCTCGACGGGCAGGTGGTCCCAGACCTCGTCGGCCGGCCAGGGGCTGTTCAGCAGGAAGGTCGCCCCGGGCGCGGCGCGGCCGAGCACGTCCATGCGGTCCAGGAAGTGAAACTGGTGGCAGGCGACGAAGTTCGCCTGCCCCGGCCCGATCAGGTAGGTCGAGCGGATCGGGCGCGGCCCCACCCGCAGGTGCGACACGGTCACCGAGCCGGACTTCTTGGAGTCGTAGACGAAGTAGCCCTGCGCGAACAGGTCGGTGCCCTCGCCGACGATCTTCACCGAGGTCTTGTTGGCGCCGACCGTGCCGTCCGAGCCGAGCACGAAGAAGACCGCCCGCAGGCCCTCGGCGTCCTCGGTCGAGAAGGCGGTGTCCACCGGCAGGCTGGTGTGCGAGACGTCGTCGGCGATCCCGACGGTGAAGTGGTTGCGGGGCGTCTCGGCGGCCAGCGTGTCCAGCACCGCCTTGGCCATCGCCGGGGTGAACTCCTTGGACGCCAGCCCGTAGCGGCCGCCGACCACCAGCGGCATCGGCGCGTCGCCGGCGGCGGCCCGCTCCGCCAGCGCGGTGACCACGTCCTGGTAGAGCGGCTCGCCGGCCGCGCCCGGCTCCTTGGTGCGGTCCAGCACCGCCACCCGCCGGACGGTGGCGGGCAGCGCCGCGGTCAGCGCCGCGACCGGGAACGGCCGGTACAGCCGCACGGTGGCCACGCCGACCTGCTCGCCGGCCGCGGTCAGCGCCGCGACCGTCTCGGCGGTCGCGCCGGCGCCCGAGCCCATCAGCACCACCACCCGCTCGGCGTCCGGGGCGCCTTCGTAGTCGACCAGGCGGTAGCGCCGGCCGGTCCGGCGGGCCAGCTCGTCCAGCTTGGCCTGCACGATCCCGGCGACGGCCGCGTAGAAGGGGTTGGCCGCCTCGCGGGCCTGGAAGAACACGTCCGGGTTCTGCGCCGAGCCGCGCAGCCTCGGATGGTCAGGGGACAGGCCGCGGTCGCGGTGGGCGCGCAGGTCGTCGTCGCCGACCAGGGCGCGCAGGTCGTCGTCGGCGAGCGGCCGGATCTTGGCCACCTCGTGGGAGGTGCGAAAGCCGTCGAAGAAGTGCACGAACGGCACCCGGGCGGCGAGCGTCGCCGCGTGGGCGACCAGGGCGAGGTCGTGGGCCTCCTGCACCGAGGCGGAGGCCAGCATCGCCCAGCCGGTCGGGCGGGCCGCCATCACGTCGGAGTGGTCGCCGAAGATCGACAGCGCGTGGGTGGCGACCGTGCGGGCGGCCACGTGGATCACCGTCGGGGTGAGCTCCCCGGCGATCTTGAACATGTTCGGCAGCATCAGCAGCAGCCCCTGGGAGGCGGTGAAGGTGGTGGCGAGCGCACCCTTGAGCACCGCCCCGTGCAGCACCCCGGCCGCCCCGGCCTCACTCTGCAGCTCGACCACCTCGGGAACCTGCCCCCACAGGTTGGGCCGCCCGGCCGCGCTCCAGGCGTCGGCCAGCTCCCCCATCGGCGAGGCCGGCGTGATCGGGTAGATGGCGATGACCTCGCTCAGCCGGTGGGCGACCAGCGCCGCCGCCTCGTTGCCGTCCACGCACACCCAGCCGCCCGTCGTCGTCATGGCGTCCTCCAGGCCATCGTCGCCATCGTCACCCGACTAGTGTCCCGCCTTGGCTGGCAGGGTCCAAGGCCCCGCACGGACGGGACCGCCCGCTCACCCCTTCCCGGTCGTGGCGAACGACGCCAGGGTCTTGATGTAGTTGGCCCGCTCGAAGGCGGTCGGGTCCTGCACCGAGCGTTGGCTCAGCAGCCCCCGGACATCTCCGACCGAGCGGTGCTGGTGGGTGTCCAGCCAGTCGCGCAGGCCGGCCGCCAGGCGGCCGAGGTGCTCGGGGCCGTGGCGCAGCAGCGCCGAGGTCGACATGACGACGTCGGCGCCGGCCAGCAGCGCCTTGATCGCGTCGGTGGGGCCGTGCACCCCGGTCGAGGCGGCCAGCGACACCGGCCAGCGCCGGTACAGGATGGCGATCCAGCGCAGCGGCAGGCGCAGCTCGGCCGAGCTGGACAGGTCCAGGGCCGGCACCACCGACAGCGCCTCGATGTCCAGGTCGGGCTGGTAGAAGCGGTTGAACAGCACCAGCCCGTCGGCGCCCACCTCGACCAGCTGCCCGGCCAGGTTCGCGATCGAGCTGAAGTACGGGCTCAGCTTGACCGCCAGCGGCACGTCGATGGCGCGGCGCACGGCCCGGACCACGTCCAGGTACTGCCACTCGACCTCCGAGCCGCTCAGCCCGGGGCTGGAGGAGACGTAGTAGACGTTGAGCTCCAACGCGTCGGCGCCGGCCTGTTGCAGGCGGGTGGCGTGCGCCACCCAGCCGCCCCGGGTGACGCCGTTGAGGCTGGCGATCACCGGGATCGACAGGGTGGCCTTGGCCTGCTCGACCAGGGCCAGGTAGGCATCTGGGCCGGCTCCGTAGCCGGCCGCGCCCAGGCCGTGGTCGGCGGCGCCGGCGGCGCCGGGCGCAAGCTCCTCTTCGAACAGCGACGGCAGCACCACCGCGCCGGCGCCGGCCGCCTCCAGCCGCCGCAGGCCGTCCAGGCTGCCGGTCAGCGGCGACGCCGACGCGACCAGCGGCGTCCGCAGGTCCAAGCCCAGGTAGCGGGTGCGCAGGTCGGCCATGGTCAGCTCCTCGGTTCAGCCTATGCTCGGTCGGCTCCTGCCTGCCAGCGGCCGCCGCGGGACGGCGCGGTCATCGAAACAGCTCCTCGATGTCGAGCGCCACCCGGCAGGAAGGATGCCGGGCGGGCCGGTCTCCTCCAAGGGCGGACCGGTACGCCGGCGGCAGGGCCCTTGGACCTGGACACGGCGGCGGCCGGGTGGCACGCTCGGCCGACGACCCCAGCGTCGGAAGGAGTGCACCACCCATGGTCGAGCTGCGGACCCGCTACCTGGGCTTGGACCTGCGGACGCCGCTGGTCGCGTCGGCGTCGCCGCTGACCGGCAGCCTGGACGGGCTGCGGCGGCTGGAGGCGGCCGGCGCCGGCGCGGTGGTGCTGCCGTCGCTGTTCGAAGAGGAGCTTGCGCCCGGCGCCGCCGACCA
>JBIOYL010000260.1:0-3529 GCA_044870185.1 Actinomycetes bacterium | reverse complement strand
CGTGGGAGCTCGGCGTGGCCGAGGCCCAGCGGGCCCTGTGCGAGAGCGGGCTGCGGCCCAGGGTCCGCCTCCGCGTCGACGGCGGGCTCAAGACCGGCCGGGACGTGGTGCTGGCGGCCCTGCTGGGGGCGGACGAGTTCGGCTTCGGCACGGCCGCCCTGCTGGCCGAGGGCTGCCTGATGGTCCGGACCTGCCACCAGGACAACTGCCCGGTCGGGATCGCCACCCAGCGGCCGGATCTCAGAGCCAAGTTCACCGGCACCCCGGAGATGGTCGTCCACTACCTGGAGTACGTGGCCACCGAGGTCCGCGAGCTGCTCGCCTCCCTGGGGCTGCGGCGCCTGGACGACGCCGTCGGCCGGGTCGACCTGCTCGCCCAGCGCCGCACCGGCGACCGGCGGGCCGACAGCCTCGACCTGTCGCCGCTGCTGGCCACCGGGGCCGCCGGGGACGACCCGGCCCCGGCGGCGATCCGGTTCGTGGCCTCCGACCCGATCCAGCGGCCCCGCTCCGAGCTCGGCGACCGGGTGTACTCCGACGCCTGGCCGGGGCTGCGCGACGGCGACCTGGTCCACCTCAGCTACCCGATCACCAACACCGAGCGGTCGGTCGGGGCCCGCCTCGGGGTGGCCGTCGGCCGGGCGTTCGGGTCGCGGCCGCCGGCCGGCCGGGCCCGGATCGAGTTCCAGGGCACGGCCGGGCAGAGCTTCGGCGCGTTCCTCGCCCCGGGCATCGACTTCCGCCTGACCGGGGCGGCCAACGACTACGTCGGCAAGGGCATGGGCGGCGGCCGGATCGTGATCACCCCGCCCGCCGGCGACGCCGGCGCGCCGGTGCTGGTCGGCAACACCGCCCTGTACGGCGCCACCCGGGGCGAGCTGTTCTGCGCCGGGCGGGCCGGTGAGCGCTTCGCGGTGCGGAACTCGGGGGCCACCGGGGTGGTGGAGGGCACCGGCGACCACTGCGGCGAGTACATGACCGGCGGGACCGTCATCGTGCTCGGGGAGGTCGGCCGCAACGTCGGTGCGGGCATGACCGGCGGCGAGCTGTTCCTGTACGACGCCGACGGGCGCACCCGCGACCACTTGAACGACGAGCTCGTGCTCGCCCGGCGCCCCGACGACGTCGAGCTCGTGTACCTGCGCGAGCTGGTCCTGGCCCACGCCGAGCTGACCGGGTCGGCGGCCGCCTGGTGGCTGCTCGAGGACTGGGAGCTGGCCGCGGGGTCGTTCTGGCGGGTCGCCCCGCGCGCCGAGGTGGCCGCCATCGAGGAGGCCCACGAGGGCACCGCATAGCAGCGGCACGGCGTCGCCACGGCAGGGCTGGCAGCGCCCCGCGGGCAGCAGGACATCGCGTCCGGCGGGCATCGGGTCGGGAGGAGTTCGGCCTGGCCGCGGCGCCGGTCCGGGGCCGATGTCCAGGTGGACAGGGGACGCCGACCGCGGGGATGCTGTCCAGCGCAGCGACGGTCGGCGGTGGGAAGGAGCAACATGGCGCGGGTGCTGGTGGCCGAGGACGAGGTCCTGATCCGGGTGGACATCGTCGAGAGCCTGGAGGAGGGCGGCCACACCGTCGTCGGCGAGGCGGGTGACGGGGAGCAGACCGTTGCCCTCGCCCGGGAGCTCGCCCCCGACCTCGTGGTCATGGACGTCAAGATGCCCAAGCTGGACGGCATCTCGGCCGCCCGCCAGATCATCGCCGAGACCCACGCGGCCGTGCTCATCCTCACCGCGTTCTCCGACAGGGAGCTGGTGGCCGACGCGGCCGACGCGGGCAGCATCGGCTACCTGGTCAAGCCGTTCCAGCCGCCGCAGCTGCTCGCCGCGGTCGAGATCGCCCTGGCCGCGGCGGCCGAGCACCGCGACCTCCAGCAGACGGTCGAGGAGCTGGAGGCCAAGCTCGCCGACCGCAAGGTGATCGAGCGCGCCAAAGGCCGGCTCATGGAGCAGTTCGGGCTGACCGAGGATCAGGCCTACAGCCGCATGCGTCGGGCGGCGATGGACCGCCAGCTCCGGCTGGTCGAGATCGCCCGCCTGGTGCTCGAGTCGCCGTCGACCGGCCGAGCCAACCCGCCGCCCGCCACGCAGCCGCCGACCGGCCGAGCCGACCCGCCGCCCGCCCCGCCGCGGTCGACCGGCTGAGCCGACCCGCCGCCGGCCACGCCGCCGCCAGCCGGCCGAGCCGGCCTGGTGTCCCGTCTCACCCGCTGCGCCTCAGGCGGCCTCGTGCACGAGTAGGGCGGCGCCGATCGCCCCGCCGAGGTCGCCGAGGCCGCTCGGCCGCACCTCGAGCGGCGACGGCCGCACGAACAGATGCGGAACCATGGCCGTGGAGATCCGGCGCACGAACGGCTCGCCGAGCCGGTCACCGAGGCCGCCGCCGACCAGCACGGCCTGCACGTCGACCAGATTCACGGCCGAGGCGATCGCCGTGGCCAGCGCCTGCACCGCCTGCTCGATCAGCTCGTGGGCAAGCGGGTCGCCTGCCTCCAGCGCGGCCGCGAACACCCCGCTGGTCATGCGCGGACGGCCTTCGCGCTCCAGGATCGCGACCAGCTCGGTCGGGCGCCCCGCGGCGGCCGCCGCCCTCGCCTGGCGCTCCAGCGCCAGGCGGCCCGCGTAGGCCTCCAAGCAGCCCCGCCGGCCGCACGGGCATACGGCGCCGCCCTGCACGACCACCATGTGGCCGATCTCACCGGCCGCCCCGTGGGCGCCCCGGTGGAGCCGGCCGCCCAGGATCAGCCCGCCGCCAACCCCGGAGCCGGCGAACACGGCGAGCAGGTCGTCGTAGCCCCGCCCGGCCCCCAGCCGGTGCTCGGCGAGCGTGCCCACGCTGACGTCGTTGTCGACCAGGACCAGGTCGGCGCCGGTGCGCTCGGCGACCAGCTTGCCCAGGGGAACCGGCTCGGCGAAGCCGGGCAGGTTCGCTGCCCCGTAGACGGCCCCCTGCTTGTCGACCCGGCCGGGCGAGCCGATCCCGACGCCGGCGAGCTTGCCGACCGCGAGCTTGGCGTCCTTGGCCGCCGCGGCCACGACCTCGGCGATCTCGGCGACGACCGCCTGCGGGCCGCCCGTGGTCGGGGTCCTGCCCCGGGCCCTGCCCAGCACCCTGCCCTTGTGGTCGACCACGGCGCCCTGGACCTTGGTGCCACCCAGGTCGATTCCCACCGCTTCCGCTGGCATGGCCGCCGGGTGCCCCGGCCGCACCGGCGCAAACCCGGCTGTTGGGCCGCTGCGTGCCGGCCGGCACGATGACCGGTCGGCTCGGCAGCGCTTGATCCCGATCGGCGCCGTGATGGCCTTCCCGACCCGGTCAAGGGAGCGGGATGATGCTGGTATGCCCGCGTCCGGCCACGGCCGAGTGGCCCGCCTCACCCTGGTCGTGCTTACCCTCGCCGTCGTTCTCGCCCCGGCCGCCTGCTCGGGCGGGTCGGGGACCGCTCCGCCGCCGGGGACGGCGCCCGCGGGCGCGGCGCCGTCCAGCGCCCCGGCGGACTCTCCGGCCCGGTCCACCGCCCCGGCGCCGTCCA
>JBIOYL010000259.1:0-7527 GCA_044870185.1 Actinomycetes bacterium | reverse complement strand
GGCCGCCAGGCCCTGGCCGGCCAGCCGGCGGAAGCGGCCCAGGTCGACCTGCTCGGGGTCGACGCGCAGCAGGTAGCCGGGGTCCCTGGTGACCAGCAGCCGGGGCGCATGGTCGGGCTCGAGCAGCTTGCGCAGCGCCGAGACCTGGTTCTGGAGCGACTGCCTGGCCGTGACCGGCGGGTCGGCGCCCCACAGCGCCTCGATCAGGCGTTCGACGGAGACGACCTGATTCGGCGTGAGCAGCAGCATCGCGAGCAACGCACGCTGCTTGGCCCCTCCGAGCCACAGCGTGCGGCCCTGCTCGCGTGCCTCGAGCGGTCCGAGGATCTGGAACTCCACCGGGCAACAGCTTACTGCCCGGCGCAACCGCTCCCGCCCGCGTGGCCGCTGCCGTGGCCTACGCCGGCTCGGGGCGCTGGCCACCGCCAGGCAGCCGCCGCAGCTCGACCAGCTCCAGGCCGAGCGACTGGATGCGCACCAGCAGCCCGTGCAGGGCGGCCTGGTCGGGGACCGGGCCGTGCAGCACCGTCTCCACCGGCTCGGTGCTGACCGCCATGCCCTCGAAGGCGGCCAGGAGCGCCTCGCTCACCCGGCCCTTGATGCGGATCTCGTATCTGGCTGGCCCCACGCGCCACCTCCACGACCGTGACGGGCCGAGGCCTGCTCGGCGACCGTCCGCATCACCCTGCCCCGTGACGGGGTGAGCCGGCATCACCCGATGGAGGTGAGTTCGCCTCGGCACGCCGAGCCGGCCGGCGGTCGCCGCCCGCCGGCCGTCAGCCGGGCCGCTGCGACAGGGTCGCGGTGAGCGTGCGGCGGTCACCGCCGCGCACGACGACGAGCGGGACCCGCTCGCCCGGCTTGTGCGCACGCAGCGCCGCGACCAGGTCCTCGGGACTGGCGACGTCCTTGCCGCCGAGCGAGACGATGACGTCCCCGGGCTGGACGCCCGCCTTGGCGGCCGCCTGCCCGGCCTGCACGTCGGTGACCAGCGCACCCGAGGTCTGGCTGAGGCCGAACTCGCTGGCGATCTCCGGGGTGATCGCCGTCGTGCTGACGCCGAGGTAGGCGTGGCTGACCTTGCCGTTGGCCAGCAGCTGCGTGACGACGCCGACCACGGTGGGCGCCGGGATGGCGAAGCCGATGGACACCGCGCCCTGGCCGGGTGGGATGAAGGCCTCGTTGATGCCCATGACCTTGCCGTCCGCGGCGACCAGGGCGCCGCCCGAGTTGCCCGGCGAGATAGGCGCGTCGGTCTGGATGAGGTCGACCAGCGCCTGGGACTGCGGCGCCGAGCCGGGGATCTCGCGTCCCAGGCCCGACACGATGCCGGCGGTGACCGAGTTCTCGAACCCGAGCGGGTTGCCCATGGCGATCGCCAGGTCACCGACCACCGGCAGGCTGGTGGCGAACCGGGCCGCCGGCAGACCCTTGCGGTCGGCCTGGAGCACGGCCAGATCGGTAATCTGATCGGCGGCGCGCACCCTGGCCGCCACCCGGCGCCCGTCGGCGAAGGCGACCTGGATCCTGCTCGCATCGGCGACCACGTGGTCGTCGGTGACGATGGTCCCGTCCCGGCTCCACACGACACCGCTGCCCTGCCCGCTGTCGGTGAGCACGCTGACCACCGAGGGCTGGACCTGGCGGACGATGGTGGGGATGCGGCCGAACATGTCGCCGCCCGGCTGGCTCGCCGACCCGCTCGGCGAGGCGCCCTGGGAGGGCGCCGCCCCGCCCGAGCTCAAGCCGTTGCCGGTGCAGCCGGACAGGGCGCCGGCCAGCGCGACCGCGAGCACGGCCGCCGCGCCCCTTGCCGCCAGCCCGGCCCGGTCATGCCGGCCGCGGCACCGCCCGCCAGGGACCGAATCCAACGTCGTGCCCATGAGCGCCTCCTTCGCACCGCACGGCCGGCCCGCCCGCGCGGCGGCCACCGCTGCGTCCGGGATACTCTCCGCGGCGCCGGCAACGCAATGCTTGGCTGCTGCCACCCGCGCAGGTCACCGCGGCGGCGCCCGCGATCGCACATCCCCGCCCGCCGCTGCGGTAGCGTTGCGGGCTGGCGAGAACGCCCGACCTCTGGGACACGAGATGACGAGCCCCATCCCCATCCCCATGCCCATCCCCGAGCCCGGCCCGCGCGCCGCAGCTGCGACGGCCACGCCCCGGCGGCTGTTGATCGTGTCGGCGGACATGGGCGAGGGACACAACGCGGCCGCGCGGGCGATCGCCGCGGCGGTCGAGGCCGCCTGGCCGGGTTGCCTGGTCGAGCGGGTGGACACGCTCGAGACGATGGGACCGGGCGTGGGGTCCGGCTTCCGCCGGGTCTACCGGCTCACGCTGGCCAAGGCGCCCGGCGTCTACCAGTTCTTCTACGACGCGCTGTGGCACCACCCCTGGTTCGCCCGGGCCTGCAAGCGGCTGGTCGGCGCCTGGTCGGGCCGCCGCCTGGCCGCGTGCATCGCCGCCGTCCAGCCCGACCTGGTGGTGTCAACCTACCCGATGGGCTCGGCCGGGCTCGACTGGCTGTGCCGTGTCCGCGGGCTGCGCATTCCCACCGCCGCGTGGGTGACCGACTTCGCGCCGCACCCGTTCTGGGTGTACCCGTCGGTCGAGGCGCACCTGGTCATGCACGAGCTGGCCGCCGGCGACCTCGACCGGCTCGGGGCTCACGGCACGGCCCGGGTGGCCGCACCGCCGGTCGACGCGGCCTTCCGGCCGGCCGACCGCCGCACGGCCAGGCGCGAGCTCGGCCTGCGCGAGGACGCCTTCATCCCGCTGGTCACCGGGGGGGCCTGGGGGGTCGGCGCGCTCGAACGGGCCGTGGCCGCGCTGGTCGGAAGCGGTGCGCGGGTCCAGGTCGTCGCGGTCTGCGGGCGCAACGCGGCGCTGCGGTCGCGGCTGGAGGCCGGCGGGCGGCCGCGCGAGCAGCTCGTGCCGCTGGGGTTCGTCACCATCATGCCCCGGCTCATGGCCGCCTGCGACGTCGTGGTGACCAGCGCGGGCGGGGTCACGGCGCTCGAGGCGCTTGCCGCCGGCCGCCCGCTGGTGCTGTTCGAGCCCATCCCCGGCCATGGGCGGGCCAACGCCGGCATGATGGCCCGGACGGGCCTGGCGCTCGTGTGCGCCGACACCGCCGAGCTGGCCGCCGCCGTGGCCGGGCTGGCCGCCGACCCGGTGCGCGTCACCGGCATGCAGTCGATGGCCACCCGCCACCTGGCCGGCAGGCGCCTGGAGGACGACCTCGACGCCCTGGCCGCGCTGGCCGCCAGCGGCGGCCCGCACCTCGACCGGCCGGGCGCCGACGGCCCGCGTCCCGACCGGCAGGGCAGCGACCGGCCGGGCCCGCTGGCCCGCGCGGGGCCTGGCGTCGCCCCGCCTCGGCGGACGGTGGAGCTGCTCCGTCCCCAGGACGCCTTCTTCCTGTACACCGAGACACCGGCGGTGCAGCAGCACGTCGCCGGCCTGGCGATCCTCGACCCCTCCACCCGGCCGGGCGGCGCGCTCGGACGGGCCGAGCTGGCCGCGACCATGGCCGCCCGCCTGCACCTGCTGCCCCGGCTCACCCAGCGGCTCGCGCGGCCACCGCTCGGCCTCACCCGCCCCTGGTGGGTCGACGCCACCGCCGTCGACCTCGACGACCACGTCCGCGAGGCGGTCGTGCCGGCGCCCGGCGGCACCGCCGAGCTGCTCGAGCTCGTCGCGCAGCGGATCTCCACGCCGCTCGACCGGACCAGGCCACTGTGGCAGATCGACCTGCTCGGCGGCCTGGCCGACGGCAAGGTGGCGGTCCTGTTCAAGCTCCACCACGCCATGGCCGACGGCCTGGCGGCCGTCAAGGCGCTGTCCATGCTGCTCGACCCGCCGCCCGGACCTCCCGAGACGCCGCCGCCGCGCTGCGGGCGGTCGACGCTCGGCGACGCGCTCGCCGCCCAGTTCGGCGATCCGCTGCGGGCGGTGACCGGCGCCGTGTGGCGCACGCTGTCGGCGCCGGGGCCCGGCCTCGCCCGCGCCGCGGCGATCGTCAGCGGCGTCGGCGAGCTCGTGGCCGCCGGCGCGGCACCCCGAAGCTCGCTCAACCGCCCGTTCGGGGCGGCGCGCCGGCTGGCCCTGGCCAAGGCGCCCCGGTCGTCGGTGCGCCACATCGCCTCGGTGCTCGGCTGCGGGCTGAACGAGGTGGTGCTGGCCGGCGTCGCCGAAGCGCTGCACCGGCTCCTGCGCGAACGTGGCGAGGACACCACCGGGCAGCGGCTGCGCGCCATCGTGCCGACCTCCGGGCAGCGGCTGCGCCGCTCGGCCGTCTGGGGCAACTGGACCGGCGCGCTCCCGGTCGACCTGCCGGTCGGGCCGATGCGGCCGGACGAGCGGGTCGCGGCGACCACCGCCGCCCTGAACGGGCGGACGGCACACCAGCCGGCGGCGGCCACGTTCCTGATGAACGCGGTCGGGCTGTGGGCTCCGCCCGGGCTGCATGCGCTGGCTGCCCGCTTCGCCTACCGGAGCCGCTGGTTCAACGTCATCGTGTCCAGCATCCACGGTCCCCGCGGCAGCCCGTTCCTGGCCGGGGCGCGGCTCGTCGACGCCTACCCGATCCTGCCCCTGGCCGAGGGGGTCGGGCTGGCCGTCGGCATCATGCGGCTGGGCGACACGGTGAGCTTCGGCCTCACCGGCGCGCTGGACGCCGTGCCCGACGTCGACGTGCTCGCCCGGGCGCTCGAAGCCACCCTGACCGAGCTGACCGGAATAACCGGCACGTAGATGGACGTCCACGGTTTCCGCTGGCGCGCAGGCGGGACATGGGAGCAGAATCCAACGCCGTCGGCCGCAAGCGCGAGACCGGCTCGACGCGTCGACGCCCGGGTGCGGCAGCGGGGCCGTGCGCCAGGCAACCGTTTCCTCTGTCGAGGATGCGCCATGAGGACCGTGTTCGAACGTGACGAGGTGGCCAGATCGGGCTGCGGGCAGGACCGCGGCCGCCCGGCCCGCAGCCAGGTGCTCGGCGCGTGATGGTGCCCGAAGCGACCCGGCCAGCGGCCGGCCTCGAGCTGCCCGGCCCGAAGGCGGTGCTCGGCAAGGCCGCGGCCGAGAACTTCCCGGTCGCCCCCTTGCTGCTGCCGCCCCGGCTGCGGCGCGATCTGCTCGCCCTGTACGGCTTCGCGCGCCTGGTCGACGACGTCGGCGACGAGGCCCCGGGCGACCGGCTGGTCCTGCTCGACCTGCTCGAGGCCGACCTGGAGCGCGTGTGGACGTCGACGCCGCGCCACCCGCTGCTGGCCCGGCTGCAGCCGACCGTGCGCGCCGCCGGCATCCCACCCGAGCCGTTCCGCCGGCTCGTCGCGGCCAACCGGCAGGACCAGACCACCACCCGCTACGCCACCTACGCGGCCCTGGCCGCCTACTGCGAGCTGTCGGCCAACCCGGTCGGCCACCTGGTCCTGTACGTGCTTGGCCTGGCCACCCCCGAGCGTTTCGCCCTGTCCGACGCGATCTGCACCGGGCTGCAGCTCACC
Organism: Actinomycetes bacterium; assembly: GCA_044870185.1. GTDB lineage: Bacteria > Actinomycetota > CALGFH01 > CALGFH01 > CALGFH01 > JBIOYL01. Next base: position 2,020 of record JBIOYL010000259.1, on the reverse strand, counting down.
GAGCACCTCCAGGACGTCGCCGAGGACCGCCGCCGCGGCCGGGTCTACCTCCCCCAGGAGGACCTGGCCTGGTTCGGCTGCCACGACGACGACCTGCTGGCCGACCGGTCGGACGCCCCGCTGCGCCGGCTGATCGCGTTCGAGGTGGGACGCGCCCGCGTCCTGCTCGACCGCGGCGCGCCGCTGGTGCGCCTGGTCGGCTGGCCGGCCAAGCTGGCCGTGGCCGGGTTCGTCGCCGGCGGCCGGGCCGCGCTGGACGCGATCGGGCGCAGCGGCTACGAGGTGCTGGCCGCCGCACCTCGCGCCGGCCGCGCCCGCCTGGCCCCCATCCTCGCCCGGACCCTCATCCAAGGCAGGTGAGTACGCTGGACGTCGAGGCCGCCTACCGTACCTGCCAGGAGATCACCCACACGCAGGCCATCAACTTCTCCTACGGCATCGCGCTGCTCCCGCGGGACAAGCGCCGGGCCATGTGCGCCATCTACGCGCTCGCCCGCCGCATCGACGACATCGGCGACGACGGCCGGCCGGACGGCGAGCGGCTCGATGGCCTGGCCCGGGTCCGGGCGGACCTGGCCCGGCTCCAGGCGGACCTGGCCCGGCCCCCGGCAGACCTGCATCCGGCCCGGCCCGGGGTGGACCCGGCATGCCCCCAGGTGGACCCGGCCCCGCCCGGCCGGGTGGGTGACGACCCGGTGCTGGTCGCCCTGGCCGACGCGGCGCGGCGCTTCCCGATCCCGCTCGGCGCCTTCGCCGAGCTGGTCGACGGGGTCGAGCTGGACGTGCGCGGGACGCGCTTCGACACCTTCGGCGAGCTGGAGCACTACTGCCGCTGCGTGGCCGGCTCGGTCGGGCGGCTCTCGGTCGGCGTGTTCGGCGCCCGCGACCCGGCGCCCGCCCCGGCGCTGGCCGACACCCTCGGCCTCGCCATGCAGCTCACCAACATCCTGCGCGACGTGGCCGAGGACCTCGCCCGCGGCCGCGTCTACCTGCCCGCCGAGGACATGCGGGCGTTCGGCTGGGTGCCGGGCGCCGGCCCCCGGGCCGCCTTCGACCGGTTGATCGCCTTCGAGGCGGGGCGGGCCCGCCGGTGCTTTGCCCGCGGAGCCGCGCTGCTGGGCCTGCTCGACCGGCGCAGCGCCGCCTGCGTGGCCGCCATGACCGGCATCTACCGGCACATCCTCGACCGCATCGAGCGGCAGCCCGGTGCCGTCCTGGACCGCCGGGTCAGCCTGCCCGGCTGGGAGAAGGGCTGGATCGCGGCCAGGAGCCTGACGGGGACGGCGCCATGACCACACCGGAGGTGGTCGTGGTCGGCGGCGGCCTGGCCGGGCTCACCGCCGCCCTGGCCTGCGCCGACGGCGGCGCCCGCGTCGAGCTGTTGGAGGCCGGCCCGCGCCTGGGCGGGCTGGCCGGCTCGTTCCGGCGCGACGGCCTGTGGATCGACAACGGCCAGCACGTGTTCCTGCGCTGCTGCTCGGCCTACCGCTGGCTGCTGCGGCGGCTCGGCGTCGAGCGGCGCGTCACCCTGCAGCACCGGCTCGACCTGCCGGTCGTCGGCGCGGACGGGCGCGTCGCCCGCCTGCGCCGGACCGGCCTGCCCGCCCCCTTCCATCTGGCCGCGAGCCTGGCCGGCTACCGGCACCTGTCGGTGGGCGACCGCCTGCGGGCGGCCCGGGCGTGCTGGCGGCTGCGCGGGCTCGAGCTGGCCGACGGGCACCTGGACGAGCGCACCTTCGGGTCGTGGCTGCACGAGGCCGGCCAGAGCGCGGCGGCCGTGGCTGCCCTGTGGGACCTGATCGGCGTCGCCACCCTCAACGCCCGCGCCGACGACGCGTCGCTGTGGCTGGCCGCCATGGCCTTCAAGACCGGCCTGCTCACCCACGCCGACGCGGCCGACATCGGCCACGCCGACGTGCCCTTGGCCCGGGTGCATGCCGAGCCGGCCGAGCAGGCGCTGGCCGCCGCCGGGGCCGCCGTGCGCACCCGCGTCGCCGTCCGCCGCGTCGAGCCGGCCGGG
>JBIOYL010000258.1:0-15545 GCA_044870185.1 Actinomycetes bacterium | reverse complement strand
GCCGCAGCCGCAGACCCACCCGACCCGGCGGGCGGGGCTGCCTGCAACTAGGGCGTGCGCGGCCACATCGCGCGTGACGACCGCCCCGGCGGCCACGAACGCCTGCGCGCCGATGGTCGTGCCGCACACGATCGTCGCGTTCGCTCCGACCGTGGCGCCCCGGCGCACCACGGTCGGCAGGAACTGGTCAGGCGACTTCTTGAAGGCCGCCCTGGGCTTGAGGTCGTTGGTGAAGACCACGCCGGGTCCGAGGAACACGTCGTCCTCGATCGTCACCCGGTCCCAGATCAGGACGGCGTTCTTGACGGTCACCCGGTCGCCCAGGCGCGCGCCACGCTCGACGAAGGCGTGATCACAGATGTTGCAGTCGGCACCGACCACGGCGCCCTCCATGACGTGCGCGAACGCCCACACCCGGGTGCCGGGGCCGACCGAGGTGCTCTCGCACAGGCCCATGGGGTGCACAAAGAGCGACTGAACCGACTGAGCCGAAGTCATCGATGCGAAGCCTCCGCCACGACCACCGCCCGCCCTACTTGGCCGCCTTGGCCTCCTCGATGACCCGGCCGGCGAGCTGGGCGGGCAGCTCCTCGTAGTGGGAGAAGCGGCGCGCGAACGAGCCCTTGCCGTGGGTCATCGAGCGCAGGTCGATGGCGTAGCGGGTCACCTCGGCCTCGGGCACGGTGGCGCGCACCAGCGTGCGGCCGGTGCCGACCGGGTCGGTGCCGACCACCCGGCCGCGCCGGCTGGACAGGTCGCCGAGCACGTCGCCCACGAACTCGTCGGGGATCAGCACCTCGAGCTCCAGCACCGGCTCCAGCAGCGACATCTGCGCCTTGTCGGCCGCGTCCTTCAAGGCCAGGGCGCCGGCGATCTGGAAGGCCATGTCGGAGGAGTCGACCGAGTGGTACTTGCCGTCGGTCAGGGTCACCCGCAGGTCGACCACCGGGTAGCCGGCGATCAGGCCGTCGTCCATGGCCTTGCGCACGCCCTTTTCGACCGAGGGGATGAACTGGTTGGGGATGGCGCCGCCGAAGATCTTGTCGACGAACTCGAAGCCCTCCCCGCGGGGCAGCGGGGTGACCTCGATGTTGCAGATGCCGTACTGGCCGTGCCCGCCGGACTGCTTGACGTGGCGGCCGAAGCCCTTGGCCGGCGTCTTGAAGGTCTCCTTGTAGGGCAGCCGCAGCGGCACCTGGGCGACCTCCACGCCGAACTTGCGCTTGAGCCGCTCCAGCACGATCTCGATGTGGTTCTCGCCCATGCCCCACAGGATCGTCTGCTTGGTGTCGGGGGTGCGCTCGACGTGCAGGGTGAGGTCCTCGGCCTCGGTGCGGGCCAGGCCCGAGGAGAGCTTCTCCTCGTCGCCGCGGGACTTGGGGGCGATCGCGATCGGCAGCAGCGGGTCGGGCATGACCGGGGTGGGCAGCACGACCGGGTCGGCCCTGTCGGCCAGGGTGTCGCCGGTGGAGGTTTCGGTCAGCTTGGCGACCGCGCCGATGTCGCCGGCCGGCACCTTGTCGACCGGCTCCTGGCTCTTGCCGCGCACGGTGAGCAGGTGCCCGACGCGCTCGTCGCGGCCCCGGCTGGCGTTGAACACCGTCTGGTCGGGCAGGAACGTGCCCGACACGACCCGGAACAGGGTCAGCCGGCCGACGTAGGGGTCGGAGATCGTCTTGAACACGTAGGCGGCCAGCGGCCCGCCGGGGTTCGCCCGCCGGGTCACGGTGGCGCCCGCCCCGGGGCCCGAGCCGGGTGCCGTGCCCTGGTAGGCGGCCCGCTCGATGGGGGAGGGGAACGCCTGGGTGAGGATCTCCAGCAGCTCGGCGGTGCCGATGCCTCTGGTGGCCGAGCCGGCGAGCACGGGGTGCAGGCGCCCGGCGGCCACGGCCTTCTCCAGGTCGGGGATCAGCTCGGTCGGGGTGATCTGCTCGCCGCCGAGGTAGTGCTCCATCAGCTCCTCGTCCTCGGCCTCCTGGATGATCGCCTCGATCAGCTGGGCGCGCAGGTCGTCGGCGCTGGACTGCAGGTCGGCCGGCACGTCGTCGTCGATGCGGGCGCCATCGCCGGTGTAGGTGAAGGCCCGGCCCGACAGCAGCCCGACCAGGCCGTGGAAGCCGTGCTCCTCGCCGATCGGCAGGTACAGGGGCGGGCAGTCCTTGCCGAACAGGGCCTGGATCTGGTCGAGCGTGCGCGAGAACGAGGCGCGCTCGCGGTCGAGCTTGTTGACGAAGAACGCCCTCGGCAGGCCGCGTTCCTCGGCCATCGTCCAGGTGACCTCGGTCTGGGTCTCGACGCCCTCGACCGCGCTGACCACGAACAGCACCGCGTCCACGGCCGGCAGGGCGGCGCACACCTCGCCGATGAAGTCCGCGTAGCCGGGGGCGTCGAGCAGGTTGATCTTGCAGCCGCCGTGCTCCAGCGGGGCCAGGGCGAGCGAGACCGAGAAGTGCTTGCGCGTCTCCTCCGGCTCGAAGTCGGTCACGGTGGTGCCGTCCTCGACCCGGCCGATCCGGTTGGTCGCGCCGGTGGCGTGCAGCAGCGCCTCCACGAGCGAGGTCTTGCCGGCCCCGCCGTGGCCGACGACGAGGACGTTGCGGACATGATCGGTCGGGTAGCTCTTCACGGATCGGGCCTCCCTCGTCGGTCACCGGTCGGTCGCGGCTCGCCCCGATGCAGCTCGCCCGATGGGGCCTCCCGGGAGCCGCGATGCTACCGCTGATCCTGTCGGATTCGCCTGGGCTCCGCTACCCTGGCCAGCGCGGTCGTTGAGCGCCGGCGCGTGGCGTGCTAGCCTCCGCCGGTCCCGCCCACCATGGCCGCTCGTCCAACGACCCGCCTCCGACCTCCGACCAGCCAGGATCTCGTGCTCTCGTCCAACGCCCGCGACACGTTCCGCCACGTCACCGAGCCCGCCGGCCGCTCCCTGGCCAAGGTCGGGATCACCGCGAACACCCTCACCGGCATCGGGCTGGCCGGCAGCGTCGCCGCCGGCGTGCTGATCGCCACTGGCCACGGCCGCGTCGGCGGCCTGGTGAGCCTGGCCTCCGGCCTGCCCGACATGCTGGACGGCGCGGTGGCCAAGGCCACCGGCCAGGCCAGCCGGCGGGGCGCGTTCCTCGACTCGGTGGTGGACCGCCTGTCCGACGCGGCGGTGCTCACCGGCATCGTGCTGCTCGGGCTGCGCGCAGGCGACGGGCGCGCGGTGGTGCTGGCCACGGTCGTGCTCAGCCTGTCGCTGCTGGTGTCCTACGTGAAGGCGCGGGCCGAGTCGCTGGGCTACGACTGCAACGTCGGCGTCGCCGAGCGGCCGGAGCGGGTCATCGTGCTCGGCCTGGCCCTGCTGCTGGGCTACGTCGTGGTCGGCCTGTGGATCATGCTGGCCGCCACCGCGGTCACGGTGGTCCAGCGGATCCTGCGGGTCTGGCAGGCGGACCACGGTCGGTGACCGACCAGGACGCATTGGCGGGCCGGTGGTACTTCCTCGCCTGGGAGCTCGCCCGCCGGCTTCCCGAACCGCTGGCGTTCGCCCTCGGCCGGGCCGCCGGCCGCGTCTACTTCCGGCGTGAGCCTGGCCGTCGGGCCGCCTTGCGGGCCAACCTGCGGCAGGTGCTCGGCCCGACCGTCGACGCGCGCACGCTGGAGGTCACGGTCCGGCGTGGGATCGCCAGCTACGCGCGCTACTGGGTGGAGGCGTTCCGGCTGGAGGACTCGACCCCCGACCAGCTCCGGCGCAGCCTGCGCCTGGCCGGCCGCGAGCACCTGGACGCCGCGGTCGCCGCCGGCCGCGGCGTCATCTTCGCCACCCCGCACCTGGGCAACTGGGACGCGGGCGGGGCCTGGCTCGGCGCGAGCGGCTACCCGACCACCGTGGTCGTCGAGCGCCTGCGGCCCACCGAGCTGTACGAGCGCTTCGCCGCCTACCGCCGCAGCATCGGGCTGGAGATCCTGCCGCTGGACGATGGCGCCGAGGCGCTGCGCGGCGTGCTGCGGGTGCTGCGCGCCGGCCAGCTCGCCGCGCTGGTCTGCGACCGGGACCTGACCGGCCGCGGCGTGCCGGTGCGCATGTTCGGCGCCGCCACGACCATGCCCGCCGGCCCGGCGTCGCTGGCGCTGCGGACCGGCGCCGCGCTGCTGCCGGTCGCGGTCTACCAGGCCCGCCGCCGCGGCCGCTGGGAGGCCGTCATCCGGCCGCCGGTCCGCGTCGAGCCGAGCGGGAACGCCCGCACCGACACCGCGGCGGTTACCCAGGCGCTCGCCACCGAGTTCGAGGGGCTGATCAGCCGGCGGCCCGAGCAATGGCACGTGCTCAGCCCGCTGTGGCGCGGCCCGGGCCGGGCCGCGACCGCAGCCCGCGTCCCGGCGGGGGAGCGCGCCGACCAGGAGGGGTCGGACGGTGCCCCGGCCGACCCGGCGGGGAAGCGGCACGACCGGCTGGCCGACCCGGCCCAGGCGGCCCCGGCCGGCCAGCCCGCCCCTCAAGGGGAGCCGGACGGCGCCCCGCCCGACCCGGCGTCCCGGCGCGGCAGGGTGGCGGGGGCGGCGCCGTGAGGGTCGCCCTGGTCTGCCCGTACGACTGGTCGGTGCCTGGGGGGGTGGGCAACCACGTCCATTACCTCGCCGTCGAGCTGCGCAAGCTCGGCCACGAGCCGACCATCCTCGCGCCCAGCTCCAAGCCGGTCGGCGGCGAGGGGTTCGTGTCGCTCGGCGGTGCGATCGCCATCCCCTACAACGGCTCGGTGGCCCGCATCGCGTTCGGGCCGCGGGTGGCCGTGCGGGTCCGGCGGGCCCTGGCCGCCGGCCGCTACGACCTGGTCCACGCCCACGAGCCGCTGTCGCCGAGCACCGGTCTTCTGGCCGTGGCCCAGTCGCCGGTGCCGGCGGTCGGCACCTTCCACGCCAACCTCGGCCGCTCGCTGGCGCTGCGGCTTGGTGTGCCGGTGCTGCGCCGCAGCTTCGCCAAGCTCGCCGCCCGCATCGCGGTCAGCCCGAGCGCCCGCGACACCTGGCAGCGCCACTTCGGCGGCGCCATGACCGTCATCCCCAACGGCGTCCCGGCCGAGCTGTTCGGCCGCCCGGACCCCCTGCCGGCCTACGCCGACGGCGGCCCGACGATCCTGTTCGTCGGGCGGCTCGAGCCGCGCAAGGGCCTGCAGTACCTGGTGCGCGCGTTCCTGCGCCTGAAGTCGGCCTACCCGCGCCTGCGGCTGCTGGTGGTCGGCCGCGACGACGCCCACCAGCAGGACAAGGCGATGGCCATGGTGCCTCCGCGCCTGCGCCCCGACCTGGTGTTCGTCGGCATGGTGCCGCAAGCGGACCTGCCCTCCTACTTCGCCTCGGCCGACATCTTCTGCGCCCCCTCGCTCGGGGGGGAGTCGTTCGGCATCGTGCTGGTCGAGGCGATGGCCATGGGGCTGCCCGTGGTCTGCTCCGACATCTCCGGCTACCGTGACATCGTGCGCGACGGCCACGAGGGCGTGCTCGTGCCCCCGCGGGACCCGGAGGCGCTGGCGGCGGCGCTCGGCGGCCTGCTCGACAACCCGGCCCGGCGGGCGGCGCTGGCCGAGGTCGGCCGGGCCACCGCCGCCCGCTACGCCTGGGACATGGTGGCCGGCGAGGTGGCCGAGGTGTACGGCCAGGTGCTCCGCCGCCCGGCGTGAGCGCACCCGGGAGGGCGGGGCGCCCACGGGCCCGCCCGGCGGGGAGCGGTCTCGGGCTATCACGATCCTCCGGGGGTTGCCGGATTCGTCCGGCATGGGAATCGGGAGCAACGACGAAGCCGCCGACTATCCCGACGCCGTGTGTATAATCGTCGCGTGGGATCGCTCAGCGAATATGGCCGCACTACGGGCGCTGTACACAGCCTCGGATACCACCTGGTGTGGTGCCCGAAGTACCGGCGTCCCGTACTCGGCGGCCGGGTCGCTGACCGGCTCCGTGAGCTGATCGCGACGGTCTGTGCCGAGCACGGCTGGACGGTCCAGGCGCTGGAGGTCATGCCTGACCACGTCCACCTGTTCGTCCGCTGCGGACCGGACATCTCCCCGGCCCGAGTCGCCCACCAACTCAAGGGTGCGACCAGCCGCACCCTGCGCGCCGAGTTCAGGCAGCTACGGTCCAGGCTGCCGACCCTGTGGTCCAAGTCGTACTTGGTCGCGTCGGTCGGTCGGGTGTCGGAGCCGACGATCCGCCGGTACATCGCAGAGCAGACCACCCGCCCTGTTAAGGGCATGCCGTGAGACGCGCTTACAAGCTGCGCGCCTGGCCGACGCGTCCGCAGGAGGGCAGGGCGACACGGCTGCTGCGGGATCATTGCGATCTGTACAACGCGGCCCTACAAGAGCGCCGCGAGGCGTGGGGTATGCGGAAGGTCAGCATCGGCTATGGCGACCAGTCCGCCCAGCTCAAGCAGATCCGGCAGGCTGATCCGGACGGGCAGGGCCGGCATTCGTTCACCGCGCAGCAGCAGACCCTCCGCCGGCTGAACGTCGTGTTCGCAGCGTTCTACAAGCGGGCGAAGGACGCGCACAAGCAGCCCAAGCATGCCCGAAAGCAGGGTGGGACGCCGCCCGGCTATCCGCGGTTCAAGCCGTACGGCCGGTTCGACCAAGTGCTGTTCGTCGCCGGTAACGGGGCGAAGTGGGAGCCGGCCGAGGATGGTCGGTGGGCGTACGCGTCGTTGCAGGCGGTCGGCCGCGTCAAGGTAAAGCAGCACCGCCGCATCAGTGGCACGGTCAAGACGCTCCAACTCAAGCGGGAGCACCGCCGCTGGTATGTGATCGTGGTCGTCGACATCGACCCGGTGCCACTGCCGGCGACCGGCCGAGCAGTGGGTGTGGACGTGGGTGTGGCCCGCTTTCTCACCACGTCGGACGGCGAGGTGGTCGACAACCCGCGCTTTTTGGACGCCGCCCGTGAACGGATCGCGGACCTCCAGCGCAGCAAGGAACGGGCACAGCGCGGGTCGGGCAATCGGAAGCGCCTTTGCCGGAAGCTGGCCCGCGAGTGCCGGAAGGTCCGGAACCGCAGGCGGGACTTCCACCACAAGACCGCCCGCACGCTCATCAACAGTTGCGACGCGATCGCTCTGGAAGGACTGCGGGTCGACAACATGACCGCCTCGGCGAAGGGCACCGTCGCCGAGCCAGGGCGGAACGTGGCCCAAAAAGCTGGGCTGAACCGTTCGATCCTCGACGCAGGCTGGGCACAGTTCACCAGCATCCTTGTCGGCAAAGCGGAAGAAGCTGGCCGGCGGATGGTGCTGGTGGACCCGGCCTACACGAGCATCGACTGCCACGCCTGCGGCGCCAGATGCACACGACCTCAGCGAGATAGGACGGTGTGTCCGGACTGCGGGCCATGGGACGCCGACTACAACGGAGCCCGCAACATCGCAACCAGGGCCGGGCTGGGCTCTGGTCAGGCCGCTGCGGCTTGAGAAACTGCCGGCTTCAGCCGGCAGAGCAGTCACGGCAGGATAGAGGCGCCATGGAGCATGCCGTGGGGTGACGCGGCCGGGATCGGCGAGGCAGGCACGACGAGCGGGAGGCAGGGTGGACGTGGCAGCGGCCCTTTGGGGCGGGATTCTCGGCGCCATCGCGATGGCGGTCGTGTACGCGGGCTTCCTGGCCCTGCGGCTCACCCGGTTCGACCTGGTCCGCTTCGAGGGCGGGCTGGTCAGCCGCGAGCGCAGCCCGATGGTGTACGTGTACGGCGGCATGCTGCACCTGGTGCTCGGCGTCCTGCTCGCCTTGGCCTACCGGTACGTGTTCGAGCAGCTCACGGCGGCCACCTACGTCGGCTGGGGCGCGCTGCTGGGGCTTGCGACCGGCATCGCCCTGGCCCTGGCGCTGCCGCTGGCCGGCGTCGCCAACCAGCAGGTGCGCTCGGGCGCCGAGCCGCCACCCGGGTTCGCCGGGCGTGCCTACGGCGGCCTCACCCCGCTGCTGGTGGTGGCGGCCTGGGTCGTCTTCGGTATCTGGGTCGGCCTGGCGATCCTGCCGTGATGCACGCCCAGATCGCCGCCAACCAGCGGGCCGGGCTGGCCGTGGCCGCCGCCGTCGTCGTCGGGCCGGTCCTGCTCGGCGTGCTGGCCGGCCTGCTGCTGCCGTCCGGGTGGGGCTGGGCGCTGGCCGCCGCCCTGCTGGCCGTTGCGGTCGTGGCCGTCGCCGCCGCCCCGTCGCTCGGGGAGCGGCTGGCCCTGCCCGCCGCCCGGGCCAGCCCCGCCGACCCGGCCACCTACCCCCGCTACCACAATCTGGTCGAGGGGCTGTGCGAGGCGGCCGGGCTGCCCATGCCCCGGCTGTACGTGGTCGACAGCGACGCCGCCAACGCCTTCTCGGTCGGCCCGAACCCGTCCCGGGCGGCCATCGTGGTCACCCGCGGCCTGCTCACCACGCTCAACCGGGTCGAGCTCGAAGGCGTCCTCGCCCACGAGCTGTCCCACGTGCGCAGCTCGGCCGTGCGGCTGCGCACCGCCGCGGTGGTCCTCGGCGGCCTGCCCGGGCTCGCCTGGGAGCGGCGCTGGCGAGGCGGGGGGGCGCTGTACGGCCTGGCAGCCGTGCTGCTGTCCCCGCTGGCGCCGCTGCTTGCGCTGGCCGCGCCCGGCCGGCTGGAGTTCGAGGCCGACGAGGCCGGCGCCTACCTCACCCGCTACCCGCCCGGGCTGGCAAGCGCCCTGGCCAAGCTGCAGACCAGCGCCGGCCCGTTGGAGGCCGGCAGCGTGGGGCTGCGCCACCTGTGGGTGGCGCCGCCCGGCCCGAACGGCGACGCCCCATCCTGGGAGCGGTTCGCGGCCGTCCCACCGCTGGACCAGCGCATCGCGGCGCTCAGGGACCTTTGAGGGCAGCCCGGCTGAGGGCTGCCCGGCGCCGGCGCGTCGGGGGCTGGGCCGCGCGTTGAAGGCCGCCGGCCCCCGGGTGTAGCCTGAACCTCAAATTGTGCCCCTGAGCAGGGAAAACGCAGGGTGGAGCGACGTCGCGGTCGGCCTCCCGCTGGGCGACGAAGGAGTCATCGACGACCATGGATGCGACCTCGCACGTGACCGGGACGGCCAGGGTCAAGCGCGGCCTGGCCGAGATGCTGAAGGGCGGCGTCATCATGGACGTCGTCACCGCCGACCAGGCCAAGATCGCCGAGGACGCTGGCGCCGTCGCCGTGATGGCGCTCGAGCGGGTGCCGGCCGACATCCGCGCCCAGGGCGGCGTCGCCCGCATGAGCGACCCCGAGCTGATCGAGCAGATCATCCGGGCCGTGTCGATCCCGGTGATGGCCAAGGCCCGCATCGGCCACTTCGTCGAGGCGCAGGTGCTCGAGGCGCTCGGGGTCGACTACGTCGACGAGTCCGAGGTGCTCACCCCGGCCGACGAGGCCAACCACATCGACAAGTGGCAGTTCAAAGTGCCGTTCGTGTGCGGGGCGACCAACCTGGGGGAGGCGCTGCGCCGGCTCGCCGAGGGCGCGGCCATGATCCGCTCCAAGGGCGAGGCGGGCACCGGCAACGTGGTCGAGGCGGTGCGGCACATGCGGGCCATCGCCGGCGGGATCCGGCGGCTTGCCGGCATGCGCCCCGACGAGCTGTACACGGCGGCCAAGGAGCTGCAGGCCCCCTACGAGCTGGTCGCCGAGGTCGCCCGCGAGGGCAGGCTCCCGGTCGTGCTGTTCACCGCCGGCGGGGTCGCCACGCCGGCCGACGCGGCGCTGATGATGCAGCTCGGCGCCGACGGCGTGTTCGTCGGGTCGGGCATCTTCAAGTCGGGCGACCCGGCCCGCCGCGCCCGGGCGATCGTCGAGGCCACCACCTTCTCCAACGACCCGGCGATCATCGCCAAGGTCTCGCGTGGTCTCGGCGCGCCGATGGTCGGGCTGGCATCGGTGCCCGAGGGCGAGCGGCTGGCCGGCCGCGGCTGGTAGCCGTGCAGCGTCCCCGCATCGGCGTCCTGGCCTACCAGGGCGACGTCCGCGAGCACCTCCACGCCCTGGCCGACGCGGGCGCCGAGGGCGTCGAGGTGCGCACCGTGGCCGACCTGGACCGGGTGGACGGCCTGGTCGTGCCGGGCGGCGAGTCGACCGTGATCGGCAAGCTGGCCGCCCGCTACGGGCTGCTCGAGCCGCTGCGTGCCCGCGCCCGCGAGGGCCTGCCCGTCTTCGGCACCTGCGCGGGCCTGATCTTCATGGCCCGTGAGGTCGAGGGCCCGCCGCAGGAGCTGCTCGGGGTCCTGGACGTGCGCGTGCGCCGCAACGCCTTCGGCCGGCAGGTGGCCTCCTTCGAGGCCGAGTTCGACGTCAAGGGGCTGGACGGCGGCCCGATGACCGCCGCGTTCATCCGGGCGCCCTGGGTGTCGGAGGCCGGGCCGGACGTCGACGTGCTGGCCGAGGTGGACGGCCATGTCGTCGCGGTGCGGCAGGACCGGCTGCTCGCGACCTCCTTCCATCCGGAGCTGACCGGCGAGCGCCGGCTCCACCGCATGTTCACCGAGCTCGTGGCGGGCCGCTGACCGGCCCGGGTGACTCGGGGCGCCCGCGGTGCGGCAGGAGCGAGAGGAGCGACATGTCAGGCCACTCGAAGTGGGCCACGATCAAGCATCAGAAGGGCGCCAAGGACGCCAAGCGCGGCAGGCTGTTCGCCAAGCTGATCCGCGCGATCGAGAGCGCCGCCCGCAGCGGTGGTCCCAACCCGGACGGCAACCCGACCCTGGCCGACGCCATCCAAAAGGCCAAGGACAACTCGGTGCCCAACGACACCATCGACCGGGCCGTCAAACGCGGCGCCGGCCAGACCGGCGGGCCCGCACCCGACCTGGTCACCTACGAGGGCTACGCCCCGGGCGGGGTGGCGGTGCTGGTCGAGGCGCTGACCGGCAACCGCAACCGCACGGCCGCCGACGTGCGGCATGTCTTCGCCAAGGGCGGCGGCAGCCTCGCCGACGCGGGCAGCGTCGCCTACCTGTTCGCCCGCAAGGGGCAGCTCACGCTGGCGGCCGACGGCGCCGACGAGGATCGCATCATGGAGGTGGCGCTGGAGGCGGGCGCCGAGGACGTGCAGGTCGACGACGCCGGCGCGGTCACCGTCATCACCGCGCCGGGCGACCTGCGGGCGGTGCGGGCGGCCTTCGACGCGGCCGGGATCGCCTACGAGTCGGCCGAGGTGACGATGGTGCCGAGCGTGTCGGTGCCGCTGGAGCGGGAGACCGCCGTCAGGGTGCTGCGCCTGCTGGACGCGCTGGAGGACCTCGACGACGTGCAGGACGTGTACGCCAACTTCGACATCCCCGACGAGGTCATGGCCGAGGTGGAGGTCGGCTGACGCGGCGGGCGTCGAGCCGGGCTCGGTGGAGCGGGGCCTGGGCGGCGCTGCCGGACGGGCGTCGGACCGGGGCGGCGCTGACGCGGCGGGGCGTCGAGCCGGGCCGGGCGCTGACGCGGCGGGCGGCGGCAACCACCGGCGGGCGTCAGGGCCGGTGCTGCCGTGCCGCAGGCGTCCGCGTCAGACGCGCCGACGCCCGAGGATGATGAGGGCGAAGGCGATGATTCCGAGGATGATGAAGATCGTCCACAGCAGTCCGTTCATGGCACCTCCTTTCCAAGCTCCGCGCCTGCCTACCCGGCGCCTTCCGGTCGTTAACGAAGGCGGCGGCGGCGCGGTGAGCGGTCGTCACACCCGCCCCCGGCGCTCGGGTGGCGCTGGACGGCGCTCCTTGGATGAGGCGGAGGCGTGCCAGGCCAAGTTCTGCGGCTACCGGTGGATCACCGTGCAGGTCAGGGTGCGGGTGACGCCGTCCACGACCTGGAGGCGGGAGACCACCAGCCGGGCGAGCTGATCCAGACCGGGCGCCTGCACCCTGGCGATGACGTCGTAGGGGCCGGTGACGTCCTCGGCCCACTGCACGCCATCGAGGTCCCTGATCGCCTGGGCGACCTGGGCTGGCTTGCCGAGCTCGGTCTGGATGAGCACGTACGCGCTCAGCATCCGCGCTGACCTCCTCGGCGTCCGACCGTGCCACCCCTGCCTGAGCACCTGGCTTCAGCCATGGGCGATTGCCTGATGGGTGGCGGGGCGCATGCTACCCGAAGCCAGCCTGCCGGCCCACCACCATGCCGGGGATGCGGGCCGCATCGTCGGCGCTGGCGGGTGTGGTGGCCAAGCCGGTCGAGCGCCGCTGGTCGGCCGTGGCACCCGGCACCGCCGCTGGCATACTCGGGTCGGCAGCTGTCGTTGGAGGCGAGAAGGTTCTGGTGGACGCTTGTGGGGGAAGCGGTGAGCCATGTCCAAGTGGACGGAGCTGACCTGGGACGAGGCCATGCGGCGCGGGTACGAGGCGCTCCGCAGCGGCGAGGCGCTCTACGATGAGATCGACGCCGAGCCGGGCAGGTCCAACATCGACATCGAGAAGCACCTGCGGCGCGCCGAGCTCAAGCTCGCCCAAGCGCATGCCTGGCTTGCCATGGCACGGGAGCTGGGCTGGCAGCGGGACGATTACGGCAGTCCGGCACGCTGAGCACGGCAGCCGCCCGACGCCGCAGCCGGCCGGAGGAGCGGCCCGGCCGGCACGAATCGGGCCCCGTCGGTGCTTGGGTAACGGGCGTGTGGTCGGGTGGCCGGGCCGCGGTGGTTGAGTGGCCGGGCCGCGGCGCGTAGGCTTCTGCCAGCGCCAAACACTCGTTCGATCGGAGGCGGTCGCCCTGCGGGTCCTTGGTGTCGATCCCGGCCTGTCGCGGTGTGGCTTCGCCGTGGTCGAGCAGCCCACGGCGCAGGCGGCGGCCGGGAAGCCCGCCGCGCTGCGCTACGGGACGATCGCCACGACCGGGCCCGACGTGGCCGGCCGCCTGGCCCACCTGGCCGCCCGGCTGCGCGCGGTGATCGTCCGCGACCGGCCCGACTGCATGGCGATCGAGCGCGTGTTCTGCAACGCCAACGTGCGCACCGCCATGACGGTCGGGCAGGCCTCCGGGGTGGCGCTGCTGGTCGCCGCCGAGCACGGCCTGCCGGTCGTCTCCTACACGCCGTCGGAGGTCAAGCGGACCGTGACCGGCACCGGCTCGGCGCCCAAGGCCCAGATCGGCTATATGGTGACCGCGATGCTGCGGCTGCCCGCCACGCCCCGCCCGGCCGACAGCGCCGACGCCCTGGCCGTCGCCATCTGCCACCTCCACCACACCGCCGCCGCGGGCCGCGCCGACGGGGTGGCCGGCGGCCCGACCGTCGTCGGTGCCGCGACCGCCGACGACTGGCTCCGCCGGGCCGCCCCGACCTCGCCCTGGAGGAGTCCATCGGGGGTGCCCCGGTCGGAGGGCAGGGGCCCATGATCGCCTCGCTGCGGGGCCAGGTGCTCGAGCAGCTCCCCGACGGGGCGGTGATCGAGGTGGGCGGCGTCGGCTACCGGGTGCACCTGACCGCCAAGGCGCTGGCCGCCCTGCCACGGGACGGCGAGGTCCTGGTGCACACCGTGACCTACGTGCGTGAGGACACCCTCGCCCTGTACGGCTTTGCGTCGACCGACGAGCGGCGGGTGTTCGAGCAGCTCCTCGGGGCCAACGGGGTCGGGCCCAAGCTGGCGCTGGCCGTGCTGTCGGTGCACTCGCCGGACGCCCTGCGCCGGGCGGTGTCGGCCGGGGACGCCGACGCGCTCACCCTGGTGCCCGGCGTCGGGCGCAAGGGCGCCCAGCGGCTCATGCTCGAGCTCAGGGGCAAGCTCGGCCAGGGCGAGGCCGGCCTGCCCGGCGACGCGGGCATGCGGCCCGCCTACGCCGACGTGCGCGAGGCGCTCGGCGCCCTCGGCTACGGCCCGGCCGAGGTACGCGCCGCCCTGGAGCTGCTGCCGCCCGACGCCGGGTCGCTGCCCACCGAGGAGCTGCTCCGCCTCGCCCTGCGGGCGCTGGCCACCGCCCAGGGCAGGGCGGACCGGTGACCCGGGGGAGCGGGCGGCCGAGCAACCAGGGGGACATGCCGATGACCGACGACATCTTGAGCCCCGAGCCGTCGCCGGGCGACCGGGCCAGCGAGGGCAGCCTGCGGCCGCGTAGGCTCGACGAGTTCGTCGGCCAGCCACGCACCCGCGAGCAGCTCGGCATCGTGCTCGAGTCGGCCCGCCGGCGCGGGCTGCCACCCGACCATCTGCTGTTCTCGGGACCGCCCGGGCTCGGCAAGACCAGCCTGGCCGCCATCGTGGCCGCCGAGCTGGAGGCCGGCTTGCGGGTCACCTCGGGGCCGGCGCTGGAGCGGGCCGGGGACCTGGCCGCCATCCTGACCGGGCTGGAGGCCGGGGACGTGCTGTTCGTCGACGAGATCCACCGCCTGCCCCGCGCCGTCGAGGAGGTCCTGTACCCGGCCATGGAGGACTTCCAGATCGACGTCGTGCTCGGCAAGGGGCCGGGCGCCCGCAGCCTGCGCCTGGACCTGCCCCGGTTCACCCTGGTCGCCGCGACCACCCGCACGGGGCTGATCACCTCGCCGCTGCGTGACCGCTTCGGTTTCTCGGCCCGGCTCGACTTCTACTCCGCCCTGGACCTGGAGGTGATCGTGCGCCGCTCGGCCGGGATCCTCGGGGTCGACATCACCGCCGACGGCGCCCGGGTGCTCGCCGGCCGCTCCCGGGGCACCCCCAGGATCGCCAACCGGCTGCTGCGCCGGGTGCGCGACTTCGCCGAGGTGCGGGGGTCGGGCAAGGTCGACGCCGAGGTGGCCGCCGACGCGCTGGAGCTGTTCGAGGTCGACCGGCTGGGCCTGGACAAGCTCGACCTCGCCCTGCTGCGGGTGCTGTGCGAGCGCTTCGCGGGCGGGCCGGTCGGGCTGGCGACCCTGGCGGTGTCGGTGGGGGAGGAGCCCGACACGATCGAGGACGTGGCCGAGCCCTACCTGCTGCAGCTCGGGTTCCTCGCGCGCACCCCGCGCGGGCGGGTGGCCACCGCGGCCGCCTTCGGCCACCTCGGCCTGGCGCCACCGGCCGGCCCGGCCGCCCCGCCGGCCGCTCCGCTGTTCGACGACCGTTCGTAGGATGCCGGGCCGCCGGCCGACGGCATCGGACCCACGGCCGACCCGGCCGCACGATCACGCCACCGCCGACCCGGACCGGTTGACCGGCCGCGTCCGCGCCCCTACCATGGCCGACGCCCCGCGGCCACGATGGCGGCGGTGTGCTGTCGTGCGTCGCCGCTTTCCTCGGCATGGCGGCCCGGTCGCACGCTGGCCCGGGAGGCGCCCGGGCCGCTCGGAGGTCTTCCGCTATGGGACAGGGTGGCGCTCAGCTCGTCTTTCTCGCCTTCATGGTGCTCGTCTTCTACTTCCTGCTCATCCGGCCGCAGCAGCGCCGGGCGCGGGCCCAGCAGACGCTGCAGCGCTCGCTCGAGCTGGGCGACGAGATCCAGACGATCGGCGGCTTCGTCGGCACCGTCAAGCGCTTCGACGGCGACGTCGTGACCATCGAGCTGTCGCCCGGCGTGGAGGCGCGCATCCTGCGCCGCGCCATCGCCGGCCGGCATGCGCCCGCGGCGGCCACCCCGGCCGACGACGTGACCGACGAGCCGGCCGACGACGTAACCGAGGAGCT
>JBIOYL010000257.1:0-4032 GCA_044870185.1 Actinomycetes bacterium | reverse complement strand
ACCCGGCACCCGGGCCCGACCCGGCGCCCCGGGCCGACCCGGCACCCGGGCCCGACCCGGCGCCCCGGGCCGACCCGGCGCCCCGCTGCCTGTTGGTGTCGTCGACGGTCAGCTGACCGCCTTCACGATCGCCTCGTCCAGGCCGGGGAACTCCGCGAGGTAGGCGGCGCGCTCGTGCTTGAGCCGCGCAACCCGGTCGTGGTACTCGTGCCTGCGGCCCTGCCGCTCGTACAGCCGGCGCGGCTGGAGCAGCTCGACGTCGTCGATGCCGGGCACGCCGGCCGCCACCCCGTAGCCGAAGTCCGGATCGGCGTCCCAGGTGATCGTGCCCTCGGCGATCGCCTTGACCACGGCCGACGAGTGCGGGATGCGGATCTTCTTGGAGCGCTCGTCGTCGTCGGGCCCGCCGACCCGGCCGGTGTTCATCAGGTAGACCTCGAGCGGGTGGGCCTCCAGCAGCTCGGCCAGCCGGTTGCCCTGCTGCTCGTGGCGCAGCGGGAAGAACGGGTTGGTGCCGGGCACGCGCAGCGCCTTGCCCTCCTCGTCCTTGCCGCCGGCCGAGGTGCCCTGGGTCTCGCCGAGCATGAAGTAGCCCGCCGCCTGGGCGATGTCGAGCCTGGCCACGGCCGGGATGATGTTGTCGTTGCGGTTCAGGATGAGCAGGAACGACGCCGGGGGCACCTGGTCGGCCGGGAAGTTGTCGATCGAGCGCATGTTGAACACGGCCCGGCCGTTCTTGGTATAGCTGGTGTCGAAGAAGTCGAGCTCGTCGCCGTGCTGGGAGACGTTCTCCAGGTAGGCGTCGGGCTTGGTGACGGCGCCGTGGATGGTCGGCTCGTCGGTGGCCGACAGCCCGAAGGTCTTGGCGAAGCAGCCGTCCTCGGTCGAGACGACCTGGCCGCCCGCGAACAGGCCGATGAAGTCGTCCTGGACCGGGCGGGAGCCGTTCTGCTTGGTGAACGTGGTGGTGGTCTTGCCGGTGCCGGACAGCCCGACGATCAGCATGGTCTTCGGCCCGCCCGCGGTGGGAATGACCTTGCAGCCGGCGTGCATGGCCAGGCCGCCGCCCTCGTAGACGCGCTTGTTCCACATGCGCAGGCCGCCCTTTTTCGACTCCCCGAAGTAGTCGGAGTTGACGACCCGGGTGACGCCCTCCTCCAGCCAGACGGCGATGACCCGGTCGTTCGGATAGCCGGGCATGGTGAGGTTGGGGGTGTACACGATGGTGAGCTGCGGCTCATGCCAGCGGCCGTCGTCGATCGGGTCGTAGTAGAGGAAGCGCTGCATCCCGGCGATGTTGGCGTTGGCCTGCTCGATGATGAGCCGGGCGGGGGTGCGGTAGGGGCCGTCGTGGCCGACGAAGCCCTCGACCACCACCATGTCCCGCTCGCGGATGTAGGCGTCCTGGACGGCCGCGATATGCTCGCCTTCGGCACGGCTGATCGTCTGGTCGGAGTGCTCCTCCGGATGGTCGGTGACGATGTAGGTCGACGCCTTGGAGCGCGCCAGGACCTGGGTGTGGACGTTGACGTTGCCGTACCTGGTCTGTCTGGCCTGCGGCATCTGGTCGGTGAGCGCCCGCAGCTCCTGCTCGCTGGGCCGGAACGCAATCGTCTTGGCGATCAGGTGGAGATCCTGCGGGACGGTGCTCGTCATGACGATGCCTCCGGACGCGAGCCTGCGCCGATCGGGAATGTCTCGGGAAAGCTCCATTCTACCGACCGGCCGCCGGGCCGCCGGCCAGCGGGCATCAGGCCCGCCCCAGCCGGCAGGGACGTGGGCACGGTGGGCGGGTACGCGGGTGCGGCCTTCCAAGCCGGGGCGGGCCGGCGCACTGCCTCGGCCCGGTCGGCGCACTGCCGGGCTACCGCGGGAAGCGCTCCAGCCGCAGGTGGTGGCCTCTTGCGTCGTACTCCTCGAGGAACTCGTAGGCGTCGGCCTCGGCATCCGATTCCCACAGCTCGAGCCGGCGCAGCTCGAGGTTGCGCACCGGCGGCAGGAAGGGTCGCCGGGCGTCGCTGTCCTCACGTCGTCGGGGCTGGCGGCGTCGGGTCGACATGACGGGCACGTACCTCCATGCTCGGTCAGGACCGGGTGGCGGCGGACATCCCTCGTTGGCGTTCCCAGGAGAATAGATCACAGAACGATAACGCGTGAAGCTGTATCGAGGAGGCAGTTTGTGTACTTGGTGATGGTTATGCCTTGGCATGCCCCCGGGGCGCGTGTAGCATGCGCCCACCTTCGACCCGGAAGGATCGCCGTTGCCTTTCGGGTGCTCGTCGTGCGGCGCAGCGCGAACGGTGACCAGCCAAGGAGGCGGTGCTGGTGGTGACGGCGTACATCCTCATCCAGACCGAGGTTGGCAAGGCGGCGCAGGTCGCCAAGGAGATCGCGGACATCAAGGGCGTCCAGTCGGCCGAGGACGTGACCGGCCCCTACGATGTGATCGTCCGAGCGGAGGCGCGCAACGTCGACGACCTGGGCAAGCTGGTCGTGGCCCGAGTGCAGGCGGTGGACGGCATCACCCGGACGCTGACCTGCCCGGTGGTGCACCTTTGACGTCCGCTTCCACCTGAAGGCGAGGGGTTCCTGGCAGCGCGGCGCACACGGCGCGCCCAGGAGCTCACGCGTGCGGCGTGCAGGTCGGCCCGCGGCTGGCGTCCACGCGTAGCGTACACTTGTCCAAGACGATTGTGTACCGAGGGGTGGATATGCACGTGGGCATGCGCGAGTTGCGCGATCGACTGCGGCATTACGTGGACAGCGCACGCGGCGGTGAGGATGTCATCATCACCGAGCACGGCCGCCCCGTGGCACGGCTGGTCGCGATCCACGAGCAGCGCCCGATCGACCGGCTCATCGCCGCCGGCCTGGCCACGCCGCCCCGCAAGCCGAAGGGCGAGCTCGACTGGACCCCCATCGCCGACAGCGGCAGCGTCAGCGACCTGATCGAGCGGTGATCGCCTACTTCGACACGTCCGCGCTGATCAAGCTGGTGGTCGTCGAGGACGGCTCCGAGGAGGCCAAGCTGCTGTGGCGGCAGGCCGGCGAGGCGGTGGCCTCGCGCCTGGCCCACCCGGAGGCGATCGCCGCGCTGGCCGCGGCGCGACGCGCGCACCGGCTGACCGACGACCGCTACGCCCAGGCGGTCGACGCGTTCCGGCGGTGCCTGGAGCGCTGCACCGTGGTCAGCGTGGCAGACCGCCTGGTCGAGCGGGCCGCGGACCTGGCCGCCGAACACGGTCTACGGGCCGCCGACGCGATCCACCTGGCAACCGCGCTTGCCGTGCTCGAGCCCGACGCGCTCCTCGTCACCTGGGACAAGCGCCTGCACCACGCCGCCAGGCAGGCCGGCCTGGCGGCCGCACCGGCCACGCCGTGAGCACGGCGGCCGCCGGTCATCGGCCGAGCGTGGCCACGACCCAGTCGATGGCGCGGGTCAGGGTGGCCAGGTCGGCCGGCTCGACGGCCGGGAACATGCCGAGGCGGAGCTGGTTGCGGCCGAGCTTGCGGTAGGGCTCGGTGTCGACGATCCCGTTGGCCCGCAGCACCGCGCTGACCGTCTTGGCGTCGACCGACGGGTCGAGGTCGACGGTGGCCACGGTACGGCTGCGCTCGGCCGGGTCGGCCACGAACGGGGTCGCGTACGCGCTCGCCTCGGCCCAGCCGTAGACGAGCGCCGCCGACTCCTCGCAGCGCTTGGCCGCCCAGTCGAGCCCGCCCTGCTCGTTGATCCACTCGACCTGATGGAGCAGCAGGAACAGGGTGGCCAGCGCCGGGGTGTTGTAGGTCTGGTCGCCCCGCGAGCGCTCCAGCGCGAGCGGCAGGCTGAGCGAGGCGGGTACCGGGCGGCCCGACGCCGCGACCGCCGCCACGCGCGCCAGCGCCGCCGGGGACAGCAGCGCGACCCACAGGCCGCCGTCGGCGCCGAACACCTTCTGCGGGGCGAAGTAGTAGACGTCGAAGCAGGCCGGGTCGACCGGGAGCGCGCCGGCGCCCGAGGTGGCGTCGACGGCGACCAGCCCGGCCGCG
>JBIOYL010000256.1:0-4822 GCA_044870185.1 Actinomycetes bacterium | reverse complement strand
GGCCGATCATCGTGACCATGTTGGTGACAAAAAACGACAGGTCGAACGCCAGGCCGAGCAGCGACACCAGCCCCAGCGCGACCACGATGGCCATGATCGCCAGCACCACCGGCACCACCGCGGCGGCGACCGTGCCAAACACCACGATCAGGATGGCCAGGGCGGCCACGATCCCGATGGTCTCGCCCTTTCTGAGGTCCTGCTCGGCGATGGTGTTGGAGTCCTTGGCGGCGGTCGCCTCGCCCGCCACCCAAGCCCTCACGCCGTCTGGGTGGGGCGCGTGCAGCGTCCGGTCGAGCACCTTGTCGATGTTGGCGTTGGCGTCGTCCAGCGATCCGGCCATGGTCACCGGGATCAGCGTGGCGTGGCGGTCCTTGGACACGAACCGGCCACCGGCCTGGTAGGGGTCGGTGGCCTCCTGGACGACCCCGGGCTTGAGCGCGTCCAGGTCGCCCTTGAGCCGCGCCACGTAGGCCTTGAACGCCGGGTCGCTGACGGTCTGGGACTGGGAGCGGACGATCACGACCTCGTTGGAGCGGCGCGGCCCGGTCAGGCGCTGCTCCAGCAGGGTCTGGGCCTGCTTGGAGTCGGGGTTGTTGGCGAAGTTGGCCTGGGTGGTCAGCGCGCCGCTCAGGTAGCTGGAGGTGAGCCACCCCCCAACCACAAACAGCACGACCCACAGCCCGATCACCCTGAAGCGGTGGGTGGCGCTCCAGAGCGCCACGCCTTGCGGAGAGAACCTCATGTCCTTCCTTTCAGCGTCCATGTTTCTGGCTTTTCATCGCCAATCGGGCGGATACTAACATTCTGATACCGACTGGTCGGTATGTTCAGACGCCCTCGATCGTGCCGGTCATCCCGCGATGGAAGGTGCACTTGAACGCGGTGGTGCCCTTGGGGACGGTGAAGGTGGCGGTGGCGACCGCGCCTGCCTTGATCGTGCCGGTGTTCAGGTCGGCGGCCTCGACCGCGAAATCGTGGGCGCGATCGTCGGTGTTGGTGATCTGGATGGTGACCTTTTCACCCGCCGGCAGTTCCAGGGTGGCCGGGGTGAAGCGGTTGCCGTCGGCGGCCTCGAGCTTGGCCGCGTCCCCTGTGGCCGGGCCGGCGGCCACGTTGCCGACGGGATCGGAGCTGTTGCCGCACGCGGCCAGCGCCACCCCCAGCGCGGCCACCGTGATGGCGGCGCGCAGCGCCCATCGGGCCAGCCTGGCCGCCGGCTCACCGTCGGTCTGGCGTGGTGTGGTCCCTGCCTGCTGCGCCACGATCGGTCCCTCCTGGCTTGTGCTCGTCCCGGCCTGATGGTGGCGGCAGGTGCGGGCAACGCGCGTCGGCTGGTGGTGGTGTTTTGTGGCTCACCCTGCGGGCGTACGGTCATCCTCGGGTGGTAGACCGGTGCGCCGGGTGCGGTAGCGCCAAGCACCACTCGCGGCGGATGCGCGTGACCGGCGGGTGCGGGCAGAATGCCTGGGAGGTCGGGATGCAGACACCAAGGATGCCCAGCACCGTGCGCACGGCCGCACCGGTCCTCACCGATGCCGGGGTTGGCGTCGGGGTGGCGGTGCTGGTGCTGGCCGCCAGCTGGACCGGCGCCGGACCCCCGTGGATCAGCAGCCCTCGTCCACTCGACGCCGTGGCGGTCGGGCTGGTCGGGGTGGTGGCCGGCGCCCTGGCGCTGCGCCGCCGCTACCCGATCTCGGTGCTGGTGGTCCTCAACGCGGTCGCCCTGGCCTGGTCTGCCGGCCAGTATCCCGGCCGGCTGATTACGCTGGCCCCGCTGATCGCCTGCTACACCCTCGCGGCCCTGCGGGGGTGGCGGTGGGGGCTGGCCGGCGCGGTGGGGACCGCGCTCAGCGCGCTGGTGGGGATCCGCGTGGCCTTCGGCGCTGCCGAGCCGGCCGGGATCTCTGGCAGCGCCGTCTTGACGGCCGCCACCGCTGGCGCTGCCGGCACGGCAGTCGGCTACTACCGGGCACTGCTGGTGGCCACCCGCGCGCAGCTTGCCCGCGAGGTCCAGACCCGCGAGGAGCAGGCCCGCCGCCGCGCGGTCGAGGAACGGTTGCGCATCGCCCGCGAGCTCCACGACGTCTTCGGCCACACCATGGCCACCATCAGCGTGCAGGCCGGGGTTGGCATCCACCTCCTGCAACGGCGACCCGCCCAGGCGGTTGCGGCGCTGACCACGATCAAGCAGATCAGCGACCAGGCACTGGCCGACGTCAAGACCATCCTGGGCGTCCTGCGCGCCGACAGCGACCCAGACCGGCCTCGGACCCCACGAGGCGGCCTCGACCAGCTCGAGGCGTTGCTGGACCCGGTTCGGGCGGCAGGGGTGCAGCCCCAGCTCACCGTCCACGGCAGCGCCCGGCCGCTGCCCGCCGCCGTCGATCTTGCCGCCTACCGGATCATCCAGGAGGCACTGACCAACGTCTTGCGCCACGCACGCGCCCGCACCGTCCAGCTCGACCTGCGCTACGAACCCTCGCAGGTGGTCATCCGGATCCGCGACGACGGGTCGGCCGCCAACCCCGGCCAGGCCGGCAGCAACGGTCAGGGTGGGCACGGCATCAGCGGCATGCGGGAGCGGGCCCTGGCGCTGTCTGGGCAGTTCACCGCCAGCCCGCACCCCGACGGCGGCTTCCAGGTGCGGTGCGCCCTACCCACCCCAAATCAGGCATGATGACGGCGTGCGCCCGCCAATGACCTGCCATCCTGCCCCCTGGAGGACCGGGACGGGCAGGGACCGACGACCACCGACAGCACCCGGCGGTGGGGCATGACCGAGCCGATCCGGGTCCTCATCGCCGACGACGAGAGGTTGGTCCGCGCCGGGTTCCGGGCCCTCATCGACGCCGAGCCAGGGATGGTGGTGGTGGGCGAGGCCGCCGACGGTGCCGCAGCCGTTGACCTGGCACGGCAAACCCACCCCGACGTCGTCCTGATGGACATCCGCATGCCAGGGGTGGACGGGCTGGACGCCACCCGCCAGATCGCCGAGGCTGCTGACCTTGCGCACGTGCACGTGCTGATCCTCACGACCTTCGACCACGACGAGTACGTCATCGAGGCGCTGGGCGCCGGCGCCAGCGGGTTTGTGATCAAGAACACCGACCCCGGCCAACTGCTGCACGGCATCCGGGTGGTGGCAGGCGGCGAAGCACTGCTGTCGCCCGGCCTGACCCGCCGGCTGGTTGCCCGGCTTGTCGACCGGGGCCCAAGCCGCCAGGTCAACGCTGGGGCGCTGGCCCAGCTCACCGAGCGGGAGCGAGAGGTCGCCGGGCTGGCGGCGTATGGCATGAGCAACGATGAGATCGCCGAGCACCTGGTGATCAGCCAGGCCACCGCCAAAACCCACGTCTCGAGGGCAATGGCCAAACTCGGCGCCCGCGACCGCGCCCAGCTGGTCGCGCTGGCATACCAGCACCGCCTGGTCGACCCGCCTGACCCGACGTCACCGAACGCTGGATAACCGCTGACGTGCCCGGCGCAGGCTGCTGGGATTCCTGGAGACCCTGGGGTAGGCGGCATCAGGGTGGTCGGGATGCAGCGGAGGTCGGGTTGAGAATGGCGCTGGCCTGTGTGCGTACTGTCTGGTGCGGTCGGCGCGGTCGGCGGCGTGGGCGGGAGCGGGAGGCGAGGCAGCCCAGCGCCTCGGTGACCCGGAGCGGGACTCTAAGTGGTGTGGCACGGAAGTTCGATCACGTATCCGAGAATGGTTCGGTGCCGACGCAGAACTCATTGCCCTCCGGGTCAGCCATCACGACCCAGTGGGAGCCGTCCTCGTCGATGGGTGCAGCAGGCCAGCACCACGACGACCCGTATCGGTGTCTCCTTGTCCTTGGTCGTGCGGTGGGGTGGCTGACCGCCACCGGGGACAAACCCGTGATGAGCTTGCCCCGGTTCGGTAGACACCTCAACGGTTGGCGGGTTGCTGCCCGCCAGGAGGGAGTGGGTGTGCCGAACGATCGCAAGCCGTACCCGCCGGAGTTCCGTGCCGAGGCGGTCCGGCTGTCGCTGCAGCGGGGTAAACGGTGGAAGGAGGTCGCCGCCGAGCTGGGGTCAGCGCCGAGACGCTCAGGTTGTGGCGCAAGCAGGCCGCGGTGGACGCCGGCCAGGCCGAGGGGCCTTCCAGCAGCGAACCGGAGGAGCTGCGCCGGTTGCGCCAGCAGGTGCGGGTGCTGGCCGAAGAGCGCGACATCCCCAAGAAGGCCGTGGCTTTCTTCGTGCGGGAGACCGATCGGCGATGAGCAGGTCCCTGGCGCTGGCCGAGCAGGAGAGGGCCCACCACGCTGCCTCCCGGTCGTGCCGCGCGCTGGGCGTGCCGCGCGCGAGCTACTACGCCTGGAAGGCCGACCGGCCCAGCCGGCGGGCGCGGCAGGATGCCTGGCTGACCGGCAAGGTCCGGGCGACCCCCACGGCCGGCCGTGGCACCTACGGCGCCCCGCGCATCCACGCCGAGCTGCGCCTTGGCCCAGGGCCTCCGGGTGGGCCGCAAGCGGGTCGCCCGCCTGATGTGCCAGGCGGGCGTGGCCGGGCTGCGCATCCGCCGGCGGCACCAGGCCACCCGCCGCGACCCACCGCCACCGCCGCGCCGGACCTGGTGGGGCGCGACTTCACCGCCAGCCGGCCGGACGCGCTGTGGATGGGCGAGGTCACCGAGCTGCCCACTGGTGAGGGGGTGCTGTACGTGGCGGCGCTAGGGTGTGTTTCGAAAGTTGGCGGGTTCTATGGAATACTGCTCGTATGGGACGAGGAGACCTCACCAACCAGCAATGGGCCAGGCTGGCGCCGCTGCTACCCAAAGGCACCAAGCCCGGCCGGC
>JBIOYL010000255.1:0-16073 GCA_044870185.1 Actinomycetes bacterium | reverse complement strand
CAACCGGCTCGTCGGCATCCTGCACGGATGCCTCAAGACCGGCACGCCCTACGACGAGACGACCGCTTGGTCGCATCACCTCAACGAGACCGCCGCTTGACATTCAAGCTCCTGGGATGTCTTTCGGCCGTAGCAGGTGCCCGCCCAGCCCTCCAGCTCCGGATCGGCGAGTCGGGTCCGAGCCTCGCCCGCCGACCAGCTTATCGAGCGGCTCGAACGTAGGTCGCCAGGATGGCACCGGTGGTCGTTGCCCGGCTGTCGACGAGCCGCAGCGGCCTGAGCGCACCGTCATCGCGCCAGATGCGCTTGCCGCCGCCCACCACCAGCGGGTCGATCATCAGCCGGAACTCGTCGACCAGGTCGTGGGCGAGCAGCGTCTGGACCAGCTTCGTGCTGCCGATCACCAGCAGCTCGTCGCCGTCCTGCCGCTTCAGCGCGGCCACGGCCTCGGCGACGTCGCCCTGGAGCACCGTCGAGTGCTGCCAGGTAAGCGGCTCGGCCAGCGTCGTCGACGCCACGTACTTCGGCTTGGTGTTCAGCGGCTCGGCGACCACCCGCTCCTGCGCGGACGCGTTCGGCCAGTGGGCCGCGAAGCCCTCGTAGGTGCGGCGCCCGAGCAGGAAGCCGCCCGCCTTGGTCAGGTTGTCGACCACCCACTGCCGGGAGCTGTCGTCGAAGTAGGGCAGGTGCCAGCCGCCGTGGGCGAAGCCGCCGCTCAGGTCCTCGTCGGCGGCGCCGGGCGCCTGCACGACCCCGTCGAGGCTCATCCACTCTTGCACGATCACCTTGCGCATCTCGGTCTCCTCTCGACGCTCGTGGTCCGCCCATCACAGCACATCGATCGCTTCGACCTGCCACCCGGGCTCGTGCCAGTTCTCGTGTCAGGGTGACGTTCGTGTCAGGTCGTGGCCGTCGGCGGCCCGCCTGGCGCAGCACCTCAGCCAGGCTGATGGAGAATGGTTGCCTGTCGAGCCGGTCGCCACCAGGCGTCCGCCGCCCGCGCGGACGCCCCGTGGCGCAACGGAGCAACGCATGTCCCGCCGCGGCACCCAAGAGATCAGCGAACTCCCAGGACGGCTGATCCGGCTCCGACCGTTTGCTGCAGAGGAGGTCGATGCCGCCTGGCGCGGGCTCGCGCGCCTGGACGAAGCGGCGCATCCGCGGCGCAGGCCCGACGATCGTTCGCCCACGGCCTCCGACGGGTTCCGCAGGAGGATCGAGCGCTCTGGGAGGCTCTGGCGCGGTCGTCCGGCCTGACTGGGTGGAGCGGACGAGCCGATGAAGCGGCCACAGGATCTCGATGCTGACCAGGTCACGCGGCGTCTGCGAGGTCCAGCAGCAGCGGCGCATGATCGGACGGCTTTGGGCCTTTGCGGTAGTTGCGGTCGATGCCGCAGCGTTCGACCCGCTCGGCCAGGTCCGCGCTGACCAGCGCCAGGTCGATCCGCATGCCAAGTCCCTTGTGGAAGTTCCCGGCGCGATAATCCCACCAGGTGAAGCCGGGCGCCTCCGGCTCCAGGCGGCGGTAGGCGTCGACCAGGCCGAGGTCGAGCAGCGCCTCCACACGGGCCCGCTCCTGCGGGGTGACGTGGGTGCTGCCGACGAACGCCGCCGGGTCGTACACGTCCCGGTCGGCCCGGGCGACGTTGAAGTCGCCGGCGACGAGCAGCGGGCGGCCCGCCAGCCCAGTGAGCCGCTCCCGCAGCGCGTCGAGGAACGCGAGCTTGTCGGCGAACGGCCCGCTTCCCACCGCTCGACCGTTGGGCACGTAGACGCTGGCAACCTGGATCCCGACGACCTCCGCCTCGATCCAGCGGGCCTCCTCCGAGCGGGGCTCGCCGGGCAGACCGCGCACCACCCCGGAGGGCCTCAGCTGCTCGCGCACGATGATCGCCACCCCGCCCCAGCGGCCGATGCTGTAGTCGACCGCCGCGTACCCCATCGCGGCCAGCTCCTGGTGGGGGAAGACCGCGGCCGCCACCTTCGTCTCCTGCACGCAGAGCACGTCGGGGCGGTGCTCGGCCAGGAGCTGCCCGACCCGAGGCAGGCGGGCCTTCAGCGAGTTCACGTTCCACGACACCACGCGCACGGCGGCAGCCTACCAAGATGGCTGCGCAACGCCCCGACGCTCGCCTGATCCCGCACGGGCGCCAGGTGTGGGTGCTCACCTGCCAGGTACAACGCGACGCCCACACCGAGCGCGACCGCCGGCCCAGGCTGCAGCGCCCTGGTCAGGTGACCGATCGAGCTCTTGACCCCGACCGCGATCGTGACGATCCCAAGCAGCGTGACTCCCACAGCGCAGCGGCCAAGGCCAGCCCAAGCAGCGCCGCGCCGACCAGGCCGGGATCAAGCCGCCCTGCGGCGCCGGTCTCGATCCCGATCCTGGTCGCCACCACCGACTCACCGAAGGCGATCAGCAGCAGCAGGCCGTGCCACTCCACGAAATGTCCCGGGCGGATCCGGATGGGCTGGTCGAGCGGCAGCAGGTACGGCGCCGCGAACTCGAGCACGATGGCGGCGCCCCATAGTCCATACCGCCACGTGCCGCCGGCCAGGGCGGCGCCCACCAGCAGCAGCGCCGCCACCACGTTGGGCAGGGCGAACCGGCGTGCACTAGCACGACCGCCAGATACTCCAACCCGAAGGCGATCCCCGCGCCGGCGAACGCGCCGGGAATCGCCAGCGCGACGACCAGGAACCCGGCCATGCCGGCCATGAGCAGCAGCCGCCGGACCGCCCGGTCAGGTGGCACGGAGTTGGTCAGCCAGGCGTACCCACCGTACATCCACCACAGCACGGCGAAGATCAGCACCACCCGCAGCGCACCCTCGGCGGACAGGTGCTGATACAACGCCGTGGTGAGCTGCGTCAGGGTGAACACGAAGACCAGGTCGAAGAAGGTCTCCAGGGTCGAGACCCGCAGCTCGCCCCCGCCTGGCCCCCCGGTCCGCCAGGCGCGCTGTTCGTCGCGTCCTCGCGCATGCCGCCTCCAAGCTCGCCGAGCTCCGGCCGCCATGATGGACCTGCCCATGCCGCATGCGAACGGCCCCCGCGGGGGGCCGACGGGGGCCGTTCGCGCTCGTGCCGTGGACGCGCCCGACGGCAACGTTCAGGGCCGTGCGGCCAGCAGGACGATTCTAGACCGCCAGCCATCCGGTGCGCGCCTCGCCTGGCGGTCGGGCCGGCGCCGGCAGGCCCGACCGGCCGGGGCGCTCATCGCCGTGGGGTCCTGGGCCGGAGCAGGGCGGCCAGCTCGGCCCGGTTGGCGACGCCGAGCTTGGCGTAGGCCCGGCCGAGGTAGTTGTCGACCGTGCGGACCGACAGGTCGAGCCGGGCGGCGATCTCCCGGCTGGAGGCCTGGGCGGCGGCCAGCATGGCCACCTCCCGCTCACGGGGGGCCAGGGCCGAGGCGAACACGTCCGGGCCGAGGCCGGGGGTGCGGGCGTCCTGGCAGGCGGCGGCCAGCGCGGCGGCCCGCTCCCGGGCGGCGTTGGCCCTGGCGGTGCGGCCGGCGGCGCGGTGGGCGCGACCGGCGGCGGCCGCCGCCTCGGCGGCCAGCAGCAGGGCGCCGAGGTCCTCGAAGGCGGCCGCGACGTGGTCCAGGGCGGCTCCGTCCTGGACCGCCAGGGCGGCCGCGGAGGTGGCCAGCACCCGGACCAGCCGCCCCTCGAGCAGACCGGCCAGCTCCTCCAAACGCCCCCGGACCCTGGCAGCGGCGCCCAGCCGGGCCATGTCGTGCAAGGCGGCCGCCTCGAACGTGAACTGCCCGGAGGCGCTGGCCAGCTCGGCCGCCCGCTCGGCCAGCCGGACGGCCCGGGTCAGCTCGCCTGCCCCGGCCGCCACCCAGGCCCGGTCCAGCTCGACCCAGGCGTCGAAGAAGCGGTTGGCCTCGCCGCCGCGGGCGTCGGCCCGCGCCAGCCAGGCCGCCGCCGCCTGCTGGCCGCCGGCCAGGGCGGCCACGCTGGCCAGCTCGGCCAGGCAGCAGCGCATGAAGCGGTAGGGGTCCTGCTCGTCGAGGAGCGCGACCGCCTCCCGGAACGACGCCTCGGCGGTGGCGACCTGCCCCTGCGCCTTGGCGACCAGCCCGCGGAAGCCGGCCCAGCCCCCGGTCCGCTCGGGTGAGCGGTCGGCGACCGCAGCCTGGTAGCCGCCTTCGGCGATCGCCCTGGCCTCGGCGAGCCGCCCGGCGCCGAGCAGGAGCTGGCAGCGGGCCAGGCCAAGCTGGGTCTCTCCCCACGGCAGCTCCTCGGGGTGGGCACGGACCACGCCCAGGCCCTGGTCGGCCACGGCCAGTGCCTCGCCGAGCCGGCCGAGCGCGCCGAGCGCGGGCACCGCCGCGGTCGCGGCCCACACGAGCGCCTGGGCGGACGCCCCGGGTCGGTCCAGGACCCGGCCGGCGACCGCCACGGCCTCCCGCACCCGCCCGTCGAACAGCAGGATCCAGGCCAGCATGGCGACCGCCTCGTCGCCGCCCTCCTCGGCCAGCGCGGCCTGCTGCAGGACCTGCTCGGCCTCCGCGGTCCGCTCCAGGCCCCAGTACAGGTTCCCGGCCCGGATGCTTGCCCAGCGGGCCCGCTCGGCACCGCTTGCCTGGGCGGGCGGCTCGCTGTCCATGACCGCCACCGCCTCGGCGTGCCGGCCCTGCCATTCGAGGGTCTCGGCCAGGAGCCGGACGGCGGTCGGGCCGCCGCCCGCGTCGACGGCGGCGCGGGCCAGCCGCTCGGTCAGCTCGTGGTCGAAGCGGGCGGCCGCCAGCCCGGCGGCCTCCAGGAGCAGCGCCGGGTTGCTGGCCGCGCCGGCTTCCAGCTGCCAGGCCCCGACCCGCAGGAGGTCGTCCCGCCGGCGCAGGGGGCCGGTACCGAAGGCGGCCGCCAGCCGCTCGGCGACCGCCCGGGCGCGGCCGAGCGGCAGCGTGGCCCGCAGCACCTCCCCATACAGCGGGTGGGCGAGGCGGGCGAGCGCGCGGCGGCCGGACCGTTCCAGCATGAGCAGGCCGCCCTGCTCGGCCGCCACGACCGCGTCGGCGTCGACCAGCCGCTCGAGCACGCCGACCGGCAAGGGCTCGCCAAAGGCGGCCAGCTCCACGGCGGCCCTGGCCGCCTCGCCGAGGGTGCCGAGGCGGGCCTCGACCAGCTCGGCCAGCCGGGTCGCGCCGCCCAGCCCGCCCTTCCACCGCCACACCCCGTCGACCTGTCGCAGCGCACCGGTCTCCAGCCCACCCAAGACCAGCTCGCGCAGGTACAGCGGGTTCCCCTCGGTCACCCGCAGCACCTGCTGCCTGGTCACCCCGTCGACCGGGCCGCCCAGGGCGCCGTCGAGCAGCTCGGCGGTCGCCTCCGGCGGCAACGCCGACAGCTCGATGCGGCCGGCCAGACCGTCCTTCCACAGGGCGACCACCGCGTCGGGGCACGGTTCGCCGGTCCGCACGGTGGCGAGCACCACGGCCAGGCCCCGCAGGGCGAGCTGGTGCACGAGCGCAGCCGAGGCGTCGTCGAGCAGGTGGGCGTCGTCGACCCCCAAGACCAGGGGCTGCCTGCGGGCCCGCTCGGCGAGCAGGGCGGCGGCCCGGCGGAGCGTGTCGAGCCGGTCGTCGCCCAGGCGCTCGGCCGGGGGCAGCAGCTGCGACACGGCGCCGAACGGGATCGAGGCGGCCGCCCGGGTCGCGGCCACCCACTCGACGTCCCGCCCGGCCGCCTGCGCCCGGGCCAGGGCTTCGTCGGCCAGCCTCGTCTTGCCGACCCCGGCGGCACCGGCGAGCACGACGCCCCCGGCGCGGCCGCCCTCGACGGGGCCGTCCCCGGTGCCGCCGCCCCCGGCGCGGCCGCCCTCGACGGGGCCGTGCCCAAGGGCGGCAGCCAGCGCCTCGAGCTCGGCTCGGCGTCCCACCAGCGGCCACGAGACATCCACGCGGGCGATGCTATACCGCCCGGCCCGGCCGTAGAGTAGCCGGCTACTCACGACAGCCACGGCACCGCCCGGTAGCGTCGAGCGGGAGCCAGGACGGCCGCTTGCGTGTCGGACCGGGCGCCGTGCGCTTACTTCGTGCCACGGCCGCGCTCGGTCCTGGGGGGCGCCGGGCGGCGGGGGGGTCACCGCCCGGTCCTGGCCGCCCGGGCCGCCGGTCGCCGGGGGGGAACGACCGGCCGCCCGGGCGGGCGGCACCCTGCAGCCGGGCGGCGAGCGGAGTGTCGGTGCTGCGCGGTGGCTCAGCTGCGGTGCTCGTCGGCCAGGTCCTGGAGCAGCTCGGCCTGGGCCAGGATGCAGCGCTCGAGCTCGCCCGGGTCCACGCTCTCGTTGGGCCCGTGGATGCGGGCCTGGGCGAGGTCCTCGGCCCCCCACAAGATGACGTCGGCGCCGGGCGACGCCTGCGTGAGCGCGTGGACCAGCGGGATCGAGCCACCCGAGCCGATCGTCCCGGCCGGCCTGCCGAAGGCCGCCTCCAGTGCCCTGCGGGCGGCCTGCACGGCGCGGCCGCGCAGGTCGACCTGGAAGGGCTGGCCGGCCTTGACCTTGGCCACCTCGACCTGGACGTGCCACGGCGCCGCCGTGCGCAGGTGCTGCAGCAGCAGCTCCAGCTCGCGGTCGGCGTCCGCGCCGGGCGCCACCCGCATCGAGATCTTGGCCGTGGCCTTGGGGATCAAGACGTTGGCGGCCTCGGCGACCGTGGGGGCGTCCAGGCCGATCACGGTGGCCGAGGGCTTGGACCACAGCCGCGACGCCAGCGACCCCTCCCCGACCAGGTCGACGCCGTCCAGCACCCCCGCGCGCTGCCGGTAGGTCTGCTCGTCGACGTCCCCGCCGGTCCAGTCGTAGCCGGCCACGCCGGGCACGGCCGTGCTGCCCTGGTCGTCGTGCAGGCTGGCCAGGATCCGGAGCAGCGCGGCCAGCGCGTCCGGGGCGGCCCCGCCGAACAGGCCGGAGTGCACCGGGGCGGCCAGCGTGCGCACCGTGACGGTGCACAACACGTTGCCCCGCAGGGCGGTGGTGAGCGCCGGCTCGCCGACCGCCGGGTTGCCCATGTCGGCGATCACGAACGCATCGCAGCCGACCAGGTCGGGATTGGCCGCCACGAACGCCTCGAGATGGCTGATCGTCTCCTCCTCGCCCTCGATCAGCAGCCGGACCCCGACCGGCGGCCGGCCGTCGAAGACGCGCAAGGTGCCCGCGTGGATCGCGATGCCGCTCTTGTCGTCGGCCGCCCCGCGCCCGTAGATGCGCCCGTCGTCGGCGCGGGTGGCCGTCCAGGGGTCGGTGTCCCAGCCCTGCTCCGTGGGCGCAGGCTGCACGTCGTAGTGCGCATACAGCAGCACCGTGGGCGTACCCTCGGGCCCGGGCAGGTCCGCGTAGACGGCCGGGTAGCCGCCCGGGACCTCCAGCAGCCTGGCGCCCTCAGCACCCGAGCGGCGCAGCAGCTCCACCGTGGCCGCGGCCATCCGGTGGACCGGCTCGCTCGGGAAGCCGGGAAACGCCACCGACGGGATCGCCACGAGCCGCTCCAGGTCGGCCAGCACGTCGGGCATCACGTCCGCGACCCTGGCGCGCAGGACCGCCGCTTCCGCCATGGTTGGCTCCCTTCGTTGGTCAGCCTCCCACCGCCACGTTCCGCTGGCTGAACGCGATCACCCCCACGATCACGCCGGCCAGCACGAAGATGGCGAACAGGACGAGCTCGATGAT
This sequence comes from Actinomycetes bacterium, assembly GCA_044870185.1. Taxonomy (GTDB): domain Bacteria; phylum Actinomycetota; class CALGFH01; order CALGFH01; family CALGFH01; genus JBIOYL01. The sequence continues at coordinate 8,393 of JBIOYL010000255.1, read as the reverse complement.
CGCGATGATGCGGGCTGCTCTGGCCTGCTCCCGGCCGGACAGGCGCCCAGCGGCGGCCTCGATGCGCTGCTCGGCGTTGTGGGCCAGCACCAGGGCCACGATCGCGCCGACCGGCAGGCAGACGAAGAAGCCCACGATGGCGGTCACCAGCGCCGCGGTGGCCAGCCCCTCGGTCTGCGGTGCCGGCGGATACCCGTAGCCTGGCTGCCCGTACCCGTACGGCTGGGCGGTGGGCTGGGGCGGCCCGTAGGCCGGCGGGGACGGCTGGTCGCCTCCCGGCTGGGCGTGGGAGGGTGGGGGCTGGGGCGGCTGTGGGGGGCCGCCGAGCGGCTCGGTGGGTCGTTCGCCGGGACGTTCGTCTTGGCTGCCGCCTCCCGGCGGACCAGGCTGGTCGTCTGCCATGGCGACTCCTCGGGCTCGCGATCGCCGCGCCGGCCGGTGGCGTGCCCCGGCCGGGCGGCCCGAGTTAACCACATCGGCGCGGCCTGCCGACAGGTCGGCGAGCGCGTGGCCGGCGCCCCGGCGACCGCCGGTCGGCTCCGCCCTGCCGGCGGTGGGTTACTGTGTGCCATGCAGCTTCGAGAAGGGAGACGGACATGCTGGATCTGCGCCCGGCACCTGGCGACCTGGAGCCGATCGAGACGGCGTCGCGCGACGAGCTCTCGGCGCTGCAGCTGCAGCGGCTGCGTTGGACGCTGCGGCACGCCTACGACAACGTCCCGTTCTACCGGCGGCGGTTCGACGAGGCAGGCATCCACCCGGACGACTGCGGCGACCTGTCGGACCTCGCGAAGTACCCATTCACTACCAAGCAGGACTTCCGCGACAACTACCCGTTCGGTCTGTTCGCGGTGCCACGCGAGCAGGTGGTGCGCATCCACGGGTCCAGCGGCACCACCGGCAAGCCCATCGTGGTCGGCTACACCCGCGGCGACATCGACATCTGGGCGGACCTGGTGGCCCGGTCGATCCGCGCGTCCGGCGGCCGCCCGGGCGACATCGTCCACGTCGCCTACGGCTACGGCCTGTTCACCGGCGGGCTGGGCGCGCACTACGGTGCCGAGCGGCTGGGCTGCACCGTCGTACCGGTGTCCGGCGGCATGACCGAGCGCCAGGTCCAGCTGATCGCCGACTTCCGGCCCGACATCATCATGGTGACCCCCTCGTACATGCTCGCGCTGATCGACGAGATGGGACGCCAAGGCCTCGACCTGCGTGCCTGCTCGCTGAAGGTGGGGATCTTCGGCGCCGAGCCGTGGACCGAGGACATGCGCCGGGAGATCGAGCAGCGTCTGGACATGCACGCGGTGGACATCTACGGCCTGTCGGAGGTGATGGGCCCGGGCGTGGCCAACGAGTGCGTGGAGACCAAGGACGGCCTGCACGTCTGGGAGGACCACTTCTACCCGGAGGTCATCGACCCCGACAGCGGCGCGGTGCTGCCCGACGGCGAGCGCGGCGAGCTCGTGTTCACCTCGCTGACCAAGCAGGCGCTGCCGGTCGTCCGCTACCGCACCCGCGACCTCACCCGGCTGCTGCCCGGCACCGCACGGAGCATGCGCCGGATGGAGAAGATCACCGGCCGCACCGACGACATGATCATCCTGCGTGGGGTCAACCTGTTCCCCACCCAGATCGAGGAGCTGATCCTGCGCATGGGCGGCCTGTCCCCCCACTACCAGTGCGTGCTGACCCGGCCCCGGCGGATGGACGAGATGACCGTCCGGGTCGAGGCCAGGGACCTGCAGGCGAGCGCCGACGAACGGGCCCGGCTGGCCGCCGAGCTGCGCGGCCACATCAAGCACGTCATCGGCGTCAACGTCACGGTCGACGTGGTCGAGCCCAACACCCTCGCGCGCTCGGTCGGCAAGCTCCCGCGGATCCTCGACGAGCGCTGACCGGGCAGGACCGGCCGGGCCGCGCGGCGGCTACGGCGGCGGCACCGCGGCTGCCGGGTCGAAGCCGAACAGCCGGCGCGTGTTGTCGCGCAGCAGCTTGCGTGCGGACGCCGGGTCGAGCCGGCCGACCAGCGCCAGCAGGGCGTCGTTGTAGGTCTGGCGGCCCTCCAGGTTGGGCGGCTGCTGCACGAAGTGCCGCGGCCCGTCGACGGCGGCGTCCGAGCCGAACAGCACCCGGTCGGGGCCGACCGCGTCGACCAGGCGGAGCACCTCGTCCGAGCCGCACCAGGAGGTCTCCAGGTAGAGGTTGGGCTGGTGCTGCGCGTGGCGGGCCGCCCGCCGCCGGCCCGGGGGCAACCCCAGATAGGTGTGGTACAGCAGGACCGGCACCGAGGGGAACCGGTCGGCCAGGCGCCGGATGCGGTCCGGGTCGGCGTTGCCGGGCCCGCTGTGGATGGCCACGGGCACCCGAGCCGTCTCCGCCACCCGCAGGTACGGGTCCAGGCGACGGTCGTCGGCGCGGTAGCGGTCGAACGCGGGGTGCAGCTTCAGCCCCAGGTGCCCGGCCGCGAGCCGTCGGCGCACCTCGGCGACCGGCGTGCGTCCGGGCACCACCCAGACGAGCTGGCGCAGCCACGGGCAACCCACGAGCAGCCGGTCGACGGTCTCGTTGGCCTGCCAGGAGATGAGCCCGCTGGTGATGCCGGCAGAGGCCAGCGCGGTCCGCAGGGCGGCAAAGCCGAGCCGGCCCGAGCCCGGGTCGCTTGCGTGCAGGTGACAGTCGATCGGTTCCCAGTCCAGCCAGAGGCGGTAGTCGGCGCCGTCGTTGTTGTCGCAGTCGCTGCCGGTCTTGACGACACAGTCGACCACCAGGCGGCCGTCGGGGGCGGGCAGCTCCGCCACGGCGCGCCCGGCCTGGTCGGTCTCGAAGGCGACCTCGCGGATCGGCTGCTGCCAGCCGTCGAAGCCGAAGTGCAGGCGCAGCCGTGGCTGGCCGGCCAGCCGCCCGCGGTAGACGATCCGCCGGCCGCGCGGCTGCGCCTCGGCCCAGGCCAGCGGGCCGGGTGGCGCGGCGGCGGCCGGGCTCGTCGAGCGCTGGCCGGCGGGGCGAGGCGGGCGCACCGGCCGGTCAGATGGTGAGCTGCCAGCCGCTGCCGGCATTGTCGTCCCAGCGCTCGGCGTCGTCGCCGGCCGGGCTGCCAAGCCGGACCAGGTGGAACGCGTGCGTGACCGGCTGCCCCCGCACCCCCCACACCCGCCCTCGGAACACGTGCGGCACCGGCACCGCCTGGACGAACTCGAAGATCGGGGTGAGCATCTCGCCACCGGCGGTGACGTCGTGGCCGGAGAAGGGCAGCCCGTCCAGGGTCGCCGCGCTGTAGTTGGGCTCCTGCGACCCGCCGACCGTCCACACGATACCCACGTGCGTGTAGCGGCCGTCCGGGTCGTGGTAGCTGACCTCACGGGTGCCGATCTGCTCGGTGACGACCGGTGTGGACGCCCGCGTGCCCCCGCCGGCGACGAAGAAGAAATGGTGCAGCAGGTAGTCGGCGGCCCCGTCGACGAGGCGGGGCAGCTCCAGCGCCGCGACCCGCCGCGCCGGGCGGCCCGCACCGGTCGGCGCCGCGACCGCCGCCTGCCCCTGCTCCCAGTCCGCCGGCTCGCCGAGCGGTCCCCAGACGTAGTGGACCTCGACCAGCTCGATGTCGGGTGCGGGGTCGACCCAGTCTTTGCTCAGCGCGAACGTCGGCCCCTGGATGACGTCCGCGGCCGTGCTCATCGTCACCGCTCCTCCTCGAGGTCGCGCCGACGCCGCCCACCGGGCGGCGTCGTCACAGGTGCAGCATCCAGCAGTTGCCGCCAGGACCGGACGGGCCGTCGGGCCCGAGCCAGCTCTCGTAGCGCTCGTGCGGTGGGTACAGGTGGCCGATGTGGAACTGCTGCACCACCGCGGCGCCGCGGGGCGCCCAGATCCGGGTGCGCCAGACGTGCGGCAACGGCAGTTGTCCCAGCATCTGGCTCTTGCTGTGGTGATAGCGGTCCTTGTCCCAATAGGCGTAGTAGCGCTCGGCGGTGAACTCCGAGTCCGCCGGGAAGCGCGGATCCTCCATCGGGCTGTAGATCGGCGCCTCCCAGTCGTAGACCGCCCAGTACACGCAGATGTTGGTCACCCAGCCGTCGTGGTCGACGTACTCCATGTCGCGGTAGACGACGTCCTGGCTCTCCAGATCGGTGTGCCAGTTGCGGCCGTGCTGCCAGACCTCGAAGTAGTAGTGCAGGCGGTAGTCGGGCCGCCAGCCGCCGGCCTGCTCGTCGTGGACCCCGCGGGGCATCTTGATGATCTTCGTGCGCCGGCGCGGGAACCCGCCGGCGTCCACCAGCATGCGGGCGTTGTGGTTGCGCTCCCAGTCCGGCCAGCCGCCAGGCGGCGACCAGGTGTAGTGGAGCATGACGTTCTCGATCCCGTCCTCCTGGTCGACCCACTCTCTGCGCAGATACCACGTCATGGTCAGGTCACCCTCCGCCAGGTTGCTCGACCGCCGCCAGCGTCGGGCGCCCTACGCCCGCGGCCAGCCGGGCGGGCCCGCCGCGCCGCCCACGCCGGCGAAGGACCTGACGACCTCATAGGTGCGGATGCTCGGCGTGCCCATGAGCAGCGGCGGCAGCTGCGCATAGAAGTCCTTGGTGGCGTCGAGCTCGAGATACCGCTGCATCGCCTCGCCGCTGTGCCAGCAGGAGATGCCGAGGATCTGGTCGCCGCTGCGCAGCACCTGCACGAAGGCGATCCCCTCCATGTGCCCGACCGCCTCGGCCTGCGCCTCGAACAGCCGGACGATCTCGTCGACCCTGCCCGGACGTGCGCGACCCTCGAGGATACGGAACACGGCCACATGCAGCTCCTTCCGCGGTTGACGGCCGACGACCTCGATCGTAGCGGGCCGCCCAGGCGGGCCGCTTCGGCGGGCCGCTTCGGCGGGCCGCTGGACGGCCCGCCCAGGCGGGCGTCCCGGCGAGCTTGCCGGCCGCGGCTACGCGCGGACCACGTACTGGGCGTTGTCCAGCCCGACGGAGCGTTCCAGCGTCGCCAGGATGGCGTCGGCGTCGTCGTTGGGGCCCTGGACGAAGAAGGGCTTGCCGTCACGTCCGAAGCCGATGGCGCTCGGCCCCGTCCACGGCCCGAGCTGATCCGTGGTCGCCTGGAAGCCCCGGGCGGGTTCGAAGCCGAGGCTGCGCGCATACGCAACCGCACCGAACACCAGGTGCCGGGCCAGCTCCAGCGGCGCCGCCAGCGGCGGCGCCTGGTAGGCCGAGAAGTACGAGCGGATGAACTCGGCCGCGCGGCGCCGGTCCATGACGCGCGGGCCGACCACGTCCTTCACCCCCAGGCACCAGGTGTCGACCAGCCAGCCGCAGACACGCACCTTGCCGTAGCGCTCCTCGCGCGTGACCAGCACGCTTACCAGGCCTGCCGCGCCGGGGTCGGCGGCTTCGACGTCGGGCCACTCAGGGTGTCCTTCGACGGTGAGTCCCTCGCGCCAGCCCGGGCTCACCCAGCACTCGACGGGCCGGTGCTCCACGGCACCGGCCTGGTCTGCTGCGGCGATCGCCCTGACGAGCGGGGCGACCGCCGCGGGCGGCATGCCGAGCGCGCGGGCGATCTCCTTCGGAGAATGCCCCTTGGCGCGCAGCGCGCGCACTCGTGCCCGCAGCTCGTCGCGGTCCATGACGCCGGCATCCTACTACGGCCTTCGACCGAAGCCGCCATCCCACGGTGGCTGGCCCTGGACGGCGGCGCGGGCGTGCGGGAGGCTGTTGCCCCGGAGCGAGGTTGCCCCAAGGAGGCTGCGATGGCCGAGCAGCACGAGCACCAGGCGACAGCACATGAGCACGAGCACACGCATGTCACGCACTACCTGCGGCACGGCGAGCAGGTCGAGCACATGACGGCGACCCACCGGCACGAGCACGACCACGCCGGCGTCACCCACACCCACGAGCCGCACGCGGACCCGGCCGGCGAGCACGCGCGCGAGGCGCACACCCACGATCACCGCCACGCGGTGGAGTGAGCCGCCCGGCCGGCCGTCGCCGCCGGCACGTCGAGCCGGTGTCGCCGCCCTCACGTCGGGCGGTGCGGCAGGCGGCGGCGGATGCGGCCGGCCAGCCCGCCGGCGCACTGCGCCCAGGTGCGCTCCCCCATCACCCACAGCCACAGCTCCCTGCGGTCGTCGGCGGCGATCTCGGCGAGCCGCTCGTGGCCCATGCCGGCGCGCTCCAGCGCCGCCCCCCACGCCTGCCACAGCTCACCGGCGATCCAGGTGCCCCGGTCGAGCAGGTCGGCGGCGCCGGCCGGGTCCTGTTCGGCCAGGGCCCGCGTGCGGGCGCGCAGCTCGGTGGGCTCGGGGGGCGGCGCGAGCTCCAGGCGCGGCGCGGCCATCGCCCCGCTCACCGGTCGCGCACCACCGGGGCGCGGTCGGTGCCGGCGTAGCCTTCGAGGTGCTCGGCGAAGTCCACGAACAGCGGCGCGTCCGGGTCGAAGGGCCGCTTGAGGTGGGCGAAGGCGGTCTTCTTGTCGAGCGCCTCCAGCTTGGCCAGCGCCTCCGGCCGGTCCAGCTCGCGCAGCTCCAGCCGCTCCAGGGCATGCGCGAGCGCCTTTCGGCCCGCGGCGCTGCGCACCAGGATGCTCGACCAGCCGTCGGGGCTGCCGACGCTGCCGACCGACAGGTCGGCGGCGTTGCCGAGGAAGTCCGTGCACTCGTCGCAGCCTTTGAGCGCGGCGCCGTGGAAGTCGCGGATCGGCTCCTCGAGCAGCGTGGCGCCCTGGTGGTCCTGGACGAGCAGCTTGCCGCGCAGCACGTCGACCCGGCCGATGCGTTCCAGGGGGATGCCCCGCGCACGCTGGAGCTCGCCGACCATGAGCTTTTCGTAGTTGAAGCTCTTGGTGCACAGCAGCGCGATGGTGAGCACGACCGCGTCCACGCCGCGGGAGCTGCCCCGGAACCAGGGGCGGGCCTGCAGCGCCTTGATGCCCTCGATCTCGCAGGGGGTGCCGACCAGCGCGATCCGCGGCGCCGGGCCGAGGTCGTAGCCCTTCAGGTCGAGATGGCCGAGCGCCATGGTCTGGTTGTAGAAGCTGCCGGCGCAGGCGGCCACCTCGGCAGGGGTGCGGGCCAGGAACGCCTCGCCCTTCCACGGCTCGCGGGCGCTCTCACGCGCCAGCAGCACCCCGTCCAGCTCGCCGGCGTCCAGCAGGGCGACCAGGATGGCGCTGACGACCCCGCCGTCCTGCGCCCCGGCGACCTCGGGCCGCGCCCGTGCGCTGTACCGCTCCCGCACCGCGTCCAGGCCGCCGCCGTCCGCGCCGGTGAGCTTCCAGGTCGCCTCGTGGCGTAGGCCGCCGCGCGGGCAGAAGTCCCAGCACAGCGAGCAGCCGGTGCACATCTTGGCGAGCACGGGCAGGTCGTTCGCACCGACGGCGATCGAGTCGCTCGGGCAGACGGCGACACAGGTGCCGCATTGGATGCAGCGGTCGGCGTCGATGACGGCCTCTTCGAGCTCCCAGAACCAGACCTTGCCGGGCGCCTCGGCGATGCCGTTCATCTCGTCGCGGATCTTGAAGCCGGCCATCAGCGCCGCTCCTCCGGCTGGTCGTCGCCCGGCTGGTCGTGGCCGAGCGTGGCCCGCAGCTCGTCGTTGGGCAGCCGCCGGCACCACTGGTGGAAACGCTCGCCACTTCGGCGCTCGGCCTGGTAGCGGCCGACGAGCGCCGCCAGCGCCGCGGGCACCTGGTCGGCGGGCTTGGCGCCCTCGACCCAGTCGATGAACGCCGCGTCGGTGCCGAGGCTGCCGCCAAGCCCCACGTCGACCGCCTCGACGATGGCCTCGCCGGCGTGGGCGACCTCGCCGCGGCAGCCGATGTCGGCGATCTGCGGCTGGGCGCACGAGGCCGAGCAGCCCGACAGGTGCAGCCGGATGATGTCCTCGCCGCCCCCCTCGACGTGGCGGTCCAGCCAGCGGGCCCAGCTCGCCGCCCTGGCCTTGGTCTCCACGATCGCGAAACGGCAGAACTCGCTGCCGGTGCAGGCGACCACGCCGCGCTCGAAGGGGCCGGGGGTCGGCGAGTGCTCGGCGAGCAGCGGCTCGGCGAGCAGGTCGGCCAGCCGGTCGCCCGGGACGCCCGGCAGGATGAGGTTCTGGTCGGTGGCCAGCCGCAGCTCGCCGGAACCGTAGGTCTCGGCGAGCCGGGCGGCCTCGACCAGGTTGCGGCCCGCCATCCGACCGACGGTGACGTTCAGGCCGACGTAGTGCAGGCCGGGCTGGCGCTGCGCGTGCACGCCGACGTGGTCGCCGCGGGCGCGGCGGGTCAGCGCCTGCCCGGCCGGGGTCAGCGGGAAGGCGGCGCGGCGCTCGAGCTCGGCGCGGAAGCGCTCCGGGCCGAGCTCCTGCACCAGGTAGCGCATCCGGCAGGTCCAGCGGTTCTCGCGGTCGCCGAGC
>JBIOYL010000254.1:0-7971 GCA_044870185.1 Actinomycetes bacterium | reverse complement strand
CGCTGTGCACGCCCTCGCTCGAGCTCGGCATCCTCGCCGGGATCACCCGGGCCACCCTGCTGGAGCTCGCCGCCGACGCGGGCCTCAAGGTGGTCGAGGGCGTGTTCGGCGCCGAGGACCTGGCCGGCGCCGACGAGGCGTTCCTGTCCAGCACGGTGCGCGAGGTCATGCCGGTGGTCCAGGTCGACGGCATCCCGGTCGGCGCGGGCACACCAGGCCAGGCGGCCGCCGCGCTCCTGGCCGCCCTCCGCCGGCTCGCGGAGTCGCAAGGCGGCAGATAGGGAGAAGCAAGCACAGAAACCCGCAAGTGGACTCCTTGACGGAGGGTGGGCAACGGAGGGTGGGCGGGCAGCGCCCTGGGCGGTGCCGTGCGGCGGGCGCGGGCCGGCCCGAAAGTCGGGCAACCGTCGTAGGGTGAATGCATGTTGCGATCCCGACACGGGGCGCGCTCCTGGCGCTGGACGGTCCTGCTGGTGGCCGTCGCCGTGGCCGTCTGCCTGCCGGCGCTGGTCGCCGCCACACCCGCCCGCGACCGGCCCACGCCCGCGGCCGAGCTGCTCGCGCGGGTCCGCGCCTCCGGCGCGGTGGCCTACGAGGGCTACGCCGAGAGCCGGGCCGGACTCGGCCTGCCCGACGTGCCCCGGGCCAGGCAGGTGGTCGCCCTGCTCGGCGAGACCACCCGCATGCGCGCCTGGGTGCAGAGCCCCCAGCGCTGGCGGGTCGACCAGCTCAGCACGGTCGGCGAACGCGACCTCTACCACGACGAGCAGGGCACCTGGCTGTGGGACTCGGGCAGCCGGGAGGCCAGCCTGACCCGGGGCGAGTCGGTGGTCCGCTTCGCCCGCCCAGCCGACCTGCTGCCGCCCGAGCTCGGCCGCCGGCTGGCCGCCGAGGCGGCGCCCGGCGAGGTCAGCCGGATCGGCGCCCGCCGGGTGGCCGGGGTCGACGCGCAGGGCCTGCGCATCCGGCCGCGCTCGCCGGACACGACCGTCGGCCGGGTCGACCTGTGGGCCGACCCACGCTCCGGCCTGCCGGTCCGGGTCGAGCTGACCGCCCGCGGCGCCGGCTTGCCGGTCATCTCGACCAGCTTCCTGGACCTGCGCCAGCGCGACCCCGGTCCCGTCGCCCGCTTCGCCGTCCCGCCCGACGCCCGCGTCGACGTCGAGGACGCACCGGACGTGGCCCGGGCCGTCGACCGCTTCTCACCGTTCGTGCTGCCCGACCGCCTGGCCGCCCTGCACGAGCGCAGCACGGTGGCCGGCGCGGCCCGCACCTACGGCAGCGGCTTCGCGGTCGTGGCCGTGCTCGCCTTCCCGGCCAGCTTCTCGCCCCGCACCCGCGCCTTCCTGGCCAAGGTGCCGCAGGTCAGCGGCCCGTGGGGGCAGGCCAGCCTGATCGAGACCCCGCTGCTCAACGGGCTGGTCTTCGAGCGCGACGAGGTCGCCTACGCGCTGGCCGGCACGGTGCCCCGACGGGTGCTGGAACAGGCCGCCGGCGCCCTTGCCCGCGACGGCGCCCGCGTGCGTTCCGGGGTGGGCGGCTGACCATGGCTGCGGTGATCCGCACCGAGGGGCTCACCAAGCGCTACGGCAGCCTTGCGGCCGTGTCCGAGCTGGACCTCGAGGTGCACGACGGCGACCTGTTCGGCTTCCTCGGCCCCAACGGCTCGGGCAAGACCACCACCGTGCGCATGCTGGTCGGGCTGGTCTACGCCACCAGCGGGCATATCGCCGTGCTCGGCGAGCCGATGCCGCGCCACGCCCGGCGGGTCCTGCCCCAGGTCGGCGCGCTGATCGAGGGCCCGGCCTTCTACCCGCACCTGTCCGGCCGCACCAACCTGGCCCTGTTCGACGCGGCCGGGCCGGGGGGGCGGCTGCGTGACCGCCGCCGGCGCATCGACGACGCGCTCGCCCGGGTGGGGCTCGAGCGGGTCGGCCGCCGCCCGGTCAAGGCCTACTCGACCGGCATGCGCCAGCGCCTCGGGCTGGCCGCCGCGCTGCTGCGCTCGCCCCGCCTGCTGATCCTGGACGAGCCCACCAATGGCCTGGACCCCCAGGGCATGCGCGAGGTCCGCGACCTGCTCGTCGAGCTCGTCGAGCGCGGCGCGACGGTGTTCCTGTCCAGCCACCTGCTGGCCGAGGTCGAGCAGGTCTGCAACCGCGCCGCCATCGTCCACCACGGCCGGCTGGTCGCCCAGGATCGGGTCGACCGGCTGCTCGCCCCCACCGGCAAGGTCCGCGTTCACACCCCCGACGTCGCCCAGGCGGCCGCGCTGATCGGGCGGCAGCGCGGGCTGGGGCTGGGCGAGCAGGGCCCCGACCGCCTGGTCGTGCAGCTGGACGGCATCGCCCCCGACGAGCTCAACCGCCGCCTGGTCAGCGGCGGCGTGCGCGTGCGCGAGCTGGTCGTCGAGCGCCCCACCCTGGAGGAGGTCTTCCTGCAGCTGACCGGCCGGCCCGGCCAGGACGTGGGCGGTGGCGATGTTCCTGGTTGAGCTGCGCAAGCTGGTGATCCGGCCGCGCACCTGGGTGGTCGTGGCGCTGCTGGCCGGCCTGCCCACCCTGGTCGCGGTGTTCCTCAAGGTGACCGGCGTCGGCCCCCGGCCGGGGGAGGGGCCGGCGTTCCTCGCCGAGGTGCTGAACAACGGCGCCCTGTTCCCTGCCGCCGCCCTGGCCCTGGTGCTGCCGGTGTTCCTGCCGGTGGCCGTCGCGGTCACGGCCGGCGACACGATCGCCGGCGAGGCCAGCATCGGCACCCTGCGCTACCTGCTCACCCGACCGGTCGGGCGCACCCGGCTGCTGGTCGTCAAGCTCGCCGTCACGATCATCTTCGTGTTCCTGGCCGTGCTGGCCGTCGCCGCGGTCGGGTTCGTGGTGGGGGCGAGCTTCTTCGGGATCAAGCCGCTGCCGTCGCTGTCGGGTGGAGGCGCGCTCGCCGGTCCGGACGCGACCTTCCGCACCGTGGTGACGGTCGTCTACGTGGCCACGTCCATGCTCGGCGTGGCCGCCATCGCCCTGTTCGCCTCGACGCTGACCGACTCGCCGCTGGCCGCCGCGCTCGGCGCGCTCGCCGCCCTGGTCACCTCCGAGATCCTCGACCTGCTCGACGCGGCCGGGTCGGTCAAGCCCTACCTGCCGACCCACTACTGGCTCGCCTTCGTCGACCTGTTCCGCACGCCGATCCTGTGGCACCACGTCGGCCGCGGCTTCGCCCTGCAGGCCGTCTACATCGCGGTGTTCCTGGGTGCCGCCTGGGCCAACTTCGCCACCAAGGACGTCAAGAGCTGACCTGGCGGCCGCCCTGCCAGACGGCGACGATGCGCTTGGGCAGGGTGGCGAAGTCGAACGGGTCGCCGTCGACCACCACGACGTCGGCCAGCTTGCCCGGCTCCAGGGTGCCGAGGTCACGGTCGACTCCGAGCAGCTCGGCCGCGCTGGCGGTCGCGGCCCGCAGCACCCTGGCGGGCGGCATCCCGAGCTCGGCCATCAGCTGCAGCTCGCGCAGGTTGTCGCCGTGCGGGGTCACGCCCGAGTCGGTGCCCATGGCGATCCTGACCCCGGCCGCCACGGCCCGGCGGAACGACTCGGCGTGCAGCTCGACCGCCTCGGCCGCCTTGCGCAGCATGGCGTCGGGAAAGCGCACGCCCGACTCGGTCGCGTCGAGCACGCCCCGCGCGGCCAGCAGCGTGGGCACCAGCCAGGCCCCGCGCTCCAGCATCAGCTCGATCGCCTCGTCGTCCAGGTCGATGCCGTGCTCGACCGAGCGGATGCCGGCCCGCACGGCCGCCTTGATGCCGGCGGCGCCCTGGGCGTGGGCCATCACCCAGCGCCCGGCCGCCGACGCCTCGGCGACCAGCACCGCCAGCTCGTCCGGGCCGAAGTGGGCGTGGCGTGGGTCGTCGCGTGGGGACAGCACCCCGCCGGTCGTGGCCACCTTGATCACGTCGGCGCCGCCCCGGATGAGCTCGCGTACCTTGCGCCGCATCGCGTCGGGCCCGTCGACGATGGTGTCGGGCATGCCGGGGTAGACGGGGATCAGGTGGTAGACGTCGCCTGACACCATCCAGCCGTCGCCGTGCCCGCCGGTCTGGGTCAGCATGGACAGCGACACCTGGAGCCTGGGGCCGGGGATCAGCCCGTCGGCGAGCGCCTGCTTGATGCCGAGGTCGGCGCCGCCGGCGTCGCGCGCGCTGGTGATGCCGACCGCCAGGGTGGCCCGCAGGTTCTCGGCCGCCTGGTAGAAGCGGTAGGAGAACGGCGTGTTGGCCAGCCGCAGGAGGTCGACGTGGCTGAGGGTGACGTGCGTGTGGCAGTCGAACAGGCCGGGCAGGAGCGTCCGCCCGGCCACGTCGACCCGCTCGTCGCCGTCGAGGCCGGGGCCGACCTCGACGATCCGGTCGTCGACGATGGCGAGGTCCGCCTCGGCGGGGGCGGCGCCGGTGCCGTCGAAGACGCGGCCGCCGGCGAGCACGGTTCTGGTCACGGGCGCAGCCTGCCCGGCAGTCGCCGGCCTGTCAACCCATGCGCCCGCTGCCCGGCAGTCGCCGGCCTGTCAACCCGTGCGCCGCGCCGTCCGCTCGCAGCGCGGCGCAGTCGGCGGCGCCCGGCGGACGGGCAAAACCGGCGTCCAGCGCCCGCTCGACCAGCCCGACGACGAGCGGGTCGCGCGCCAGGCCGCCGTGGCCGACCGCCGACCCGGCGCACACGTCCTGCACGCGCACGTTGCGCGCGCCGGCCAGCACCGCCGAGCTGGGCGGGGTCACGGTCTGGTCCCGGTCGGTCCAGATGCTGGTGTAGTCGGCCGGGCCGGGGGTCTCGTCGCCGGCGTTCAGGCGGGCGAGCAGGCTCGACCCGGGCGACAGCTCGGCACACGCCCCGGTGCAGGCGTCGGCGCCGAGCCCCAGGGCGAGCCCGGCCAGCCCGGCGCCGTGGTTGGGCGAGCCCAGCAGCACGACCCGGCGGGCCCGCCCGGCCCCGCCCTCCAGGGCCAGGTAGGCACGCACGACCACCCCGCCGGCCGAGTAGCCGACCAGGTCGACCTTGGGCGCGCCGGTGGCGGCCACCGCCTGGGCCAGGGTCCTGGCCGAGACCTCGACGTCGCCCGTGCCCCGCTCGGGCAGCGCGACCGGGAGCACCGGCGCCCGCCCGGCCGCCCGCAGCCGGTCGGCCAGCACGCCCATGTCGGCCGGCGTCCCGTCGTAGCCGTGCACCAGCAGCACCGGGACGGGGCCGAGCGCCGGCTTGGCCCGCGGCCAGGCGAGCACGCCGGCCACGGCGCCCAGGGCACCGGCGAGCAGGACGGCGACCCCGGCCACCAGCAGGCGACGGCGCGGGCTCAAGGACGCGACCACACGAGCATTCTGCGCCCGCCCCGCGGGATGGCCGGGGCGGTCTTGTCGAACGGCCATCTCGTCATGTGGCACGGCCACCAGTAGGCTAGGGCTCGACAGCAGCGCACAGGAGGAACCGCCATGTCCGACACCCAGACCAGGACCAAGTATGTGTACGACTTCGAAGAGGGCAACAAGGACATGAAGAACCTGCTCGGCGGCAAGGGCGCCAACCTGGCCGAGATGACCAACATGGGTCTGCCGGTGCCGCACGGGTTCACGGTCACCTGCCAGGCGTGCAACGCCTACCGCAAGGCCGGCGGCCGGTTCCCCGACGGCATGCTGGACGAGGTCGCCGCCCACCTGCGGTCGCTCGAGGACAAGATGGGCCGGCGGCTCGGCGACCCGGCCGACCCGCTGCTGGTGTCGGTGCGCTCGGGGGCGCCGTTCTCGATGCCGGGCATGATGGACACGGTGCTCAACGTCGGCCTGAACGACCGCAGCGTCGAGGGCGTGGCCGCGCAGACCGGCTCGGAGCGCTTCGCCTGGGACTCCTACCGGCGGCTACTGCAGATGTTCGGCAAGACGGTGCTCGGCGTGGACGGCGACCACTTCGAGGAGGCCATCGAGCAGGCCAAGCAGGCCAAAGGGGTACAGGGCGACGTCGACCTGGACGCCGGCGACCTGCGCGAGCTGGTCGGGCGCTTCAAGGAGCTCATCGCCGCCCAGGCCGGCCGCGCGTTCCCCCAGGAGCCGCAGGAGCAGCTCCGGCTCGCCGTCCAGGCCGTGTTCGGCTCGTGGGACAACAAGCGGGCCGTCGACTACCGGCGCCGCAACAAGATCAGCGACACCCTCGGCACCGCCGTCAACGTGCAGGCGATGGTGTTCGGCAACAAGGGCGACGACTCGGGCACCGGGGTGGCGTTCACCCGCAACCCGGCCACCGGCGAGCGCAAGCCCTACGGCGACTACCTGCCCAACGCCCAGGGCGAGGACGTCGTGTCCGGCGTCCGCAACACGCTCGAGCTGGAGGAGATGGGCCGCGTCCAACCCCAGGCGTGGGCGGAGCTGCAGCAGCACCTGCAGGCCCTGGAGCGGCACTACACCGACATGTGCGACGTCGAGTTCACCGTCGAGCAGGGCAAGCTGTGGCTGCTGCAGACCCGGATCGGCAAGCGCACCGCCTTCGCCGAGTGGATCATGGCCCACGACATGACCGACGAGGGCCTGATCGATGTCGATGTGGCCATCCTGCGCCTGGACGCGGGCCGTCTGGAGGAGCTGTTCAAGCCGGTCATCGCCGCCGGCCACGACGTCCGCCCGATCGCGGCCGGCCTGAACGCCTCCCCGGGCGCGGCGGTCGGCAGGGCGGTGTTCACCGCCGACGACGCCCAGGCCTGGGCGGAGCGCGGCGAGCCGGTGATCCTGGTGCGCCGTGAGACCACCCCCGACGACTACCACGGCATGATCCGCTCGCAGGCCATCCTGACCTCGGCCGGCGGCACCAACTCGCATGCGGCCGTGGTCGCCCGCGGCGAGGGCATCCCGGCGGTGTGCGGCGCCGACGCGATCCGGGTCGACCGGGCGGGCAAGCGGTTCACCGTCGACGCCACGACCGTCGCCGAAGGCGACTGGATCACGATCGACGGCTTTTCCGGCAAGGTGTATGCGGGCCAGCTCGAGCTGGCCGACTCGCCGATCGAGCGAGCCCGCGCGGGCGACCCCGAGGCGCGCAAGCACAAGATCTGGCAGGCGTTCGAGCGCTTCATGGCCCGGGCCGACCAGGTGCGGCGCCTCCAGGTGCGGGCCAACGCCGACACCCCCCAGCAGGCGGCCAACGCCATCGACCGCGGCGCCGAGGGCATCGGCCTGTGCCGCACCGAGCACATGTTCCTGGGCGAGGAGCGGGTGGCGGCCGTGCGCACGATGATCTTCGCCGACACGGCCGCCGACGAGCAGGCCGCCTACGACGTGCTGGGGCCGCTGCAGCGCGACGACTTCGTCGGCATCTTCCGCGCGATGGACGGCAAGCCGGTGACCGTGCGGCTGCTGGACCCGCCGCTGCACGAGTTCCTGCCCAACCAGGTCGACCTGGCCGTGGCGGTGGCGCTGGCCAAGGACAAGGGCGCCGGCGAGGTCAAGCTCGGCGGCGGGGAGGTCATGCCGCTGGACGAGGCCGAGCAGGTGCTCGGCAAGGTCAACGACCTGCACGAGGCCAACCCGATGCTGGGGCTGCGCGGGTTGCGGCTGGGCATCGTCAAGCCGGGCCTGTACGCCATGCAGGTGCGGGCCATCATCGAGGCGGCCTGCCGGGTCAAGGCCGCCGGTGGCACCCCGGTGGTGGAGATCATGATCCCGCTGGCCGCCACCCGCGAGGAGCTCGCCCAGCTGCGCGAGGAGCTGGAGCCGGTGGCGAGCGCGGTCATGGCCGAGCACGGCCAGCAGCTCGAGGTGCTGTTCGGCACGATGGTGGAGCTGCCCCGGGCGGCGCTGGTCGCCGGCGAGATCGCCGAGGTGGCCGAGTTCTTCTCGTTCGGCACCAACGACCTCACCCAGACCACGTTCGGGTTCAGCCGCGACGACATCGGCAAGTTCCTCGGCCTGTACGAGGAGCGCAAGCTGGTCCCGGCCAACCCGTTCGT